>CAIPTQ010000001.1 GCA_903868035.1 uncultured Phycisphaerales bacterium
CGGCATGCTCATGGAAGCCGGCTGGAAATACGCCTCCCTCATGTACAACAGCCCCAAGATTCGCACCGGCCACCTGGTCGTGGCGCTGGTGAAGGAAAACTCCCTCCGCGGCTACCTCTACGCCGTCAGCCGCGAGTTTGAAAAGATCAAGCCCGATTTGCTCACCGACGACTTCGCCAAGATCGTCGCCAAAAGCCCCGAGGAGGATCTCGTCTCCAAGGAAGGCGACCTCGGCGCCGGCGCCGCCCCCGGCGAAGCCTCCGGTGCCGTCGCCCCCGCCCAGATGGGCAAGCAGGAAGCCCTCAAGAAATACACCGTGGACATGACCGAAAAAGCCCGCAAAGGCGAGATCGACAACATCGTCGGCCGCGACGAGGAAATCCGCCAGATCGTCGATGTCCTCATGCGCCGCCGCCAGAACAACCCCATCCTCACCGGCGAGGCCGGCGTCGGCAAAACCGCCGTCGTCGAAGGTTTCGCCATGCGCATCGCCCGCGGCGACGTGCCCCCCGCCCTCAAGGATGTCACCCTCCGTTCCCTCGAAATGGGCGTCCTCCAGGCCGGCGCCTCCATGAAGGGCGAATTCGAAAACCGCCTCAAGGCCATCATCGACGAAGTCCAATCCTCCCCCAAGCCCATCATCCTCTTCATCGACGAAGCCCACCAGATGATGGGCGCCGGCGGCGGCGGCGGCACCGGCGACGCCGCCCAACTCCTCAAGCCCGCTCTCGCCCGCGGCACCCTCCGCACCGTCGCCGCCACCACTTGGGATGAATACAAAAAACACATCGAAAAAGACCCCGCCCTCACCCGCCGCTTCCAGAATATCAAAATCGACGAACCCGACGAGAAAAAAGCCATCCTCATGATGCGCGGCACCGCCGCCGCCTTCGAAAAACACCACAAGGTCCAAATCCTCGACGAGGCCATCGAAGCTTCCGTCAAGCTCGGCGCCCGCTACATCCCCGCCAGCCAGCTCCCCGACAAATCCGTCAAGCTCATCGACACCGCCGCCGCCCGCGTCGCCATCTCCCAGCACGCCGTCCCCGCCGAAGTCGATGACTGCCGCAAACGCATCGAAGCCCTCGAAACCGAAATCGGCATCCTCAACAAGGAAGCCGTCGTCGGCTACGACCACAAGGTCCGCCTCGCCGAAGTCCATGACCTGCTCAAGAAGGAGCAGGAACGCCTCGCCGGCCTCGAAAAACGCTGGAACGAGGAAAAGGAACTCGTCAACAAAGCCATCGAAATCCGCGGCAAGCTCCGCGCCCAGGCCCTCCCCGTCGATGATCCCAAGGCCGCCCTGGAAGCCATCGGCGCCCTCAAAACCGACGCCGTCAAAACCGCGACCGCCGCGCCCCTCGCCCTCTCCCCCGCCCTCTCCCCCGAGGAAAACACCCGCCTCCTCGCCGAACTCGCCGCCCTCCAGGAAACCCTCACCAAGCTCCAGGGCGAAAATCCCCTCATCTTCCCCTGCGTCGACGCCCAGTGCGTCGCCTCCGTCGTGGCTGACTGGACCGGCATCCCCGTCGGCCGCATGGCCAAGAATGAGCTCGAACAGGTCCTCAAGCTCGCCGACATCCTCGAACGCCGCGTCATCGGCCAGCGCCACGCCCTTGAGACCATCGCCAAACGCATCCGCACCTCCCGCGCCCGCCTCGACAACCCCCAGCGCCCCATCGGCGTCTTCATGCTCGTCGGCCCCTCCGGCACCGGCAAGACCGAAACCGCCCTCACCCTCGCCGAGGCCCTCTACGGCGGCGAGCAAAATCTCATCAAGATCAACATGGCCGAATTCCAGGAAGCCCACACCGTCTCCACCCTCAAAGGCTCCCCTCCCGGCTACGTCGGCTACGGCGAGGGCGGCGTCCTCACCGAGGCCGTCCGCAAGCGCCCCTATTCCGTCGTGCTTCTCGACGAGGTCGAAAAGGCCCACCCGGACGTCCACGAAATTTTCTTCGAAGTCTTCGACAAGGGCCACATGGAGGACGCCGAGGGCCGCGACATCGACTTCAAGAACACCATCATTATCCTCCCGAGCAACACCTCGCAGGAAGTGATCATGAACATGTGCAAGGATCCCGAACTCCTGCCCGATGCCGAGGCCATGGAAAAGGCCATGCGCCCCCACATGACCAAGGTCTTCCCCGACGCTCTGCTCAACCGCCTCATGGTCGTGCCGTTCTATCCCATCAGCAAGGAGATGATGCGCCTCATCATCAAGCTCAACCTCTCGCGCGTCGAAAAGCGCGTCCGCGACAACCACAAGCTGCCCTTCACCTACGATGAGTCCGTGCCGGCGCTCATCGGCGCACGCTGCTCCGAGCTCGAACGCGGCGCCCGCATGGTCGAGGCCCTCATCACCAACACCATGCTTCCGGATATCGGCCAGGAGATGCTCACCCGCCTGGTCGACAACCGCACCATCGCCCGCGTCCATGTCGGCGTCGCCGATGGCAAGTTTACTTACGCGTACGACTGATTCCTTTCGGAGGACCCCCATGGGCTCTTCATGCACCTATGATTGTCTTGACGCCTGACTTTTGCCCCGCTGTCCCTCGTCTCCGCTGTATAGGAGAATCCCATGTCTGAAGTCATCAGAACCCAGGCCCACCGCACCATGGAAATCGCCACCCCCCTCGGTGACGACAAACTCATGCTCTTGGGCATGCATGGCACCGAAACCCTCGGTCGCCTCTTCCACTTTGAAGTCGAACTCATGGCCGAGGCCCCCGTCAATTCCGCCGACATCCTGGGCAAAAACGTCACCATCCGCCTCAATCGCCCCGGCGACAAAATCCGCTACTTCAACGGCTACATCTCCCGCTTCCTGTTCCTCTCCCTCGATGAATCCAACAAGGACCACAAACGCCTCTACTACTACCGCGCCGTCATGGTCCCCTGGGCCTGGTTCCTCTCCCGCTTTGCCGATTGCCGCATCTTCCAGAATAAGTCCATCCCCGACATCATCAAGAAAATCTTCAGCGACCACGGCTTCTCCGATTTTAAGGACCAGCTTACCGGCTCCTATTCCCCCTGGGTCTACTGCGTCCAGTACCGCGAGACCGATTTCAACTTCATCTCCCGCCTCATGGAAAACGAGGGCATCTACTACTACTTCGAACATGAGAACGGCAAGCACTACCTCGTCCTCTGCGATGCCCCCTCCGCCCACAAGCCCGCCCCCGATTACGCCGACCTCCATTTCGACAAGCCCGACACCAAATCCACCCACGACGCCTTCCTCTGGAACTGGACCCTCGGCACGGAGATCACCCCCAACAAGTACGCTCTCACCGACTACAACCCCCTCCAGCCCAAGACCGACCTCTCCGCCAACATGAACGTCGAGCACTCCCACGATCCCGACACCTACGAAATCTTCGATTACCCCGGCGGCTACGACAAGCCCGATAAGGGCCGCCATTACGCCAATACCCGCATCGAGGAGGTCGAGGCCCAGTACATCGTCTGCCACGGCGCCAGTTCCGCCCGCGGCATCTTCGCCGGCGCCACCTTCACCCTCCAGGACCACCCCGCCTACGACCCCGAGGAATACCTCCTCACCTCCATCACCTATCAACTGGAAAATGACGACCTCGGCGGCGGCACCGGCCGCGCCAGCGGCGGCCCCAACTTCCAGGCCCAGGTCACCTGCATCCCCCACAAGTACGAGTTTCGCTCCCAGCGCCTCACCCCCAAGCCCATCGTCCAGGGGCCCCAGACCGCCGTCGTCGTCGGACCCTCCGGCGAGGAAATCCATTGCAACGACCAGAGCCAGGTCAAGGTGAAATTCTTCTGGGATCGCGATCCCAAAAAAGATGAAACCTCCTCCTGTTGGATTCGCGTCTCCCAGGCCTGGGCCGGCCTCACCTGGGGCGCCATCAACATCCCCCGCATCGGCCAGGAAGTCATCGTCGAATTCCTCGAGGGCGACCCCGACCGCCCCATCATCACCGGCCGCGTCTACAACGGCGTCAATATGCCCCCCTACGCCCTCCCCACCCACCAGACCATCACCACCTTCAAGTCCAACTCCTCCAAGGGCGGCGGCGGCTTCAACGAGATTCGCTTCGAGGACAAGAAGGGCGAGGAGCAGATTTTCGTCCACGGCGAGAAAAACCTCGATATCCGCATCAAGAACGACCGCTTCGAATCCATCGGCAACAACCGCCACCTCGTCGTCGAAAAGGACAAGTTCGAACACGTCAAGAACAAGCGCCATGAACTCGTCGACGTCGATCATATCGAGGAAATCACCAACGACCGCCACCTCAAGGTCGGCGGCAAGGAGGCCAAGGAAGTCGTCGGGTCCAAGAGCCTCCGCGTCAAGGGCGACGTGATCGAGGATTTCGTCGCCAATCACTCCGAGGTGGTCCTCAAGGATTACTATCTCAATGCCGACAACATCGTCATCGAAGGCAACACCAAGGTCACCATCAAGGTCAAGACCAACTCCATCACGATCGACGCCTCGGGGATTTCGGTCGACTGCAAAGAAAGCGGCGCCACCCTCGAAACCACATCCCAGGGCGATTCCACGCTCAAGTCCTCGATGAATATGAACATCAAGGCCAGCATGAACGCCGCCATCGAAGGCAGCATGAACGCCGACTTCAAGGCCGGCATGGCCGCCACCCTCAAGGGCGGCGCCACCGTCGAAGTCGCCGGCCCCATGGCCACCCTCAAAGGCGACGCCACCACGACCGTCAAGGGCGGCGTGGTGATGATTAACTGATTGCTGTTGCAAGGAGCGCTGTCATGCCCGATGACATCTTATCAGAGCCGCGATCGTTAGGGAGCGACCATTGGAATCCTTCAGAGCCGCGATCGTCAGGGAGCGACCATTGGAATCGATTTTCGTAAGACGCCGCTAAATGGTGTCGCAAGGAGTGTAGTCATGCCCAGTCCAGGTTCCGGTAGTCCCGGCACTATCGTTTCCCCCGCCGAGCCCGAAAAGGCCCACGACGCCGACACCGCCGATCCCGGTCAGGTCGAGTCCGTCAAGGCCGGGGAACGCCAGACCAAAACCGGCAAGTACGGCACCCAGCAGGTCACGCCCTTCAAGCCGCCCACTTCCGAGCAGGCCGCCGCCGGGGAGGACGCCCAGAAAAAAGAGCCGAGCTGGATCGAATTGAAAATGGTCGATGCCGATGGCAATCCCGTCGCCGGCGAGCCTTACGAGGTCACCCTGCCCGACGGCTCGGTGGCCTCCGGCACAACCGATGGCAACGGCATGGCCCGGGTCGAGGGCTTCGAGCCCGGCCAGTGTAAAATATCGTTTCCCAATCTCGACAAATCCGTCGTGGAAGAAAGTTAACCCCTGTTGTCCCCCGCGGGACGAGGTGTACGCGATATGCCAACCACTGTTACAATCAAGGAGCCTGATCCGGGTGAATCAGTTCCCACGCTGTGTTCACTCGCGATCGACGCAGGTTTTCTCGATTGCGATCCCCTGCGCAATGATCCGGGCAACGCCGGCAAGCCGTTCCTGAACCGCCAGTTGCAGCCCGGCGACGTCGTCTCGATTCCGGATGTCGATCCCAAGAAACCCTCCAAGCCCGACAAAAAGCAAAACCTCTTCAAAAAGAAAAATGCTCCGGCCGTGCGCGTGCGCTTCGTCCACGGTACCCAGTTCAAGCCTTTCCTCCAGGATCCCACCACCCAGTTCCTCAACCTCAGCAATTACATTACCGCCAATGGCGGACCCAACGGCGACAAAAACTTCCCCACCGTCACCACCTTTGACAAGAATGGCGACGTCGATCTGGACGCCTTCAAGCTTGAAGTCGTCGATCCCGCCGGACCCGCCGAAGTCGAGGTCAAGCTTGAGGCCCTCAAGCCGGTCTACGATGCCGCCGGCAAGCTCGACCATCATGAGGCCTTCACTGGCGCCGAAGCGGGCAAACGCTCCGTCACCGTCAAGGCCAAGCTCGTCAAAAGCAAGGTCGGCTATCGTTCGTCCTATCTGCGCCTGGTCGTCGATCCCGAGGATCACGACGCCGTGCCCGACCAGACCCTGCTGGTCACCGACCTGGCCGACGGCAACGCCGGCGACAACGACCGGATGGAAATCCTCGATCAGCTCGTCCGCGCATCCTATGTCCGCCAGAAATGCCCCGGCAATCCCAAGTGTACCGCCGTCAAGGACGTCCCCATCGCCCCCGACAAGCAACGCATCAAATTGTGCATCCATGGCGTGCGCGCCGCCGTCGGCGGGGGCGCCACCGCCATCGGCGGCGTCACCGAGCAGCACCTCCGCCGCCGCACCATGAAGTGGTTCCGCCGCCTCTATGCCCAGGTGCAGCTCTCTCCGCAGTTCGTCGATCCCACCATCGAATTCGTCGATCCCCCCAATGACAACATGATCGTCATCGGTGAACAAAATGGGGCCGTCGCCTCGGGCGTCAACTCCGCCGTCCCCCCCTCCGCCTCCACCATCACCTTCACCCTCGCCACCTCGCCCCCGCGCGCCGCCGCCGATCCCCCCGATCCGGTCGTCACCGTCAACCTCGGCGGCTCGGTTACGCCGCTGACTCCCGGCGACGTGGGCGCCCGCATCGCGGCCGCCCTGCCCGCCGGCTTCAAGGCCGCCGTCGAGGTCAATTGCCGCGCCACCAACGCCGCCAATGGCTCCTGCGACATCCTCATCACCCGCGACGACAACAAACGCGTCGTCATCACCAATGAGGTTACCACCGATACTGGCCTGCTGGCCGCCGGCGCCTTCGCCGTCTGCCGCGTCAATCTCAACCAGGTCAACATCGACACCCCCTTCGCGGCCCTGCTGTGCAACAGCATGGATGTCCGCCGCGTCCTTCGCACCGCCCCGGGCTCGGACGGACGGCTCGATTTCTACGTCGTCGGCGGACTCTTCGGCCTCAACTCCGCCGGCGTCTTCGGCAATGCCGCCCGCGGCCTGGCCATGATCCCGGGCGCCTCGGTGCCCGCCGACTTCCAGCCCAAGGAAACCATGCGCTTCGCCGCCCTCATGGGCAAGAGCGGCTCCAATGGCCCCGTCATGGATGGCGGCGACCACGATCCTTACTCCTATCCCCATGAGGCCGGACACGTCCTCCACGATGGCTTCCACACCAAGCCCGGCACCCCCGGCGGCGATACCGAAATGATGACCGGTGACGGCACCTCCGCCGCCAGCGCCGTCGATTCCTCCAAACGCATCTGCGATCTGCCCGTCAAAGTCATCTACAACTTCTACGATCCCGATCCCAAAGTGCAGAAGAAAACGCCCGGCAAGGACAAAAATGAGGCCCTCAGCGCCGCGGCCCGTATTCTGACCAATGGCACGTCCTGCTTTGGAGCATGGTAAAAAATGAAAACGACGCGCATCACCTTCGTCCGTTATTTCCCCGATAAGGCCCAAGCCCTCATCCACGATTACATCCTCGGCGGACGTTACGGACCCCCCGCGCGTCCCCCGCGGCATCGCCCCCGAACAGGTCACGCTCTTCCTCACCACCACCATCAAGCGCAACACCGACTTCCTCGCCTGGCCCAAAGCCTGGGAGGCCGCCCAGTTTTACGAACTCCCCGCCGCCGCCCGTTACCTCCGCTCCATCTTCGAAAAAAGTGATCCCGGGGACGGCATCGGCAAACCCACCCTGGCCGTCCGCGCCGCCGCTGACCTCGGCGCCGAGGAAGACGCCAAATGGGCCGCCGATTATTTCGATGCCACCCTCGTCCCCCGCGCCAATGCCGATACCTTCTCCCTCCTCCTCCAAACCCTGCCCGTGCTCGCCCCCTTTGGCAGCCCCGACAAGCTCGCCACGCGCATCAACGGCGACGTCCGCTCCAAAGCCCTCTCCAAGGACAAGGGCGAGGACCAGATGCGCGCCTTCCAGATCGCCCAGGCCCTCGAACGCAACGATCTGGCCGGTGGGCGCCTCGTCTTCGATGCCAAGTCCAAGCTCGCTAAACAGGCCCCCGCCGAGCGCCGCGCCGAACTCGTCCGCATCTATCTGAAACTCTCGGCCATCTCCGGTGATTACATCGAAACCTGGGCCGGCCGCATGCTCCGCAAGGAGGCCATGGAAATCGACCTTGAACCCGTCTGCCAGGAACTCGGCAAGGCCGTCGATCAGGTCGTCCGCCAGCGCACGGAGGAAAAATGCGGCTTCAATATCGCCCGGGCCGTGCAGGCGATCATCTATCTCCAGGGCAAACCCGAGGATCGCCATGCCCAGATGTATGAGCGCGCCAAGGATGCGGCCCAGAATTTCCTCTGGGATGATCCCGATATGATTTGATGGCGGCCTTCGCTGCCAGGATACGTGTGTGATGACTGCCCTGACTTCAACTACTCCGGCACCGACCGATTCCGCCGCCGCCGCCCAGGCCAAGGCCGACGCCCTCATGAAGGACGACACCCTCGCCCGCGCCAAGGGCAACACACCTGATCAACTCGCCGCGCGCCAGCGCGTTGCCAGTCTTTTCTGCGACATCCACTTCCCCGCCGAAACGGCCGCTGCCCGCGCCGCCCGCCTGGCCACTCTCGATTATTCCGCGCCCGTCACCAACCTCAACGGCCGCGCCGTCGATCTGCAAAATCCCCGGGCCAAGGGCCTGCTGGGCCTGGGCCGCAAACCCGCCTATCTTGTCTCCGCCCGTTTCCCCCCGCAAAAACCCGAAGACCCCATCTACGCCCTGGAGTATTTTCCGGTCAAGGCCTGACCGCCCTTTCGCCCAAGGAGGCGCCCATGCCCTTCCCCGCCGCACGAATTTCTGATATGCACATGTGTCCCATGGTCACCCCCGGCGTGCCCCCGGTGCCCCACGTCGGCGGACCCATCCTCCCCCCCGGCTGCCCCACCGTCCTCATCGGCGGCCTCCCCGCCGCCCGCGCCACCGATATGTGCGTCTGCGTCGGACCCCCCGACAACATCCTCAAGGGTTCCGCCACCGTCCTCATCGGCAGCATGCCCGCCGCGCGCGTGATGGACTCATGCGCCCACGGCGGCATGATTATGCTCGGCTGCCCCACCGTCCTCATCGGCGGCTGACCCCGGTGCGCGGCATGCACGTTAACACGCTCGGCAGTGCATCGCAGACCGCTCGGCATGCGGGTTTACACGGTCGGCATGCACGTTTCAGTGATCGTAAAGTGTTCGTTACGCTGCTTTCCTTGAAGTTATTCGCAAACAGATATTTTAGCCGCCCGCCTTGCAAAAAAACCCGCCTTCCGCAATACTGCTGGACTTCCCCCGTGCCCCCCCCCGGCATCGGGCCAATTTCATTGGAGTTTCTCATGGCATACGCAGTAATCGAAGACAGCGGCACCCAAACCAAAATCGAAGTCGGCGACCGCTTCGAAATCGACCTCCGCGAACTCCCCGAAGGCCAGACCACCATCACCTTTGACAAAGTACTCTTAGTGTCTGGCGATGCTGGAGTTAAGATCGGCCAGCCCACCGTTGCCGGCGCCACCGTCACCGCCAAGCTCCTCGGCCAGGTCAAGGCCGACAAAATCTGGGTCGAACGCTTCACCCGCCGCAAAGGCTTCCACCGCCGCGTCGGCCACCGCCAGAAATACCTCGCCGTGCAGGTCGAAGCGATTAACGCCTAACCTATTGCCCCCACACATGTTATGACTCAATAAAGCCCGCCTCTCGCGGGCCTTTTTCATTGGGGAACTTTTTGGCGTATCATGCGTCTAACATTTCTGGAACATCCATACTTTTCGCGGAGTTGTCTCATGTTACGCACTTTTCCCCTCGTTGCCGCCGCTGTTTCCCTGGCCCTTTTTGGAGCATCTTCCATGGCCACCGCCGCCTCGCCCACCGCCACCGACACCGCGGGCCGCAACAACGGCTTCGCCGGCGATCTCTACGCCCAGCTCAACAAAACCAACGCCGACAAAAACCTCTTCCTCTCGCCCTACTCCATCTCCGCCGCCCTCGGCATGACGGCCCAGGGCGCCAAGGGCAAAACCGCCGAACAGATGAACAAGGTGCTGGGCATTGGCGGCGATTTCCAGGCCGGCATGGCCGAAATCACCCAGGAACTCAATCCCAAGAACGCCCCCTTTGAACTCTCCGTCGCCAACGCCCTGTGGGTCGATCAGACGTTCCCGCTGGCCGCGGGCTTCGTGGCCGACAGCAAAAAAAACTATGACGCGGGGATCATCGGTGTGGATTTTGTCAAAAATGCCGACGGGGTGCGCCAGCAGATCAACACCGCCATCGCCGCCCAAACCCACGATAAAATCAAGGATTTGATCCCCCCGCGCGCCGTCGATTCCAGCACGGCGCTCGTGCTGACCAACGCCATCTACTTCAAAGGCACATGGGAAACGCCCTTCCCCAAGGACGCCACCACCGATCAACCGTTCCACGCCGCCGGCGGCAAGGATGAAACCGTTCCCCTGATGAAGTCCCCCAGCGGAACCATGTACGCCTACGGTGAGACGGCTGACGCCCAGATATTGTCGCTGCCCTACAAGGGAGCGCCAGTGGTGCCGACGCCCTCGTCGGCGGTGGGTGGGGCGGGTGCCAGCGCCCGGGGCGGTGCCCCCGCAGGCCCCAGCACGCTTTCCATGCTCATCGTTCTCCCCAAGAAAGCCGACGGCCTGGCGGACCTTGAAAAACAGGCCACCGCCGCCAACATCGCCAAATGGGCCACCGGCCTCCGCCGGCAAGCCGTCCAAGTCTTCCTCCCGCGCTTCACCATGACCACCCAGTTCGAACTCTCCAAGGAACTCCAGGCCCTGGGCATGACCGACGCCTTCACCCGGGCCGCCGATTTCTCCGGCATCTCGGCCTCCGCCGGCGGCAAGCTCTCCATCTCCGCCGTCATCCACAAGGCCTTCGTGGACGTCAACGAGGAGGGCACCGAAGCCGCCGCCGCCACGGCCGTGGTGATGGTGCGTTCGATGGCGATGCCCGGCGGCCGGATTGAGTTCCGCGCCGATCACCCCTTCCTGTTCCTGATCCGCCATGAGCCGACCGGGTCCATTTTGTTCATGGGCCATCTCAACAATGTGAAGTGACCGCCTGACGCGTCTGACCACTGGCAACAAGCCGCCGCCCACTGTATCGTAACGGGTCTTGGAACCGTTTTGAGGTGTGCGTGGCATCATCCGCCGACAAGTATTCCGCCTACAACCCGGCCGCTCCCGTGGAGGAGGGGCCCGGGCCGGTGGGCTATCTGGCGCTGGTGCTGGCCTGGGTGGTGCCGGGGCTGGGGCATTTGTTGATCGGGCAGAAGGCGCGGGGGGCGATTTTCCTGGTCACGATCCACGGGCTCTTCGGGCTGGGGCTGCTCATCGGCGGCATCCGCGTGATCAACCCCCCGGACCAGGCCATCTGGACCTACACGCAGTTTCTCTCCGGCTGGCCGATGATCCTGGCCAACCGGTTGGAGAAGAACTCGCGCCTGGAATTGGGGGACCATACCTATCCGGATGGCACGACCGAGTATAAGGGGCAACTGCAGTTACTCTTTGAAAGCCAGCGGCCCGCCATGATCCCCGGCGAAACCGAGGAGCAGCGGCTCGCCAGGGAGCAGGCGCGCACCATCAAGTTCATCCAGGATCATCCCTCCTTCGCCAACCACCCCAAAATTCAGGATCTTGGTGCCGTCTACTGCGGCATCGCCGGCATGCTCAACCTGCTGGTAATGTTTGACGTCCTGCTGCGGATCACCGGCTCGGTGCGCGAAGACCCCGCCGCCGCACGCAAGCGGGCCAGGGAACAAGCCAAGGCGGCCCCGGCGGCCCAGGCGGCGGGGGGGTCCAAATGATGCACCTAGCGACACAACTTCACAGTCTGCTGGGCGCGGCGCTGGGCAACGGGCTGGCCTTCACGCCGCTGTACGATCCGCTCTATGCGCTCTTTCCCTGGATGAGCGACTATTGGCTGTGGATGGTCGTGCCGCTGGTGCTGGCGATCAGCGTGGTCTACAAGGGTACGCGGGTCACGACGCTTAAATCCCTGCCCAAAGACGCCGCCATCATGAGTGCGCAAATCGTGGTGGTAATGGCCCTGGCGGGCGTGGTGCTGGCGTGCGGGTATTGGGCGTATCTGAAGTGGGCGTGAGGGGGGAGGAGTTCAAGGGTTTGAGGGGTTTAAGGGTTTGTCGATGCGCGGTCGTTCGCGGAACCACCGCCCCACGATTGGCAAATCCGCCACTTCCCCCAAATTCAAAAACCGCGCCAACCCCACATAAATCCCGCCGCAGACCCCCACCAGCACCGGCAGCTTCACCAGTGCCGTCAGCAGCTTGGCGTGCAGCCGCGTCGCCGGGTCGGCCACGAGGATGCCCGTGGGCTCCCAGGGCATCGGGATCACCGACAGCATGTAGCCCACCTCCACCATCACCACCGTCGCCAGCAGCCCCAGCCCCGCATTGACCAAAAGCCCGCGCGTGCCCAACTGTCCCAAACGGTGCCGCAGGATTCCGATGAGGATCGCCCCCTGCACAACCGCGGCAATCGTGGTCGCCAGCGCAATGCCCCCCTCCCGCAAAAACCACACCAGCGTGATATTGAGCGCGAAGTTCAGCCCGATCATACTTAGCGCGATGATCGTCGGCGTGCGTGTGTCCTTGAGCACAAAAAACACCCGCGTGATCACCATCTGCGCCTCAAACGCCCAGATCCCCACGCAAAAAAAGATCGACGCCCAGTACGCCCGGTTGATGTCGTCCTCCGTCACGTTCCCGCCCAGGTACACAATCGTAATCAGCGGCTTGGCCACCAGGATCATCCCCAGCGACGCGGGGATCGACAAAAACAGCGTCTTGCGCAGCCCGGTCACCAGCAGCCGTTTGAGCTCCTCGATGTCGTGTGCCGCTGCCGCCCGGGCCATCGGCGGAAACACCGCCGTCGCCATCGCCACGCCAAAAATGCCCACCGGCAACAGGTATATCCGCTGTGCGATGGACAGCTTGGCCACCGCGCCCGCCTGCATGGCCGTGGGAAACACATGGCCAAAAAGGGAGAAAAAGCCGTTCCCGTTGTGGCCGTCCGGCGAGAGCCACCAGGCGATCTGGCTGTCCAGGGCGGTGTTGATCTGCACCGCCGAATACGCCAGAAGGATCGGCAGCAGCGGCCTGATCACCGCGCCCATCCCCGACTCCCTGAACTTGAGCGTCGGCCGCAAGTGTACACCGCTCCACCACAGCGTCGGCAGCATCTGCAACACCTGGATGACGCCCGCCGCCAGCACCGAAAAAGCCACCCACGTCACCCGTTCCGAGAGCGGCGCGTTGCGCTTCCACCACACCACCGACAGTGCCGCGGCACCCGCCATAAACAGGTTCAATATGATCGGCGACAGCGACTGGGCCGTGAATTTTTCATGCACCGTCGCGACGGCCCCCATGATCGCCACCAGGCACACCATCACGCAGTACGGCAGCATGATCGCCACCATCGCCGCGGCAAGGCGGTTAGGCCCGGTGACGCCGGGGGACAGCGCGATGGGAATCGCGATGGCCTCGCCCAGAATGGTGATGGCCGAGAGCACCAGGAACAGCAGCGTGACCGTCGCCGAAGCCAGTCTGGTCGCCGCGGCCTGCCCCTGTTTTTGCAGCGTCTCGGTATACGCCGGCACGAACACCGCCGTCAGCGCCCCCTCGCCAAAAATCCGCCGGAACAAATTGGGGAAAATGAACCCGATCCAAAACGCCGACCAATCCGGCCCCACGCCGATGTAGTACGAGCAAATCTTGTCCCGCGCCAGCCCCGCGAAGCGCGAAACAATCGTCAGGGCGGACATCAGATTGGCGTGGCGGACAAAACGGTCCTTGGACATGTGGGTAGGGTATAGGGTCTGGGGTTTGGGGTCTAGGGTTGACACCCGCCCCCTCCCTCGGCATCATTGCTCCATGGAAAACCTCCCCAATTCGTTCGATCCCTCCATCAAGATCGTCGGCGAGGGCATCACCTTCGACGACGTCCTCCTTCTGCCCCGCCGCTCCGACTTCGTCCCCTCCGAGGCCGACGTCCACACCCAGCTCACGCGCACCATCGAAATGACCATCCCCCTGCTCTCGGCGCCCATGGACACCGTCACCGAATCCGCCCTTGCCATCGCGCTGGCCCAGGAGGGCGGCCTGGGCTTCATCCACAAAAATCTCCCCATCGACGTCCAGTGCCGCGAGGTCGAAAAGGTCAAACGCTCCGAGAACGGCATCATCTACGACCCCGTCACCCTCCGCCCCGACGGCTCCGTCGACCAGGCCCGCCAGATCATGCGCGAGCAAAATATCTCCGGCATCCCCATCGTCAACGACGGCAACGAACTCGTCGGCATCCTCACCCGCCGCGACCTCAAGTTCCATGAAGGCTCCGGCGACCGCCCCGTCAAAGACCTCATGTCCAAGAACAACCTCATCACCGCCCCGCCCCACACCACCCTCGACCAGGCCGAGCGCATCCTCAACTCCGCCCGCGTCGAAAAACTCCTCCTCGTCGAACCTATGCCCTCCGGCGGCCGCAAACTCGTCGGCATGATCACCATGCGCGACATCGACAAAACCCACCAGTTCCCCCGCGCCTGCAAGGACGCCCGCGGCCGCCTCCGCGTCGGTGCCGCCGTCGGCGTCCGCCAGCTTGACCGCGTCGCCGCCCTCATCGAAAAAGGCGTGGACGTGGTCGTTGTCGATACCGCCCACGGCCACTCCGCCAACGTCATCGACACCGTCAGGGAAATCAAGCGCCGCTTCGATATCCAGGTCGTCGCCGGCAACATCGCCACCGCCGAGGGCGCCCAGGACCTCATCGACGCCGGGGCCGACGCCGTCAAGGTCGGCATAGGCCCTGGGTCGATTTGTACAACACGCATCGTCTCCGGCGTCGGCGTCCCCCAGATCACCGCCATCTTCAACGCCATGAAAACCGCCGGACCCGCCGGCATCCCCGTCATCGCCGACGGCGGCATCCGCCACTCCGGCGACATCACCAAGGCCATCGCCGCCGGCGCAAGCTGCGTCATGATGGGCTCGCTGTTTGCCGGCCTCGACGAGTCCCCCGGCGAACTCGTCATCCGCCGTGGCAAACGCTTCAAGTCCTACCGCGGCATGGGCTCCATGGGCGCGATGATCCAAGGCTCCGCCGATCGCTACGGCCAGGGCAAGGTCAAGGAATCCTCCAAACTCGTCCCCGAAGGCGTCGAAGGCCTCGTCCACTACCGCGGCCACCTGGGCGACTTCGTCTACCAAATGGTCGGCGGCGTCCGCGCCGGCATGGGCTACTGCGGCGCCAAAACCATCGCAGAACTCCGCACCCTCGCCCGCTTCGTCAAAGTCACCCATGCCAGCATGATCGAATCCCACCCCCATGACATCCAAATCACCCGCGAAGCGCCCAACTACTACACGCCCGAACAAGATGGGGAGTAACCCTCACGCCTCAATATGCGCAAACAACGGACTGCTCAAATACCGCTCCCCAAAATCCGGCAAAATCACCACCATCGTCTTCCCCGCGTTCTCCGGCCGCGCCGCCACCACGCTCGCCGCCTTCAGCGCCGCCCCCGATGAAATCCCCACGAACAGCGCCTCCTCCCGCGCCGCACGCCGCGCCCACACCAGCGCGTCCTCCTGATCCACCTGCACCACCTCATCCACCAAATCCAGCTTCAGCACCTGCGGCACAAAGCCCGCCGCCAGCCCCTGAATCTTGTGCGGGCCCGGCTGCAAGGGCTGACCCGCCTTGGCCTGCGTCAGCACCGGGCTTTGCACCGGTTCGACGGCAATCGTCTTGAACGAAGGCTTCCGCGGCTTGAGCGCTTCGGCCACGCCGTTGAGCGTCCCGCCCGTGCCCACTCCCGCGATGACGATGTCCACCGCCCCGTCCGTGTCGCGCCAGATTTCCTCCGCCGTGGTGGCCCGGTGAATCGCCGGATTCGCCGGGTTGTTGAACTGCTGGGGTATCCAGCTATGGGGTATTTCCCGCGCGATTTCCTCCGCCTTGGCGATCGCCCCCTTCATGCCGCCGGCCGCGGGCGTCAGCACCACCTCCGCCCCGAGTATTTTGAGCACCTTGCGGCGTTCAATCGACATCGAATCGGGCATCGTCAGGATGATCCGATACCCCCGTGCCGCCGCCACGAACGCCAGCGCGATGCCCGTGTTGCCCGACGTGGGCTCGACGATCACCGTGTCCTTGGTCAGCTTGCCGTCGCGCTCCGCCGCCTCAATCATCGCCAACCCGATGCGGTCCTTCACCGAGGCCATTGGATTGCGGCCTTCGAGCTTGGCCAGCACCGTGGCCTGGGACGTGAACAACTTGCGGACGCGAACCAGGGGGGTATTGCCAATGAGTTGGGTGGCGTCATCATAAATGCGTGCCATGAGGGGACCCTTTCAGGTAAAAATTTGGGGTGGTGGCAGACGTTGTCATACCCATTAATGTAGCGTGCTCGCCGATAAAGTCAACCAACAATAGTTTCCATATAGAAATAGAATACAATTGTAAGTTATTATAAAACATCTAGTTACAACTAAATCTCAAAAGCAGTCTCGTATGGTTGAAATTGTATTGAAACTGTGCAATAATGCTCCTACAGAATTAATAGGAAATCACCATCCTGCACGCCTTGCTGTGGACAGATTATGGAAAAGTAACAAAAAATTGACAATTAGTCTTGCTTCAACGCCATTACCCGCAAGAATGTAAGGTTCCATTTTTTGAAAGTGAGCACCCCCCATGGCCAACGAACCCGCCCCCGCCTACGGACTCGAAACCCTCGCCCTCCATGCCGGCCAAAAGCCCGATCCCACCACCGGCGCCCGCGCCGTGCCCATCTATCAGACGACCTCCTACGTCTTCAAAAGCACCGAACACGCCGCCAACCTCTTCGCCCTCAAGGAGTTCGGCAACATCTACACGCGCCTGATGAACCCCACCACGGACGTCTTCGAGCAACGCGTCGCCGCCCTGGAAGGCGGCACCGGCGGCCTGGCCGTCGCCTCCGGGCAGGCCGCGATCACCTATTCCCTGCTGGCCATCACGCAACTGGGGGACGAGATCGTCTCGGCCAACAACCTCTACGGCGGCACCTACCAATTATTCCACCACACCCTCCCCAAGCTCGGCCGCACCGTGAACTTCGTGGACTCCCGGAACTTGGACGCCATCAAACGCGCCCTCACCCCAAAAACCCGCGCCCTCTACGCCGAAACCATCGGCAATCCCAAGCTCGACGTCCCCGACTTCGAGGCCCTCGCCAAAATCGCCCACGACGCCGGCATCCCCCTCGTCGTGGACAACACCGTCGGCGTGGGCCTGGTGCGCCCCATCGACTACGGTGCCGACATCCTCGCCACCTCCGCCACCAAATACATCGGCGGCCACGGCACTTCGCTGGGCGGCATCATCGTCGATGCCGGCAAGTTCCAATGGAACAACGGCAAGTTCCCCGAATTCACGGAACCCGATCCCAGCTACCACGGCCTGGTCTATTGGGACGCCCTGGGCAATGTGCCGGGCATGGGCAACGTCGCCTTCATCCTCAAGGTCCGCGTGACCCTGCTCCGCGACATCGGCGCGGCGCTCAGCCCCTTCAACGCCCATCAATTCCTGCTCGGGCTGGAGACCCTGCCCCTGCGCCAAGCCAAACACTCCGCCAACGCCCTGGAAGTCGCCCGCTGGCTCAAGCAGCACCCCTCGGTAAGCTGGGTGACTTACCCTGGTTTGGAAGACGGCCCGAGTTACAAGCTCGCGTCGAAGTACCTCAAAAAAGGCTTCGGCGGATTGGTCGGCTTCGGCATCAAGGGCGGCCTGGAGGCCGGCAAAAAGTTCATCAACTCCGTCAAGCTCCTCTCGCACCTGGCCAACATCGGCGACGCCAAGAGCCTCGTCATCCATCCCGCTTCCACCACCCACCAGCAACTGACCCCCGCCGAGCAGGCCGAAACCGGCGTCACCGCCGACTACATCCGCCTCTCCATCGGCCTGGAGGACGTGGCGGACATCAAGAATGACATCGCCCAGGCCCTCGCCGCCTCTCAAAAATAGGATGTGCCGCCGGCATGACCGCACCCGCCTTTGACAGCTCCGATGACATCCGCAGCGCCAAACCCCTGCGCTACCTGGAGATGGTGCGCTTTGACGGACCCGTGCCTCTCGCCAAGGGCGCCGCCCTCCCCCACGTCACCGTAGCCTACGAAACCTACGGCACCCTGTCCCCGGCCCGCGATAACGCCATCCTCATCTGCCATGCCCTCTCCGGCGATTCCCATGTCGCCCGCCACGACCCCCAGGACGACCCCGGCTGGTGGGATCTCCTCGTCGGCCCCGGCAAGCCCATCGACACCGACCGCTTCTTCGTCATCTGCCCCAACGTCCTCGGCGGCTGCCGCGGCACCTCCGGACCCTCCGACCTCAACCCCGCCACCGGCAAGCCCTACGGCGGCGACTTCCCCCTCATCACCGTCACCGACATGGTCGACGTCCAGCGCCGCCTCCTCGACCACCTCGGCATCGCCAAACTCCTCGCCGTCATCGGCGGCTCCATGGGCGGCCATATGGTCCTCACCTGGGCCACGCGCTATCCCGCCCGCGTCGCCGGCGCCGTCGCCCTGGCCACCTCCCCGCGCCTCACCAGCCAGTCGCTCGCCTTCGACGTCGTCGGCCGCAACGCCATCTGCCGCGATCCCCACTTCCACGACGGCCAGTATTACGGCCAGCCCGCCGGTCCCGATGTCGGCCTGGCCGTCGCCCGCATGCTCGCCCACATCACCTACCTCTCCCCCGAATCCATGGACGCCAAGTTCGAGCCCGACCGCCACCAGCCCCGCGACATCCAGACCCAGTTCGAAAACAAGTTCTCCGTCGGCAGCTACCTCGCCTACCAGGGCCACCGCTTCGTCGAACGCTTCGACGCCAACTCCTACATCACCCTCTCCATGGCCATGGACCTCTTCGACCTCGGCGGCACCCCCGCCGCCCTCCGCAAAAACCTCGCGCAATCCTCCTGCCGCTGGCTCGTCATCAGCTTCTCCACCGACTGGCTTTTCCCTCCGTTTCAGAGCCGCCAGATCGCCGACGCCCTTCTGGCCGAAAACAAATCCGTCACCGCCGCCACCATCGAATCCTCCTGCGGCCACGACGCTTTCCTCCTTGAGGCCGACTTCGAACGCTACGGCGAACTCATCCGCGCCTTCCTCCGCAATCTCGCGCCCGGGGCCGCCGCCCTCCGCCCCGATCCCTCCGTGGACACCCGGGTTCACGGCGCCGCCGGCAAAGACTCCATCTTCCACGGCGAACGCCTCGACTACGATCAGATCGAACAACTCATCCCCGCCGGCGCCTCCGTCCTCGACCTCGGCTGCGGCTCGGGCCGCCTGCTCTCCCGCCTGGCCACGCGCGGCACGTCGCGGCTCCTGGGGCTGGAACTCGACGAGCACGCCGTCGTCGCCTGCGCCCGCCGCGGCATCGACGTCCTCCGCGCCGACCTCAACGAGGGCCTCGCCTCCTTCGCCGACGGCCAGTTCGACGTCGTCGTCCTCTCCCAGACCCTCCAGTCCGTCCGCGACGTCAAACGCGTCCTCTCCGACATGCTCCGCGTCGGCAAAACCGGCATCGTCAGCTTCCCCAACTTCGCCTACGCCCCCCTGCGCCGCGAACTCTACGAGCAGGGCCGCGCCCCGCGTGGAGCGGGCCCCAGCAGCCTCCTCGGCCACGCCTGGTTCGAATCCCCCAACATCCGCTTCCTCTCCATCACCGACTTCGAGGAATTCTGCGCCAACAACAATATTACCGTCCAGAAATTGATCGCCCTGGACACCCAGCGCGCCACCCCCGTCCCCCCCCAAGCCGACCCCAACCTCAACGCCGATGTCGCCATCTTCGTCATCCGCCGCGACTGAAGGCACCGCCGTCACCCTCAAAGCCCTCGGCGACGCCAAACTCACCGACGCCGAAACCTTCCAATGGGTCAACCTCCTCCAGGGCCACACCATGCTCATGTCCCTCACCAACCACCGCTGCCTGGCCGCCACACCCAACACCCCCGGCCCCCTCTCCGCCACCGCCACCGGCCCCCGCCCCGACCGCAAGGACGGTGCCTGCTTCACCTGGAAGGAGCAACCCTGAAAAGTGGTGCCGACGCCCTCGTCGGCTGGGCTGTACAGGGCATCGGCTCCGCGTCTCCACATGGGATCAAGGTTCAGTCACGGGTGGTGTGTCCGCCGAATCACTGCCCACCGATTTTAGGCCCAGTTGCTGTCGCAATCTCTCTGTCACATCCCGCGCGTGTGCCGCCAGGCGGTGAACGTCGCCGTCGAATTGCCGATTCAAACGATCACGCACGCGGCGGATATCGTCCACGGGCGTGGGTTCGGGTTCCAGTTTACGGGCTTCACTCATCAGGAATCCTCCCAAAGCATGTCGGGTGTCACAATCAGTGGCGGCACATAGCTCAGCCGCAGGCAAATCACCGCCAGATGCCGCCGCTTGTTTTCGTTGGCCAAGTGCTGAATATTCCAGCTCAATATGTATTCCATGCGGTGGACAATGGCGGTGGCGACATGGATGGCGTCACCGGCATTGGGCGGTCCGGGCATCACGCGTTCAATGACCAGCAGTTCCGCGAGCCGCAAGGACTCCGGAGTTATGTCCAGCAGGGTCAGGCCGCGGAGCATTTCCAAAGCCGGGTTCCGGTCGGGAAACTCCGGCGCCGACAATTCCGCGACCACTTCCGGCGAGACAAAAAGGCGATGCTTGGGCGCTTGCGTCCGCCACCATTCAAGACTCGTGGCACGCCATCCCGCGATGCGCGGGGCGGTTCGCCGGCTGACGCAGACCGAAAAGAAACTTGGTTCTAGATAGACCTTGGCCATGAACCCAGTATACCACGGGCTTACCTGATTTCATTCCGTGCGGACGCAGGTCGAAATGATGGAAATCTGATTTTTGTGAATGTTGGCGCGTCGAAGTGGGGGCGGGGGGTTACACATTCCCCCGACCGCTCTCACATTACCCGCCTCCGCGCATCTTCTCCCACACCTTCTCCGAAAACCGCCCCGTACCCCTGTCCCGGTCCTCCCGCACCAGCGCCCCATACTTCTGCGCATCAATCCCCAATAGCTGCATCATCCCCATGTCCCGCACCGCCGGTTCCTTCGACTCCAGCAGCGGCACCAGCACCGCCTCGTCCTCCTTCCCCAGCGCCATCCCCTCCATCCGCCGCGACACGTCCAATAGCTTCTCCTCCGTCGGCTTGCTGCGCAGCAGATAGCTCAGCAGAAATGCATCCGTCTTCCACGCCCACAATTCCGCCGCCAGCTTCCCATACCCATATGTCTTGTCGGCATGCAAAAACGCCAGATACCGCTCCCGATACGCCTCCTGCTCCGTCCGCGTCTGTTTGACCACCGCGGTCAAATCCCCCGCCCCCTGCGCCTTCATCTCGGCATACCGATAAATCAGCTTCGTGACATCATGCGTCTCCGGATGCGCCAGCCGCTCCTCATACGCCCCCAGCACCTTCGCCCGATCCGGCATTCCCATCAGGCCGTAGGACGCCACGCTGTTCCAATCCGTCCCCTCCATCTCATCCAGAAACACGGGAATCAACCGTTCCTCCCCCATCGTCGCCAGCACGCGCTCGGCGGACTGGTCGGCCCAGGATTGCACATACTCCTCGGCAATCAACCCCTTGGGCAATTCCCCCTTCTTCCGCCACGCGGCCAGCAGCGCATCCACATCCGCGGCACGCCGCTTGGGATCGGCTTCCCGCACGCGCAATGTCGCCGCCGCCGTCCGGGGCAAACGATAAGTCCCCGCGCCCGCGCGCTCGGCGGTCTGAATCAGCGGTGACGCCGGCATGACCGTGTAGGTATCGGCCTTGGGAAACACCACGCACTCGTTCAGGAGGCGCACAACGGTCAACTTTTCCGCCGGCCCCAGGCGATGGATGGAAAACGGGCCATCGATCGACATGAGGCCGGTGCTCGCGAAGACGTCGGGCACGGCTTTCCCCTGGCTGTCGGTGATCGTGCAGGAATAATGGAACCACCCCAGGTGATCCTCCTCCACCCAGTACGTCGCTGTCCCCTTGTTCTCATACACCAGCCGCACCACCACCGGCTCACCCACCGCTATCTCCGCCTTCTCCATCTCCGCCCGCACCACCACATCCTCCACCGGCGGAAACGGCGCCGCGCCTCCCCGTGCCGCGCCTCCCGCCGGAGCAGTCGCCGGTCCCGTCGCCGGCCGCGTCCCCGCCCCCGGATTCGCCTTGATCCACGCCACCACCTTCTCCAGCAACGCCTGCCGCTGTACGGCCAGATCGTTATTCGATATTGATGACGCCATCGGATTCATCGGCACCGGCCCGAACCGCTGCCCCGTGGCCCGCTCCAGCGCGGGCACCAATTGATCCAGCGCATAGTCATTCGTCACGCCAACTCCCGCCTGCAGCGCCAACGCCGCCTTTTTCAGCTCCTCCAACCCCGTGTAGTCCTCAAATTCCGTCAACACGCACGCCGCCGTGAAACGCACATCCGCCGCGGCATCGTTTTTCAGCCGCTCCCGCAGCAGCCCCACCGCCATCCCCCGCTGCCGCGCATCGGCTTCGCCGGGGGCCGCGGGTTTCAGAACCCGCCGCATGCTCAAGCAGATCACCGTGCGATACAATTCCGTCTTCACCTCCGGCACAATCTTCGCCAGCGCCGGCAGCACCTCGACGCTGCCGCCTTGCTCGGCCGCCGCGCCCAGCCGATCCGTCAGCGACGAAACCGCCTGGTTGAGTATCGCCTCTTCCTTCTCCGCCAGCAGCCCCAGCAGCGCCCGCGTGGCCGCCGGCGAATTCACCGCCCCGATCGCCGAAACCATCTCTTGCCGCTGCAACTCCGTCTTGGCCTTCCCCAGCGCCTCCTGCGCCGGCTTGAGCGCCGCATCCCCCAGCGTGCCGATGTCCCGGATCAGTTGCCACCGCATCGCGTTCTTCGTCCCCTGCGGATCATCCGCCGCGCTCGGCATCCCCATCAGCCCCGCCACCAGCGCCGCCGCCCCCTCCTCGCCCCGCCCCGCAATCGCCGCCAGCAGCGGCGTCCGCATATCCTCCCCCCGCACCCGCGGATCGGGCACATAGTTCGGCAGCTTCAGCAACCGATCCACCAATTGCTCCGCGGTTTCAGTCGCAACGGGATTCGCCCCCGCGAACGCCGGTCCCGTCGCCGGCTCCGCTTCCACCGCCTTGCTCGGATCCCCCGGTATCGGCCCGTAATACACCGGCGTGCTCGCCCCCACCCCGTAATACCGCACATAGAAGCAATTCTTCCCCTTGAGCCAAAAAATCGTAAGCCCGGGATCATTGATGTTTTTCTTTTCAAAAGTGATGATCGTCACTTCCCTTCGTTCCTGATATGCGGTCGCCCCGGCTGGTTTCTCAAATACGTCCGGCACTTTGGCGATGTCCATCGTCGCCGGCATATCCGACAACTTCACCCCGCGCCATACCACCTCCGCCACCGGCCTGCTCGCCACCGGTGTCGTCGCCCCCCCCACCCCCTTCGCCTCAATCTTCCGCGTCGCTTCCCGCGCCACCTCGCCCACCGTCGTCGTCTTCCCCGCTTCATTCTGTGCCGCATCCCCTTCCATCGCCTTCAGCCCCGCCAGCGCCGCCGCATCGCCCATTTCCCCCAGCGCCCGCGCCGCCGCCATCCGCACATCCGCCTTCTCATCCTTCAACGCCTCGATCAACCCCGGCACCGCCGCCCGATACCCCAGCTCCCCCAGCGCCTCGGCCGCGTTCCGCCGCTCCACCCATGACGCATCCTTCAGCATCCCCACCAGCGCCGTTATCCCCTCTGGCGCTCCCAATATGCCCATCGCCCGCGCCGCCGCCAGCCGGTCCGCCCCCGCCGTCCCCAAATACTCTTTCAACGCCGGCACCGCGCTCGGCTCCTGCGTCTCCCCCAACGCCCACGCCGCTTCCGCTGCCGCCGGCCCCTTCAACGCCTTCACCAACGCCGGCACCGCCAGCTTATCCTTTAACCGCCCCAGCACAAATGCCGCATGAAACTGATCCTCCCGGATTTGCCCTTCCAGATACGGCGTCCCATCGCTCCGCGCCAGGTGAATCGGCCGCTCCGTCGCATCATTCAACTCCTTCGTGATCGCCGCCAACCCCCGTTCATCTCCCAGCCCCGCCAGCACCCACCCCGCATTGATGCGCACGTGCCGCTCCGGCGACTTCAAGTCTTCCACCATCGCCGCAATCACGCTCTTATCCCCCAGCCCGATCAGTCGCAGCCCGATGTCCCCCTGCTCCCGCCACGCGCCCGCCTTCACCGCCTCGAACGCCTTGACCAGATCCGCCGCCTTCACCTCCTCCACCGTCACCGTCCCCAACGCGCGCAATCCTACCCGACCCCCGTTCCCCGTCTTTACCACAATCTCATCCACCGGCGGCACCTGCGTCCCGCGCCCATCGAACTCCATGACATCACTCGCCAGCATCACCGGCACCATCCATGCCCCCATCGCCTCCCGCACCCCCGCGCTCGTCAACCCCAACGCCTCCAGCTTCTTCCCCTCCAGCGTCACCCGCACCACCCGCGTCCCGCCTTGCCCCCCTTGCGTCGCCGCCGCCATCGGCAGCACCCCCATCTTGATGTACACGTCATCCGCATACCGCGTTTCGAACTTGTCCCCCGGCGCAAACGGCACCGCTGGCGGCAAGTGGCACGTCTCTAACAGCACATAATCCGCCTCCCGGGTCACATGCACATGCTCCTCCCGCGCGTATTTGATCGCCGGCAGCATCCGCTGCCCCTCATTCATCGCATACACCTGCGTATCCTTCCCTTCCCCATCAATCCGCGTCACATACACCACCGCCAGCTTCCCCCCAATCGACGCATTGAACTCCGCCGTCTTCTTCTCCACCGCCGCCGTGTTCCCCGCCTTCACGTCCGCCAGAATCGCCGCCTTGTACCGGTCATACAATCCCGCATAAAACGCCGCCTCCCCGTCCCCCAGTGCCGCCGGTGCCCCCACCGGCGCTTCCCCCACCGCCGCCCGTGTTGTCACCGCTCCCTCCTCCTCCCGGGTTATCGCTGCCGCGAGCAGCCGATAGTGAATCGTCACCCTGGCGGGAAAGATGCTTGGCTCGGGCGTCTCCGCCCGCAATACCCCTGTCCCGCCCTCGCGCGTCCGAAACGCCCACGTCCGCGCCGGGGCATTGTAGGTTAAGGCAATGGAACGCGGCGGATCCGCTCGTTCCAGGGCCTCTTCGATCAACCCGGTCTCGCCGTCCCAGGCCTTCTCCGCGACCTGAATCAGCTTCAGGTTCGACCAACCGAGCATCGTCATGCCCCCTTGCATCCGCGACATGTACATATCCACGCCCGCCTTTCGCAGGACGTCCACGTCTGCGCCTCCTTCCTGGGCGATGCTGCTGGGTAGTTCACTGTGGTATTGGCCGCTGTCCAGGTCCAGTAAGTTCCTCGGCGTCGCCGAGTCGATATTCCCGCGCCCCTTGTCCACATACTCGAGCTCGCGCGTCACCTCCGGCCCCAGCTTCTGCCCCGCCAGCGGTGGCGCGTGCGGCGATAGGACGTCCATCAAGTCGCCCTTCTGGTTCAAAAGCAGACGGACGGCGCCCTCTTTGTCCTTCACGCGCGTGGTCCCCTCCGCCTCGATGTCCCCGTTGTCCGCCACGCTCACCTTGTTGATCTTCACCAGCCCCGGGTAGCGGAATTCCGCCAAGTCGAACCCGAACCACATGCGCCCCTCATCCACCAACGCCAGTCCCAAATGCGTGTCGCGCGTCACGAGTGCCACATAGGCGCCATTGGGCGACACCGCCTGCGCCGTCGGACGCGCCCCATCCACAGTGGACATGTAACCCAGGATTTTGAGCACCGCTTGGGCGCGCGCGGCAGCCTCCGGGTCCTTGCCTGAAGCGACCGGTTGGAGCGCCTCCTCCGCCGCCGGCCCCATCTTCACCAAATCCCGTTGCGCCGCCTGTCGCACCTTGAAATCCGGATTGCTCAGTCGCCCCGCCAGCTCCGCTCCCTGCGCCCGCACCGCTGCCGCCTTCCCCTTCTCCGCCACCTCCACCACCATCAGCGGACACACGATGTAGCCATCGGGATTGTCCACATTGTTCGTCGGAAACGGACTGCCCCGTGATAGTTGCGACTCCACCTGGTAACGCCCCGGCTTGTCCAACGAATATCGATACGTCGTATGCAGCCGCATCTTTCCGCCCTTGCTCATCCCGTAGCCACGTCCCAGTTCCGGTGAGGAACCTTCCATCAATTCCACCTCAAACCGCGTCGACAACCAACTCCCTTGCGGTTCCACCCCCTCCACGTGTACCGACCACGTGAGCTGGCTGTTCGCCGGCCACAGCACCACATCCCCCACGTTCTCCACCTCCACCACAAACTCCGGCTTGCTCCCCGCGATGATCGGCTCCTCCGGCTTGATGAACCGCGCCCGCAGGCCCTGCTTGGCCGGCCCCCAATCCGCTGCCGCCCCCCGCGCCTCCTCCGGCCCCTCGATCCGCACCAGCACCGGCTTGCCTTCGATTCCATTGAGCACCGGCATCAAATCCATCCGCCCCGCCTGCTCCAGCAACTTGCGCCCGTCCTTGTTCACCAACTGGTGCAGCCGAATCCCCAACGACGCCCGCTCCCCCGGCTTCAATTCCTTCTCCGACGGTGAATTCCCCACCTTCGACCAATACTGCTCCACTCTGTCGTCCGCGCGCCGATAACGATCCACCTCCTTTCGGCTGTCCGTCCTGGTCGCCGTGGCAATCTCCAATCCCACCAGCCACTCGTCCAGCAATTCTTCCCGCCCGCCCATCACATTCTGCACCGGAACGCGAATCGCCTTCGCCCCCGTGTTCCACACCTCCAACTGCGCCTTGTACAACTGCTCCGATACCGTCGGCACCCCGTTCTGATTCAACGTCGGCACCACCAGCCTTATCCGCAGACCGTCCGGCCCCGCCGCGCTCCACCGCGCCTCATCCACCGCCCGCGCTTCCGCCTCCGCCGCCGCCCCGGGCTCAGGTTGACCATTCACGTCCATGTCCAACACGATTTCTCTAGCCGATTCCAACAGACAGTGAACCTTCATCCTGCCGTCATTGGCCACCCCGGCGATACGCAAAATTACTTTGACCCGGTCCTTCTCCCCAGCGAGCAGCGCGAGGTCCTTCTTCAGTGCCACCGATGGTTTCGCCGTGGAGAACAACCCAATGCCCGTGCCGCCCAGTCGCAGCGCCACGAACGACCCGTCTGCCGAAATCGCCATGCCGTCCGTCTGAATCGCCCCCAGGTCCTTTGGCAGAGCGATGCTGGCTCGCGTGCCCGTTGCGGGTCTCCAAATCGTCAGAGTGTCAGGGAAAGGCTCGGATTTCGGATGATCCAGAACGGCCACCACCGCGGCATCCGCACTTGCGGCCACCTGCTGGGCCCATCGCGTCTGATCGGGATACTGCCAGGTCGCCACCACTTTTCCCTTCTTGTCCAAAACCGATACAAAGGGATCGCGCGTGGTGGCGTTCGCACCCCATACCACCGGAATGCCGTCGCGGCCAAACGTGCAGAACGTCGGATCCTTCTCGTACTCCGCCAGTACCGTCCCCTTCAAATCGCACAATCGAACCACCAACGGGCTTCGTCCTTCGAGTACCTTCGTCAAAGCCACAAGTTGCCCGTCATCCGAGACACCCGCCACCTTCCACCAATGGTCAAGGTCGAATTGCCCGAGCTTGCGCCCCGAATTGTCATAGACCACGGCTGGCCCGGCTTGGTCAATAAACTGACTGCATAGCGCCACGGCACTGCCGCTTTGGGACGCTCTTGCCTGCTGGCCTTTGATATCAAGTGAAGATAGTTGCTTTGCGCCGGCGCCAACTCCATTCATGAACAGTATCTTGTCCCCCTCGTGGATCGTCATCACCTTCCCATCGGCACTCACAACATGCCGCACGGATGCCTCGTTGTGTCCTAGCTCCAATACGGCCGCTTGCGTCGTCGCCGGCCCCGGCCCCGGTGCCGCCGCATTCGCCAGCACCCCCGCCAGCACCGCCACCACCACCAGCCCCGCCGCCGCCGGCCACGTCCGCGCCCGCTCGGCCATCCCCAGCACCCGCATCACGCGCTGCCGCAGCCGCACCCCCGCACCCGACGCCTGCACCGCCAGCCGCAGCCCGCCCGCGCCCCGCGCCATCCGCACCAACCCCTCGGCATACGCGCACCGCTCCGCCCCCGCCGCCAACACCACATCGTCGCAGCAATGCTCCCGCTCCACCCGCACCCGCCGCGAGATCAGCCACACGCACGGATGATAGAACAGCAGCGTCTCGACCACCGCCTGCCCCAGGTTCACCAGGTAATCGTGCCGGCGGATGTGCGCCAGCTCGTGCGCCAAGATCGCCTCCACCTGCCCCGGTGACAGACCCGCCGCGAAACCCACCGGCAGCAAAATCACCGGCCACAGCCACCCCATCACCGCCGGCCCCGCCACCCCCGCCGTTTCCCGCAACTGTACCCGCACCCGAATCCCCAGCCGCTCCCCCAGCCGTGCCGCCGTCTGCGCCAGTGCCGGCTCCACCGCCCGCGCCCGCCGCCGCAGCCCCAGCGCCACCGCCCACCCCGCCATATGCCACCCCGACAACATCACCACTCCCACCGCCCACGCCCCCACCACCCACGGCAAATACGGATCGAGCGCCTTGCCCGCCCGCTCCGCCCAACCCGCCTCCAGAGCATTCACCGGCCGCGCCGGTGCCGCGGTCACTTCCGGCCGCGCCCCGCCGCTCGCCCCCGCACCCGTCGGCATAACCGTCGGCATAACCGCCGGCGCCGGCATCACCGGCAGCGCCGGCTCCGCCACCGCTTGGGGCCGCAACGCCCCGGTCCCCTGTGTACTGGTCCCCTGCGCCCCCATCGCCGGCGCTGGAACCATCCAGTACACCCCCACCGGCACAACCATCAGCAGCGCCAATGCCGCGCACCCCGCCAGATACCGCCCCTGCGCCGCCCGCCCATGCAGCGCCCGCAGCGCCACCTCGAACACCCCCCACACCGCCGCCCCTATCCACAACGTATGCACAATCGTCCATCCCAACCGGTACGCCGCCGCCTGGGCCTGCGGATCATCCAGCCATGCCTTCATGTTCCACCTCGTCTTTGCAGCCGCATCGCGCGGATCAACCGCTCCATGTCGTCGAGTTCTTCCGGCGTCACGCCGCCGCTCACCAACTGCATCACCAGTTTCTTCGCCGAACCCCCAAACGCCTTCTCCACCAAATCCCGCACCATCCCCGCCTGCGTCGCCTCCGCCGGCACCGCCGCCGTAAATTTCTGCGGCCGCTCCTCGCTCCGGATCACCAGCCCCTTCTGCACCATCACCTGCAACGTCTTGAGCGTCGTCGTCAAACTCGTCTCCCGATGCTGCATGACCACTTCGTGTACCTCGCGCACCGTGCTTGACCCCCGGCTCCAGAGTATCGCCAGCACTTCCAACTCCGCTTCCGTCGGATGGGGTGAAGGCCGTTTGGGCATCGCATTACCTCCTGTGATCTCCCCCCAACATATCTCTTTGACGCACGAGTCTACGGAAAGTTCCGTACAATTTCAAGTAATTTTACGGAATATTCCGTAAAATTAC
>CAIPTQ010000002.1 GCA_903868035.1 uncultured Phycisphaerales bacterium
GCAGATTCACCGTTTCTCGCACAACCCCACCAGCGCCCGCGTGCCCGAGCGCGTCGCGCGCGGCGCGACGGCCACCGGTTTTATGGCGTTTTTCGGGCCTAATGAGTTTGTGATCGACTTTCTGCAGCTCATCTCGCGGCCGGCCAATCTGGTGGCCCGGGTCGTGATGACGCCGCTGGTGGCCGAGCAGTTTTTGGGGGTTTTACGGGAGAATTTGAGCCGGTATCAATCGCAGTTCGGCGCGCCGCCGGCGATGCCCAAGCCGCCGGCCAACGAAAAGCCGCGGCCGCCGCAGGAAATTTATGATGAAATCAAGATTCCCGAGGATGTGGTTTCGGGCGTGTATGCCAACACGGTGATGGTGGGGCACACGCCGGTGGAGTTTGGGATTGACTTCATCACGAGTTTCATCCCCCATGCCGCGGTTTCGGCGCGCGTCTTCATCGCCGCCCCGCGCGTGCCGCAGCTTATCGACACGCTTTCGGGCCTCTTGGTGCAGTACCGGCGGCAGCATCACATCCAAGGCCCCCAGTTCGCCCCCCCGGTCGCCCCGCCCCCCCCGCCTCCACCCCCGCCGCAGAACTTCGGGACCGCCCCGGGCATTCCCGGTTTTCCCGCGCCACCGCAGAATTGATCCGTCACACGGTGGATGGCTAAAATAGCGTATGTTCAATAACGCGCAAGGAAATTACACATGACCACCCTGCAATTACAACAACTTTGGAAAGCCCAGCCGTTTCAACCGTTCACCATGCACCTTGCCGACGGTCGCCATGTGCCCGTGGTGCATTCTGAGTTTCTCATGATTTCACCAAGTGGCCGCACTGTGGTCGTGCATCAGCCCGATGATTCATTGAATATCATTGATCTGCTGCTCGTCACGGACCTGGAAATCAGTTCCAACGGCCAGCGCAAGCCCCGCAAACGCACCCATCGAAATTGACCTCTTCAAAGCCCACCCAAGACCCACCAAACGTGTACAATGCTTCGCTTTCCCTATGCGGAGCTTCCATGCTACTCCCCCATCCCACCTACCTCACCGCCGACCTCCCCGGCATTGGCGGCCTGATCAAGCAACAGCTCACTGACTTCCAAGTCGAGGAACTGCCGCTCTACCCCGCCGACGGCGTGGGGACGCACTGCTATCTGTGCGTCGAAAAACGCGGCTTCACCACGATGGCGGCGGCGGACATCCTCGCCAAGGCCACGGGGCGGCGGAATTTTGACATTGGGTATGCCGGCCTCAAGGACAAGCAAGCGGTGACGCGCCAATGGTTCTCCGTCGAACACCTCGACACCCCCGTGGCCAAGGCCCTGCAACTCCCCGACGGCATGCGCGTGGTGCAGATCACGCGCCACCGGAACAAGATCAAGCGGGGCCATCTGGCCGGCAACCGCTTCCTCATCAAGGTGCGCAACGAGGAATGGGGCCGCGTGGGCGTGGGCATGGCGGAGGCGACGCTCCGGGCCCAGGCGATCCTGGATGTGCTCAAAAAAACCGGCGTGCCCAACTTCTTTGGACCCCAGCGCTTCGGCATGCGCCGCGACAACCATATGCTCGGCCTGGCGCTCCTCACGCATAACGACCAGGACTTCGCCAGCCGCTTCCTGGGCGAACCCGACGATTCCGTCGATCACGGCATGGTCCTCACCGCCCGCCAGCTTTTCGCCAAGGGCAACCTCGAAGGGGCCATGAACTCCTGGCCCGGCCACCTGCGCGACGAACGGCGGGCGCTGTCGGCACTCATCAAAGGCAAGGGCAACCCCAAGCGCGCCGTGTTTGCCGTGGACATGGAACTCAAGCGGCTGATGGTGTCGGCATTTCAGTCGTTTTTGTTCAACCGCGTGCTGGAGCGGCGGATAGCGAAGATGGGGGTGGTGATGCCCGGCGATTTTTGTTTTAAGCATGAGAATGGGGCGTCGTTTCTGGTGGGCAATGAGATCGAGGACGCCCAGAAGGAGCAGCCGCGGGCGGACGCCCACGAGATTTCGCCCACCGGGCCGCTGTATGGCGCGCGGATGAGCGAAGCCCAGGCGATCGCCGGCCAGATGGAGGCGGAGGTGCTGTCGGAGTTCAAGCTGACGGCGGAGAATTTTGTCGGCGGCATGGGCGCGCCGGGCGGGCGGCGGCCGCTGCGGTTCTTTGCCGACGACTTGACGGTGGAAACCGGCTCCGACGAGCACGGCATGTTCCTGCAATTCCAATTCACGCTGCCCTCGGGGAGTTATGCGACGGTACTGCTGGGGGAGGTGATGAAGGCGGATGTGACGATTGATTGAGGGGGATGTGGTATGATTAGGGGCACAGGTTTAAGGAGTTGATCATGGTGACTGCTACTGGACGCTACGACGGAAAACAGGTGATACTGGACAAACCGGTGGAAGGGCTCTCTCCGGATATACGGGTGCGCGTGACACTGGAGGCGGAGGCGGAGCCGTTAACTGGACTGGCGGCCATTGCGGCGAAGGCCAGAAAGATGAACTTGCCAAGTGATTTTGCCGCCCAACATGATCATTATGTGA
>CAIPTQ010000003.1 GCA_903868035.1 uncultured Phycisphaerales bacterium
CAGCAATACGCCGACGCAGGGGCAGATGCCAGTTGCGGCGAATGGGACGGATACCAGCACGTCGACAGGCACGGCCGGTGAGATCCGTTGGGTGGCGATTCCTTCTGTCTCGGTCAGCACCTCACTCCCCACCAACATCACGGCAGGCCCTGCATCGGCAGGGTCCAGCACAAGTCCATCGGCGAGCAACCACATCCACCACATTGGGGCGAATACGCCGACGCACGGGCAGTGGCTCGTGGCGGGGACCGACACCACAACCAGCACCAGCACGACCAACGGCCTCATGTGGGCGACGCTGCCGGTTCCGGCGAATTCTGTGCGCGGGATTTACTCCGCAGTTCTCCCGTCTTCAACATCAAGCACCGCGGGTGCCTGGACCGATTTTCTATCGGTATACACGAGCGGCTACGCAGGAAAGATAGTCGTCTCCGGTGCTCTCGGACTGTATTGCAACAACGATCCCTGTGACTGTGCTGCACGCATTGTGTTGGATAACGGTGCGACGATAGGTCCAGAAGTAATCACGCATCTCACGGGGAGCTGGGCTTCGCTGTCGCCCATGTTCAGCACCACGATAGCGGCCGGCGTCCATGAGATAGAACTTCAGGTCGGAGGGAATGGCGGGAACATTTGCACGGCACTCGTCTCGGGGAGTATCAACCGAGGAACCCTCATCGCCACGGAGTACACGAACTAGGTTCACCCAATGACCCCGCAGTGCTAGAATAGCAGCAGCAACCCGAGGACCATCACCATGAGTCACCGCCACCCGCACCCGCACGATGGGCAGCCGGAGCCACCGGCGATGGATGGCATCGACACGTCCATGCCGCTCCACGCGAGGGAATGTATCGAGCACTGCATGTTCAATTCTTCTGGTCCCGGCAAACAGCTAAAGGATGCGCAGGATCGTCTCAAGGCGTCGCAGGGGGAGCTGGCATCTCAGATCGACAGATGGCGCGGAAGAGATGCGCTCGCAAAGTGGGTTGTGAGCGGATTCATGCTGGCGTTGCTCTCTATGGTTTCGTGGGCTATCTGGTCGTACAAGACAGCCACGCGCCAAATCGTCGTCGAGGAAATGGATCGCCGCCTCGGCATCATGGTTGAGCAAGCGGCGAAGAAAGCCGAGGCCCGCGTGATGTGGGCTTTCCCCGCCGCCGAAGCCCAGCCGCTGCTTGACCACCGATACCAGCCGGGCGTACCATCACGGGAAACGCCCGGCGACACACCGAAGAGGAGAACCCCATGAGCTATCAATCCCCGGGCCAGTATCTCACCTACGAGCGGACGTCACCGCCGCGTCAGCTCGACTTTGGCATTGCCGATCTGTCGGTCAGCGGGCGCACCCAGTGGCTCTATTGCGGCCCCGGGGAAAAGAAGCTGTGCCTTCACCTCGTGATCCCATCGGGGGTAACGGGCGCGTACACTCTCGAAACCAGCAACGACGGCACGCTAGCGAGCGGTGAGGCGCACGAAGCCACCGCCACGAGTGCGTGGACAAGCGCCCAGCCGGCGGGGAGTGGCGCTCACCTGCTGCTCGATAGGTTGCTCACCTGTGCGGGCTATGTGGCGGTGGTGTGGACTCGCGCCAGCGGTGGAACGGGCATAGTTCCCACGGTTGCGTCGCTGGCTCTCTAGGAGGACGTCATGGCGTACTTCAATGGATCAGGAGAGTTGCCGGTCGGCGAGTCCACGACGTTGGACGG
>CAIPTQ010000004.1 GCA_903868035.1 uncultured Phycisphaerales bacterium
CGGTTGCCCTTTGAGCCTCGCGACCCTCAAGCCCAGGGATTATCCTCAAGCCCAGGATTTACAATCCCTGGGCCTACGCGCTCGATTCTGCGTGGCGCATGGCGCGGATTTCATTTGGGTACCGGATAATTCGGCTCCCGCGGCGCCACCGCCGTGTCCAACCGCTCCCGCCAACGCCCCTGGATCGACAATGCCGCCACCCACCCCAGCCCCGTCGTGGCCAGCGCCATGACGGCGATATACACCACGGACACGACGGTGCCTTTCATTATGTCATTCAGCAAATGGTAAATGAGCTGTGAATCTTGATTTGCAAAAATCATCTGCATGACAATGGCCACCGCCACGCCGAAAACCATCGGCACGACGCGCCGCCGGCTCAGGGTCGCCAACAGTGCCGACAAGCCATACAGGAGCGCTATCTGAGGCACAAAAAAGAGGAGAAACGCTGTTGCCATGTCCGTGAGAAAATCCCCCAATTCATTATTCGGATGTAACAACAGCCACCGTCCGGCATAGACCACCAGCGCCGGGATCACGGCCATCGCCAGTGTGAATGCCGCTCCCAACGCAAAACGCTTGCGAAAATAGTCGGCGGCAGGGATGGGCCGCGATTCCCAGAAGCGTTCGAGGCGATTCTCAAAATCACGCACCCCCAGGTCCACGCCCAGCACGATGGCCATCAGGTACGCCCCTATCGCGGGCAACACCACCAGCAATGGGCCGGTGTCTGATCCCAACCGCCATAGCGCGTTGGATTCCTTGGTTCCGTTCCTAACCTCTTCCCAATGGATGACGTAATACCAGGCCAGCGCGCCATCCAATACCACAAAGAGCAGCGCCAGGCCCAGATACCCCAGGACCAGCCGCCGGTACTCCCGCCAGGTTTTCCACACCACCGGAAAGCGTTGCCCCGCAAAAGGCCCGACCCGCGTCCGCGAACCCGCCTCCGGCACATCCCGCCGCCGCGCGCTCCCCGCACGCCCAAACCCCCAGCACGCCCACGCCAGCAGCGGTCCCACCAGCAGCAGATTCTCCGCCACCGCCCATTCCAAACCCGGACGCCCTTTGGGATCCATGGTCACAAGGCTCAGCGGCAGGAAGTCCATCAAGCCTTCAAGCCGGGCTTCATACATCAGTGCGAGCCACAACACATTGAAGAACAAAAACGCGATGAACACCAGCACCACCCGGAATTCCGACCGGCACCGCACGCCCAACGCCAGCGTCCAGGCGTACATGCAGGCCGTCATCGTCACCGCCAATACACACCATTCGATCAACGGCATCACGTATCTCTGGCCCGTGCTGTCCGGAAAAATCACGAACCACGCCGCCATCTGTGCCGCCACCAGCGGCACCAGCAGCGTCAGCAGCCCCCAAAAACATTTCACCAGAAACACCCGCCCCATCTTCACCGGCAACACCCGTAAAGTGTCCGCCGTCCGCCGCGCCTGCTCCTCGGTCAGCGTCCCCATCGCCACGAATCCGGGTATCACCAGCGCCGCGATGATCAGGCACATCTGCGCCTGGATCAGCGCTTCCCCCACCGTACCGGTAAAAAGCAACCGCATCGAACCGACCAGCGCCAAATACACCAGCAGGATTCCGAGCATCTTCCCCCGATGCTCCCGCCATTCTTTCCAAACCAATGCCATCATCATCGCCATACTCCTCACTGTGCCGCCGGCACGATCGGGTCAGATTTTGTCCACACCTTGAGTGTGCCGCGCAAACCGCCCGATCCTTCGGCATGCCGCCAGAAAAAAGAGGCAATCACCGCCAGGCCAACCGCGCCTGGCACCATCAAAAATATGAATTTGTCCCATCCACCGTCATGTAACTTGGAGAAGAACATGAACTCAAATAGCAATGCCACAACCGCCATTCCGCACGCCATCGTGGCCGCCGTAAAACTATGTCTTGTCACAGTCACAACTAGCACCGTGATGCTGTAAATCAGCAGTTGAACACAGCATGCATCCCGCACCATGTACAACCAGAGAATGTAGTGATCAAACCCTGTATCTTCTGACGTCATGATATATCCGGCCCAAAGCATCGCGCCCACGATGAGCGGCACCAGCGCGCCCGCACAATATTTAATCCAGAAAAATGTTACGGGCGGCACCGGCCGGGAGCGCCAAAAGTTCTCCAACCCACCCTGGCGATCTCCGGATGTGATTCGGACTCCCAGCGCGATCATCAGGATGGCGCCGATGACAAACCAGATTACTCCGGCTAAGATCCACGTGAATGCAATGGCAGGTTTCAATTGAAACGCAAGATTCCCATTGCGCAATAATAATATCCCCATAACCGTGAGCGCCACTAGGTAATTCAGGACAATCGCCCAGAACGCGAACCATTGGATTTCCCGCATCGTTTTCCACAGCAACATGATTCCTTGGGAGCGGAACCAGGATGGGCGCACGATTTCCCGCGCCGTGGCGGTCCGTATGTCTGAACGTGACACCCTAAAATGCATGGGGCTCAATCGAAGTATCGCCGTCAATGCCAGTACCACCGCGAAGCTGGGCCGGGCGATGGCAATCGCATCGGATATGGAGAATCCATTATGTTGATGGTAACCCAGGCCGCCAAATGCGGATATTGGATTCAATGCGACAAGTACTACATACGGTAGTTTATCGAATTGAAATTCGACTGATTCCCTCAAAGTAAATGTAAAATAATAACAAATGATTCCGCCAAACAAAATCGCCACGCTGATGATGGCCGCGACGCCGCGGGACCGCCAGCGTGCCCCGAGGATCAGCGTCCAAAAAAAGAGCATAAGTGCCGACAGGATGATCATCTGGAAATCCCAATCCAATCTGTATGGATCATGGTAGGGATGCCCTATTTCCCTGGGGAATAGGCTCAACATGGACTGTCTCGCCGCCAATAGCGGCACAACAAGAAACAGCGTTCCCGCTACGACCTTGACTGCAGCAATCCACACTCGGCGAACTGGCAGGGTCGCCAATAAGTTGTCCGCTCGTTCCCGTGCCATGACTTGTCCCGCGGCAAATGCGGGTAATAAAAGTGATGGCAAATAAATGATGACGAACACATCTAAATTATTTCGCCCGACAGCCCCCCCTTCGGAATTATATCGCATGACATCCCACCAAAATGTAGCTACCGCCAGCACCACCCACACCGCCGTGCATCCCAGCAGCAGCCATCGGTACTCGCGCCACTCTTTCCAAAGCAATGCCCAAATCATCGCCATACTCCTCAACTCGCCGCCTGCGCCACCGGCCTCACGCCCGCCTCGTCCAGCACCGCCTTGCCCACCACAAACGCCTCAAATATCTCATCCAGATTCAGCGCCCGTTCCTCCTGCATCAACCCCTCCAGAGCCGCCCGCGCCTTGTGTACATCCCGCACCACCGCCGCCACCCGCGGGCCGTCCTGCTTCACATCCAGCACCGCCGTCACCCCGCGCAGCTTCCCCGCCGCCTCCGCCCACGCCCCCGCCTCCACCATCACCTGCCGCACCTCCTCGCGCAGCCGCTCCGTCTCGCACTCGCACACGATCCGCCCCCCGTCGAGTATCCCCACCATGTCCGCCACCGGCTCGACCTCATACAGCAGGTGCGAACTGAAAAACACCGTCACCCCGCCCCCCCCCGCGCCCTCCTTGCCTTGCAGGTGCGTCACCACATCCCGCAGAAACTCCTTCCGCATGATCGGGTCCAGCCCCAGCGCCGGATCGTCCAATATCACCAACTGCGGCTCATGCGCCAGCGCCAGCAGCAGCCCCAGCCGCACATTCTGCCCCTTCGACAAATGCTTGATCTTCGTCTCCGTCGGCAG
>CAIPTQ010000005.1 GCA_903868035.1 uncultured Phycisphaerales bacterium
ATAGGTAACCATCGAATCCGCGTTCGTTGCCATGGTATGCCCGAACGATGCGAGATTACCCGGGAACTGGAGCCGCTTGGCATCCGTGGGCGTCACGTAGGGCTTGTCCTGAGGGTAGGTGGACGTGTCGATCCGGATACCTTGAAACCGGGGATTGAGCCGGTAATCCCCTGATTGCAGATACGCGCGATACTGGAAGAACTCGTTAAGAGGTATCGGCGCGAGCAAACTCGAATTCGCCGGGTCGGTGAAATACGTTCCCGCCGTGGCGTCCGGGCCCACGAACGTGCCCGGACCGCCTACCGTCCAGGACTGGGCCTGCAGTTTGAGCGTCACCGCGCCGGCCCGGTACCGGTCGAGAACTTCTTCTCCCGTCAAGGTCCTGGCATAGAGCGCCACCTCATCGATGCGCCCAAAGAAGCCGGTAGCCGGCGTGCCGCTCGAGTCGGTGCCGATGCAAAGCGCGCCGCCCGGGGCGAACGTCTGGGAGGAATAGGTAAGCTTGTTCTTGAGGAATCCGTTCACGTATAGACGCATGTAGGTGCCGTCATACGTGGCCGCCACGTGCGTCCACTGGCGCGAGCGCAGCATCTGGCTCTGCGCGCAAGTCTGGCCATTCAGCCAAAAGTAGGGTCGGCCCGTGGCATCGAGACCAAGTCGCCAGCCTGTACTCGTATCGTCCCTGTCCACGATGACGTGACCGAGAACGTCCTCGGCGTTGATCCACGCCTCGATACTGAACGGCACGTTGTCAAGAGGCGTCACTACAGGCGTTATGGAAACATGCCCCCCCAGCCCTTCGGCCAGGGTCAAGGCGCCGCCGAAGCGACCGGTGTTGGTAATGATGGCGCCGGTGGCGGACAGGACGCCATCGTTGCCCGCGCCGCTGGCATCGGCCACCGTCGTCCCATTCGTGACGGTGTCAAGGTGCCAAAGCCCCCGCATGGCCGGATCCGCGGGCGCCAGGGCAAGGCCATAGGGTGCATCCGCGCCCCAAGTCATCTGCTCCCAGATGCTGCGCTGGGTGCCATCGATCGCCGCCCCCGTGAACGTGCCTCCCGACAGGGTATAGCTCCCTGCGGCCGCGAGTCCTCCGATCTCCGCCTCGGAAAGCGCCCGCCCCACCACCGCCACCTCATCCAAGAGTCCTTTGTAGGGATACCCCAGCGTGCCGTCGCGGGCGAGGTAACCCGAAGCGCCGCCCAAATCAGCGAAGTTGACGCCGATGTCGGCGGTCCCCACCAGATTGCCGTCCACGTAAACGTGAATCTGGCGTCCGTTCCGCACACCGGCAAGGTGATGCCAGGCACCATCGTTCAGCGCTGCAATGGACGAAACCGCAGCGCGTGTGGTGCCAGCGCCGTTATTGATGACGAAACAGGCCTTGCCCGCGGACGTCGAGGCCCCGTCGTAATTCAGGGAAAGGGAATAGGCGGCCGCGCCACCCGAAAACGTTGAGATCAGCCCACTCCGGGCCGCGGTCGTCGATTGGAACCACAGTGCCACCGTGAAATCGTTGCTGAGGATACTGAGCCCCGGGATCATCACATCGCTCCCGTTCACGCCATCGAACGAACCGCACCGCGCCCCCACCCGGGCCCCGGTCGCCGGCTGGGCGCCCCCCTCG
>CAIPTQ010000006.1 GCA_903868035.1 uncultured Phycisphaerales bacterium
CCGGACAGTTCCGCGTCGCCCCCGGACAGTTCCGCGTCGCCCCCGGACAGTTCCGCGTCGCCCCCGGACAGCTTCGCGTCGCCGCCGGACTGTTCCGCGTCGCCCCCGGACGGTTCCGCGTCGCCCCCGGACGGTTCCGCGTCGCCCACGGACAGTTCCGCGTCGCCCACGGATGGTTCCGCGTCGCCCACGGACAGTTCCGCGTCGACGCTGGAAAGCTCCGCGTCGCCCACAGGTTGCTCGTGGACGCCCACAGGTTATCCGTGGGCACCCACGGAATGTCTGTGAGACCTCATGGAACATCTGTGAGCGCCCATGGAATATCTGTGAGACCTCACGAAATGTCTGGGAGCACCCACGGACTGCTCGTGGTCGCCCACGTAAGGCGCGGGGACGTTGCCGGAAGCGGCGGAGACGGGATTGTCGCCACTGGTTTCATCAGGCAGGCCAAAAAAGCCATCGCCGACAAGATTGATGAAATCCTCCGCAATGGCAAACGGCAGTGACAATCCCATGGTGCGGGGCGCGAGGCGGTAGGGCGCGTCACTCCGTGCGCGCCGACTTCGGCCAATCCCGAGCGCGGCGGGCAGAGGACTGCCCGCCCTACCCTTTCAATCGCGCGGGTTGAACTTGGATTCCCTGGCGAGTTACTCCCACACTTTCTTCTGGGCGTCGGTGAGCTTGCCCAGCCCACCGCGGGCGGCGGCAATGGGTCAAAGGTCGTTGACCACGCCCAGGAACAGAATCATTTCGCTGCGCGCGTCCACGATGGCAAACAGGAACGGACGGTCCACGATCATTTCAAAAGGCTTCGGAGTAATCCCCGCCGGGGCAGCACTTAGTGGCACAGCAATTACGGTCACCGCCGCCGCCTCGGTGCCTTCCTCGGTCACGTCCACGAAGGTTTTCTGCCGGACTTCGGAAAGGTGATGGACGTCGGGGAACATTCCGGAAAAGTCCGGGGCCGGTGAAGATTTCGGGTCGTTGAAGGCGATCTTCATGCCGAGCGCTTTGAGCGCGGGAACTAGGGCATAGGTGTTCTCCAATCTGAATTTCGGCAGAACCACGAGGCCGTTGCTTTCGCCAAAGCCGGGCACGGTCACGTTGCGCCAGCGGTCGCAATTCATGATTTGCAGCAGTTGGGCGGGACTGGAACCGGCATCCGGCAAAAAGACATACATCGCCAGATTGCCGCCGCGATACGGCAGGCGGACGGCCTGGTAGCCGGAGCCTCGGCGATAGGTGAACGTCCTGGACTTCTCCATCATCGGCAGATTTTTGGGCGCTCCGGTGGCGGGATGAAATAGCCGCTCCTTGGTCAGCTTCGGGGCGAACGGGTCGAGCCATTGGCCCTTGAAATAAATGGCGTTGGCCAGCACGAGGTCGGTATAGAGCGGGTTAATGAGGCCATCGGCGATGCCGGTGATGCGCCCGCGGGTCTGGTCGCTGGCCCACTGGTTGATTTCTTTTTCGGCGGCGGGCACGTTGCCAAAATCCAGCGGCTTGATGGTGGACGAGAAATATTTCCGGTTCGCCGCCAGAAACGAGTCTTTGAGGTGCGCGCTCTGCCGATACCACAGCGCATTGGCGGTGGTAAGGATGAC
>CAIPTQ010000007.1 GCA_903868035.1 uncultured Phycisphaerales bacterium
AGGATGGTGTCGCGGGTCGCCCCGGAGAGGGGGGGACGGGGCCATCCGGGTAGTCTGACATGGAGGTCGCCACCGGTGAAACTGGCAAAACTTGAGCTTTCCGGATTTAAATCCTTCGCGGATTACACTGAATTTTTGTTCGATGACGGTATTACGTCTATTGTGGGACCTAATGGCTGCGGCAAATCGAATGTCGTGGATGCGGTGAAGTGGGTGCTGGGGGAGATGTCCGCCAAGAGCCTGCGCGGCGACGCGATGATGGATGTGATTTTCAACGGGTCGGGGGGCCGCAAGCCGATGGGGATGGCGGAGGTGTCGCTGACGTTTACGAATGAGGACCGGCGGCTGCCGATGGATGCCGAGACGGTGAAGGTGACGCGGCGGCTGTATCGGGACGCGACGAGCGAGTATCTGATCAACAACCAGGCGGCGCGGCTGAAGGATATTCGGGAGCTGTTTTTGGATACGGGGATCGGGGTGGACGCGTATTCGCTGATTGAACAGGGGCGCGTGGCGGCATTACTGGATTCCAATTCGTACGACCGGCGGGAAATTTTTGAGGAGGCGGCGGGGATTTCGCGGTTCAAGCAGCGGAAGAAAGAGGCGTTGCGGAAGCTGGAGAAGACGGATCAGAACCTGGCGCAGAGCCAGTTGGTGCTCGAGGAAGTCGAGAAGCAGTTGCGCAGCGTGAAGGTGCAGGCGGGGCGGGCGCGGAGCTACCAGGAATATGCCGGGCGGCTGAAGGAGCTGCGTTCGGCGTATGTGATGCAGGAATATGACGGGCTGCACAAGAAGGTGGTGGCGGTCAACGAGCAGTTGGCGGACGTGGTGGACAATCTGGCGGCGGCGCGGCGGGATATGGAAGCCAAGCGCAACCGGCAGGCGGACTTGCAGATGGAACTCGAAGGGGCGCAGGAGGCGACGCGGAAGGCGGAGCGCGAGCTATTGGCGGGGCAGAGCGAGCAGGCGAGTTTGCAGCAGCGCGGGGAATTCGCGCGGGAGCAGATTCGCCAGTTGTCGGAGCAGCGGGAGCTTTTGGCGGCGCGGCAGGGGGAGATGACCGAGCGGCTGGCGGCGCGACAGGCGGAGGTCAAGAAGCACCAGGAGGCGCTGGGGGCGGTGGATCAGAAATTGCGCGAGCATGAGGCGGAGGTGGCCGAAGCGGTGTTCCGGCAGGAGCAGGCGTCCAAGGCGATCGCCGGGCTGAACCGGAGCGTGGATGAGCACAAGAGCAAGGCGATCGACCTGATGCGGCAGATCGCGCGGCTGCATAACGACATCAACGGGCTGAAGATCAACCAGGAAAACCTGGCCAATCAGAAGGCGCGGCTGGAGCTGCGCAAGGGGCAGATCGACGCGCAGATCGCGGAGTTCAAGGCCAAGGTGGCGGAGCTGGAGGGGCGGAAGGCGGAACTGGCGGCGCGGTCAGCGGCCTTGCAGGAAGAGGCCGCGAAGGTGCGAACGGAGCAGCAGGCGAACAACCAGAAAATGGCGGCGATATCGCAGGATTTGTCGCGGGCGCGGGAGCATCGCTCGGGCCTCAAGAGCCGGCAGGGGGTGCTCAATGATTTGCAGTCGAAGCGCGAAGGCGTGTCGGAGGCGGTGCGCGGCATTTTGAAGTGCCGGGAGAAGGGGGAGGGGTTTGGGTATGTCAAGGGGATACTGGCGGACCTGATCAGCACGGATTTGGAGCATGCGGCGGTGATCGAGGCGGCGCTGGGGGATTTGCAGCATGCGGTGATCGTGAGCGATTCGGCGGCGCTGCTGGCGGATCGGGAGGTGTGGCAGAAGCTGGCGGGGCGGGTGACGGTGCTGGCGGCGGACCGGATGCTGGCGTATCAGGATGGGTGGGAAGTTGGTAGTGCAGTTCGTAGTGCAGTTCGTAGTACAGGCTTTAGCCTGTCGGACGGAGCGCAAGTTGGCACTGAGGCGGAACAGGCTAAAGCCTGTACTACGAACGCGCGTACTCCCAGCGTGTGTGCCGTCGATTTGGTGAAGTGCGAGAACGATGCGTCCTTGCTGGTGCATCAGGTATTGGGCCGGACGCTGATCGTCGCGACGCTGGCCGAGGCGTGGGCGCTGGCGGCGGCGGCGCCGCGCGGGGGTGGGGCGGGCGAATATCGCATCGTGACGCGCGCGGGCGAAGTGGTGGCCGGCGACGGGTCGCTGATGTTGGGGGACATTTCCAAGCGCGGGGGCATGATTTCACGGCGGGCGGAAGTGGCGCGGCTGGCGTGGGAACTCGAGGATCTCGAAAAGAGCATCGCCGAGTTGACGGCGCAAATCGCGCAGTGCGATCAGAACTCACGGGCGCTGGACACGCGGCAGCAGGATCTGCGCGGGCAGATTTACCAGACCGATTCGCAGCGGGCGGAAGTGAGCGCCCAGTTGCAGCAGGCCGGCGGGCAGTTGCAGCGGACGGCGAGCGAGGCACCGCTGCTGGCGGGGGAAATCGAGAGCATATGCCGGCAGGCCGGTAGTGCGGCCGAGCGGCAGAAGGAACTGGAAACCAAGGCGGCGGTGGTGGAGGAGGAGCAGAAGAAAGTCGAGGCGGTGGTCCACGAGCTGGGATCGCAGCTCATCGTCCGCCAGCATGAAGTCAGCGAACTGGCGGAGGCGGCGACCCGCGCCCGCGTGGCGATGGGGCAGGTGCAGGAGCAACGCAGCGGCATATCGCGGGAACTGGCGACGGCGCGCGTGGCGGCCAGCCAGGCGGAGTTGGAGTTGCAGCGGCTGGCGGGGGAGATGGAGACGGTGGCGGCGCGGATTGCCGACGCCCAGAAGACGATTGCCGACATGGCGGGGAAACTCGAGCAGCTTGGGGGCAAGATCGCGGCCGCCGCGGCGGAACTGGCCACGCACACGGCCCGCGTGGCCGAGCTGCGCGGGGAATTCACGCAGGTGGCCGCGGGCATGGAGGGGGTGCAGGCGCAGATCGAAGCCCACGCCCGCAGCGAGCATGAACTGGCGCTGGCGAAGAACGAGCTTTCCGTCCGCATCGAGACCCTCATTGAGCACACGATGGAGGAGCTGCAGATCAACCTGCACGATGCGTATGCGGCGGAACTCGAGAAGCGCAAGACGCAACCCGAGACACCCACGGACTGGGATGCCGTGGCCGCGGAGATCAATGAACTCAAGGGGAAGATGGCGCGGCTGGGGAATGTGAATCTGGACGCAATTCTGGAGCAGTCGCAGCTTGAGGAGCGGCAGGCGTCGTTGCAGGGGCAGCTTACGGACATCGTGGACGCCAAGGCGCAACTGGAGGAGTTAATCGGGAAGATCAACGAGGACTCGCGCCAGCGCTTTGCCGAGAGCTTCGCGGCGGTGCGGGCGGAGTTCCACGAGATGTTCCGGCGGCTTTTCGGCGGGGGCAAGGCGGATTTGATCCTGGAAAACCCGGACGACATCCTGGAATCGGGGATCGAAATCATGGCGCGGCCGCCGGGCAAGGAGCCGCAGTCGATGTCGCTGCTGTCGGGCGGGGAGAAGACGATGACGGCGGTGGCGCTGGTGATGTCGATCTTCAAGAGCAAGCCGTCGCCGTTCTGCATTTTGGACGAAGTGGACGCGGCACTGGACGAGGCGAACACGACGCGGTTCGCGGCGATCATCCAGGATTTCCTATCGCACTCGCAGTTCATCGTCATCACGCACAACAAGCGGACGATGAGCGTGGCCAATACGCTGTATGGCGTGACGATGCAGGAGCAGGGGGTGTCGAAGCGCGTGGCGGTGAAGTTCGACACCAAGGGGAATGCGGTGGTACATGCGCCGGGAGCGCCGCGGCAGGTGGAAGCGGCGGCGGCGTGAGAGCCGCGGCATAAATCCCGCAATTACCTGATCAAGCCGCGGTATAACAAGGACATCAACCCATGGTGGAGGAAGGCTTGGCGGATGACGCCCACATCGTTGAGCCGACAAGCACGGTGGAGGTGGAAGAGATGGAATTCGCGCCGCCGTAAGCAACTCCGGCGTCGCGTCGGGACTCCCACTCACTTTTTGGAAAACGCCAACGCAACCCCGCTCCCAATGAACACCGACCCGGTAATGCGGTTAAACACCTTCCGGAACGCAGCCCGCCGAAACAGCACGCGCAAGCGTTCCCCGCAAAACGCATAGAGCATGTAACACCCAAACGCCACGCATCCCAACGCGATAAAGATCACCAGAAACGCCCCCACCGAGGCCGCGCTGGTGTTGATAAACTGCGGGAAGAGTGCCGTGAAAAACAGGATGCCCTTGGGATTCGCCAGGGCCATGACGAACCCGTCAATAAAGAGCCGTGCCTTCCGCTGCCCGGCGTCCCGCCGGGGGCCATTCTTCGAACCGTCGGCAGCGCCCTTCACCGGCGTGAGCAACAACTTCAAGCCCAGAAACACCAGGTACGCGATGCCAACCCATTTGATCGCATTGAACACCACTCCCGAAGCCACCAGCACCGCCCCGAGCCCCAGCATGGAAACCAAGGCCATCAGCAGATTCCCCACCAGGTTCCCCAATCCACTATACACCGTTCTGCCCAGCCCATGATTCACGCCGTGATTCATGGCCAGGAGCATACTGGGACCGGGCGTGATCGTGGCCACAAACAGAATGAGGAAATAGGTTAGAAAATAGCTGAAGGTCATCTTCCCTCCGGGGTAACGCGTTGGCAGCCAGGGCATGGGCGTGCGGGTTTCAATCTCTGTTTACTCCGCCCTCCAGCTCCGCGCCTTCTTCTTCTCCCCCTGCCGTTTCTTGCTCTCCAGCCGCCGCTTCTTGCTCCCCTTGCTGGGCTTGCTCTTTTTGCGCACCTTGGGCTCGACGAGCGCCGCGCCGATCAAGCCGCGCATTTTCTCCAGGCAGGAGCGCCGGTTCGATTCCTGGGTTCGCTCGGCGTCGGCACTCAGCAGCAAGTCCCCCTCCGCCGTGATCCGCCGGCCGGCGAGTTTCCGCAGGCGTCCGAGCGCCCGGTCGGAGATGCCATGGAGCGCCGCGAGGCTCACGCGCAGCTCGGTTTTCGTGTTCACCTTGTTGACGTTCTGGCCCCCCGGCCCGCTGGAGCGTGAAAACCCGAAGCGTAGTTGCTCGCGGTCGGTCCACACGCCCGGGCCTAATTCGATGCCGGGCACAAATGCACTTGTTGCAGTCATGTCCATATTGTACCACCAATTCGCAAAATGGGCGAAAACGCGGATTTCCCCCATTGGGTTCATCCCCCATGCTCCCACCCCGCCCGCGGCCACGCGTGGGCCTTCCCCGTCCCATCCACCAGCGTCAACCGCGGCCCCGCCACCACCGTGCCTATGGCCGTCAGCGGAATCTCCGTCAGGTTGACTATGCCCGGCACCGCCTGCGGATCAATTGCGAACAACAACTCATAGTCCTCCCCATCCGCCAAGGCATGCAGCCCCGCCGGTATGCCATCCTCCCCCGCCAACGCCTCGGCATCCGCATGGATCGGCAGCCGCGCTGCGTGTACCTCCGCCCCCACGCCCGACGCCGCGCACATCCGCGGCAAGTCCTGCGCCAGGCCGTCCGAAAGATCCATCATCGCATGCAGCCCCGCCCCCGCCGCCTCCGCCAGCGCGCGGGCCAAATGTATCCGCGGCACAAACGTCATATGCCGCCCCTTCATCGCCCCCCCCAGCCCGCCCGACACAAACAACGTATCCCCCACCTTCGCCCCCGAGCGGCATATCTCCCTGCCCCCCACCGGCAGCACGCCCAACGCCGCCACGGTGATGGCCAGACGCTGATCCCAAATGGCCGTATCCCCCCCCACCAGCGGACAATCAAACACCGCCCCCGCATCCCGACACCCCAAAAACATCTCCCGCGCCGCCGCCTCGCCGCTGCCCGGCCCCTCCCGCGGGAGCGCCACGGAGATCAGCAGCGCCGCGGGCATGCACGCCATGGCGGCACAATCGGAAAGGCAGCGATTGACGGCTTTGCGGCCGGCCTGCGCCGGCGTGTGGTGGCGGAGATCAAAATGCACCTGATCGAGGCACTGGTCGATTTTCAAAAGGGCGCGTGGGCCCGCGCCCGTGCCGAGGCGCACCGCCGCCATGTCGTCGCCAACATTCACCGGCACCCGCGCGTGGGCGGGCGTTTGGGAGGCGATCCAGGATAAAAAGTCGTTTTCGCGCATGGCGGCATTATAGATCACACCGTCATGATCGGCACACACATGCCGCACATATCACAGTGCGGCCATTTCGGCAGAACGTCAATTGGTCTCCATGGTAAGCTTGGCTAATGATGGAGATAAATAGGATGTGGCGGAAGCCGTGAGGGGCTCAGTGCTTCTTCACTTCCACGAGATCGTTGGCCAGCAGGAAAATATCCGCGGTCGCTCCCGAGAGGATGTCCGCCAGTTCCATGGTGTGGTTTTCCTGAGTCGTGTCAGTGGGGCGTCGCTGGATGGTGATGGTCGCCGGCTGTGACATGTCAAACCCCGCCGAAACAAGGGCCTGCTTCACGGTGACTTGACGTCCAGTTAGGGAATAGACGCCAATCTTGGGCACATCACCACTCAGATAGAACTCGCCGGCTGGTATGGGGGCCGCTGGCACGCCCGCCACGCGCTTCTTCACGTAAATGATGTCGTTGACCTCGATATCCATTTCCACCGCCGCTCCCGACATCAAGTCGGACAACTCGAACGTATACACATCCATCGTCGTATCGCTGGCGCGCCGATAGAGGGAAATCGTGGCTGTCTGCGTGGCCTCGGCCTGGGCGATCGCCAACGCCTCCTTCACGCCCGGACGCCCCTGAAACGCGCGAAAATCATAACTGCCGGAATTGACCTGACCATCGCCCATTACGGTATACACCGGTACTGGCGCGGGTGTGGTTGCCGTTGCCGCCGCCATGGCCACCGTGGTCTTGATGATGCCCCTCTGGTTGTCGACCCGCGGAGTGACGCCCGGCCCCGCCGGGGCGAGAGTGGTGGATGGTATCGATGCCGTCGGCAGTTGTGGATCGGATGCCTGAACCAACAATAATGGAATCGCCGTCCCTGCCGCCAGCATGCCCACCACCAGGCACGCCGCCAGCGCCAGTTTGGCCTTCGTCCAGAACAGCATGTGTGACACGCCTTTGGCAAGCGCGGCCGCGGTCCCCGCCACGGCAACGCCCTTGACCGCCGCCAGCGCCCCCGTTGTCACCACCCCCGCCAGTCCTGCCGGCGCCGCCCTCACCGCATGGGCTCCCAGCAGCGCCGCCAGCACCACCGCCGAAGCCCCCGTGTGCCCCGCCAGCAGCGCCCGCAGCCGCTCCACGGCCCGCTGCACCCGCTTGCGCGCCGTCGCCTCCGAAATCCCCAACCCCGCCGCGATCTGCGCCATCTCCTGCTGCTGGATGCAATGCGCCACGATCGCCATGCGGTCCGTCTCCGACAGCCGCGCCAATGCCGCATCCACATGCGGCGACAATTTGTCCCATTCTGGATCGACCGGCATAACCTCTTGCGTCGTCATCACGCCGACCTCCTGCTCGCGTCTGCGCCGTCGCGCCGCCGACTTCCGCGCGTCCCGCGCCGCAAAATGCGTGACTTTGAGCAGCCACGCCTCCAACCGTCCCGCCTCCCGTATCGTACCGGCCCTTCGCGCCAACACGATGAACACCGCCTGCGTCACATCCTCCGCCTCATGCGCGTCGCCCACCTGCCGCCGCGCCGCTGCATACACCAGATCCACATGCCGCGCCGCCAGTTGGCCAAACGCCTCCGCACTACCCGTGCGGGCAAATGCGGCAAGAAGTTCTCGGTCGTCGGGCATGGCCATGTTCTACAACCAAGTGGACGCCGGCGAAAGAATTGGGACACCTGCCCCGCCCCCCCCAAACTTCCTCCCCCCGCGCCCTTGGCGACCGCCCCACCTTGCATTACCATGTCACCGCACAATGGGTCCATTGTCCGTCTCTCACATTTGAAGGATGATTCCATGAAGCTCCTCGTCAATCGTGCCGCACTCGTCGAAGCCCTCGGCCTGGCCTCCTCCGTCGTCCTCTCCCGCACCCCCAAGCCCGTCCTCACCTGCGTCAAGCTCACCGCCGGCGCCACCGGCAAAACCAAAACCCTCACCGTCGCCGCCACCGACATGGAGCTCGCCCTCCAATACACCCTCACCCAGGTGGATATCGCCACCAACGGCGTCGCCCTCATCCCCGCCGCCAAGCTCTCCGAAATCGTCAACAACTCCCCCGACGACACCCTCACCCTCGACACCACCGGCGACACCACCGCCATCAAAGGCTCCGACGCCAACTATAAGGTCTTCGGCTACAACGCCGAGGAATTCCCCCCCATCACCGGCATGGAAGGCCCCCCGGACTTCACCCTCTCCGCCGGCGCCCTCCGCCAACTCCTTGACCGCACCCGCTTCGCCGCCGCCAAGGAAATGACCCGCTACGCCATCAACGGCGTCCTCTTCGAGAAAAAAGGCAAAAAACTCCTCCTCGTCGCCACCGATGGCCACCGCCTCGCCCAAACCCGCGACGAAACCTCCGACGGCGGCACCGGCCGCGACCTCTCCGCCGTCGTCCCCATCAAGGCCATCAACCTCATCGAACGCCTCCTGACCGACCCCGAGCAAACCGTCTCCCTCCAGTTCAAGGAAAACAAGCTCTTCGTCCAGGTCGCCTCCGAAGCCGGCGGCATTACCGCCACCATGTCCACCGCCCTGGTCGAAGGCACCTTCCCGCCGTACAACGACGTCATCCCCAAGGACTCAGACAAAAAAGTCACCATCAACCGCCAGCGCTTCGAATCCGCAGTACGCCGCGCCTCCCTCCTGACCAACGAGGAATCCAAGGGCGTCCGCCTCTCCTTCTCCGCCGGCAGCCTCTCGATTTCCTCGCGCGCCCCGGAAATGGGCGAAGCCAAAATCGACCTCCCCGTCGAATACGGCGGCGAAGCCATCGAAATCGGCTTCAACCCCCTCTACCTCATGGACGCCCTCAAAGTCGCCGACCAGGAAACCGTCACGTTCGAACTCAAAACCCCCAACAAGCCCGGCCTCCTCAAGAGCGGCCCGGGGTTCCTCTATGTCGTCATGCCCGTCAATTTGAGCTGAATCTCTGTTGCTAAATTGGCCCTGGAGGGGCCGTGCTCAGCGCCCAATTACCTGATTCGCCCGTAAAAGGGCGAAGGAAGCTAGTGTATGCGCCCCGAGGTCAAACACAACAACGTTCATCAAATGCATTCAGCAATCCTTCTGATTTCGATGGGTTTGGGCTTTTTATTGTTGCTGACCGGCATAGCTACTTTGGGCTACCTGCTTATGCGAAGCTACGCTGCAAGTCCTGTTCAAGCCCCAGCCACTTCACCGCTATCAGCCTCCGCCACCAAGCCGAACTTCACCCAGCCCATAGAAATTAAGATTGTAAATTCGGCCTCCACCACCAAGCCTATATCCACTCAGCCCGTGAAGCGCAAGTTTGAGACTGATACCGCTATCTTCGAATACTTCAAGGCTACGGTGTCGCAGTCCCAGGTTCAACTTCTGGGCATTGCCTTGAGCGGTGACATTCCGAGCCTCCCCAATCAAGGTCTATATCGCAGGTACTTTGTCTCAGTGAGGGGTTCCTTCGACCAACTCCTGAAATTCGTGAATGATGTCGAAGCTTCCGACTTGGCTCTTCGGATCCTGGATGTCACATTGATCGCTCCCAAGCCGAAGTTGGACGATTTTAAGGTGGAATTCCAATTGGAAATCAACCCTCGAACTTTGGGGACTTCCCCGAATGCGGAATACGGCCGTGCCCTCCAAGATATTGCTAAAATCGCCCCTTTGATTTCCGAGAATCTTTGGCTCACCTCGATTGCTACCCGCCCCGGGATGTGGGAAATCAATGGCCAGGCATCAATTCAAAGTTCTGTTATTGAACTGCAGGAACGGTTGCTCGCTCAGAAACATTTTGCCAATCCGCAAATCCTGGTCTTGCAGCAGGATCGGTCGAACGCCTGGCGCTTTCGCATCCAATTCGTCATCAACCCTGGCTGAACTCCACCCGCTACCCATCCTGACTATCGGATTTCCACTAAATCACCCGTCGAACTGTTACGCCGCGCTTCCTTCGCCAGCGCGCGCCGCCCCGCCCACGCCGGATGCCATATCCGTTCCTTCACAATATCCTCCAACTCCTCCCGCGCCTCCGCCTCCACCTCCACCCGATACGCCAAACACCCGTCCGGCACGCATAGATACCCCGACAGCCCCTCCAGCCGCCCGATCACCCCCCCGGCCAGCGGATGCACCCGATCCCCCAGGTCCCCCTCGCGCCCCCGCAAAATCCCGCGCAGACTCATCCAGTCCAGCAGATCCCGCAGCGCCATCTTCAAGTCGCACGCCGGTATATGCCCCAGGCGCTTCCGCAACGCCGGGGTCAGCAACCCGGTCTCAATAAATTCAATGAGCCCCACCAACTCGCACTCGACGTCCCGTGTCGAAATCATGCGCCACCTCGACAAAATTGGCCGGCGCCACGGGTTCCACCGTGTGCGTTCCTGCCCTCCTTTTGCCGCAGTTCTGCCCTCCGCCACAAAATGCCCGACCGCGTTGTAATAGATAAACGTATCCACACCCGCCATTGTTTCACTAATTTTTAATATTTTCCTAATTCCCCCAAAATATCCCCGCCCCCCCCCGCCCACCGCCGCCCACCGCTCGAATAATCCTCCCCTTCCCATTGTTTTGTGCGAATCCGCCCCGCCGCCTCGCACCATCTTGCAATATTCAATCACTTTGTCCATTATTCAGCCGTACCTTTTCGTCCCCTGCCCAGGAGACTCACAGTGCGCCATACCCTCGCCGCCCTCCTCTTCGCCCTCGCCACCGCCGCCGGCCTCGCCGCCGCCGCCGACTGGCCCCACTACCGCGGCCCCAACGCTGACGGCATCGCCGAGGACGCCAAACTCGAAAAACTCAACCTCACCCCCGTCTGGAAAAACCCCGTCGGCGATGCCTTCGGCCAAATCGCCATCGTCGCCGATAAGGCCCTCCTCATGGCCGAACGCGGAGCCGACGAATTCTGCATCGCCCTCGAGGCCGCCACCGGCAAGGAACTCTGGGCCGTCCGCATCGATGCCACTAAAAAAGACGGCAACGGCAACGGACCCCGCTCCACCCCCGCCATCGACGGCAAGTTCGTCTACGTCTTGAGCACCAACCTCAAGCTCTTCTGCCTCGAACTCGACACCGGCAAAACCCTCTGGAAGCACGACCTCGTCGCCGAACATGGCGCCAAAGTCCTCAATTGGGGCAGCGCCTCCTCGCCCCTCGTCATCGATGACCTCATCCTCGTCACCGGCGGCGGCGCCGGCAAGGGCATATCCGCCTTCAAAAAAACCACCGGCGAACTCGCCTGGGCCAAAACCAATGAATCCTACACCTATGCCACGCCCACCCTGACGACAATCAAGGGCCGGCGGCAGGCCATCTGCATGATGAAGAGCGGCCTGGTTTCGGTCGATCCGCCGACGGGTGATATCCTCTGGACCTTCCCGATCGCCGCGGCCGCCACCACCGTCGCCGTCGCCCCCTCGCCCGTCGTCGGCGGCAAGGACGGCGATGTGGTTTACTACTGCATGGGTTACGGCTCCGGCGCCGGTGCCTGCCGCGTGGCCTTGAACGCCGGCAAGTGGAGCGCCGCCGCCCTGTGGAACACCCCCGGCCAGAGCCTCACGTCCACCTGGTGTACCGCCGTCTATCGCGACGGCTGCGTCTACGGCCTCTTCGGCCACAACGACAACGCCGGCCCCCTGCAATGCGTCGATATCGAAACCGGCAAGGTCAAATGGAGCCAGAAAGGCTTCGGCTCCCAGGGCGGCCTCATCCTCACCGGCGACAAACTCCTCGTCCTGAACCCCAAGGGCGAACTCGTACTCGTCTCCGCCTCCCCCGACGCCTACAAGGAACTCGCCCGCACCACCATCCTCAAGGCCAAGGACTGGACCGCCCCCACCCTCGCCAACGGCATGATCTTCGCCCGCAACTCCTCGGCCACCACCGGCACCAACACCGCCGAAATCGCCTGCTTCAAACTCGCCCCCTGATCGCAGGGGCAACAATCGCCGCGCATAAATCAAATGGAAGCCAGTTACCCATTCCCACTTGCGCTGGCCTTTGCGGGCCTGGTCGGCCAATGGATTTACTCGGCCGCCGGACTCTCGACGGCCTTCTTGGGTGCGGTCTTTTTCACGGCGGGCTTGCGCTGGGCCGGGGTCTTTTTCGGGGCGGGTTCCGCCGACTCCGCGGCGGCCGCGCCGTTCTTGCCGAACTTGGCCTGGATATCGGCGGGCCAGCCTGTGCCCGCCGCCAGTGCGGCTTTGAATTCTTCCAGGCGTTCGGCGGGGAGTGTGGTGCGGCATTTGGGGAAACCCGAGCAACTCATGAAGGGGCCGCGTTTGCCCTGACGGACGACGATGTTTTTCTTGCCGCACTTGGGGCACTTCAGGCCGGTGTCCACGGGGGGCGGCTTGGGGGGCTGGGGGGCGCCGGTGTTTTTGTCGATGTTCTGGATGACCTTGCATTCGGGGTAGCCCGAGCAGCCGAGGAAGGGGCCGAAGCGGCCCATGCGTTTGATCATGAATTTGCCGCAGGTGGGGCACTTGTGCTCGGTGACTTCGAGGGCCTGGGGCTTGCCTTCGCGGTCGACGTTCTGGGCGCCGTCGCAGGCGGGGTAGCGGGAGCAGGAGAGGAAGCGTTTGCCGCGCTTGGAGAGGCGGTAGGCCATCATGGCCCCGCACTTGGGGCATTTGTATTCGGAGGGGGTTTGTTCGGCGCGGGCGTGGGTCATGCGTGATTCGGCGGTGGCCAGGTCGCGCTCGAGGGGGGTGTAGAAATCGCGCACCACCTGGACCCAGTCCTTGTGGGCGTCCTCGATCTGGTCGAGCTGGGCCTCGACGGTGCGGGTGAAGCTGGTCTCCATGATGTCGGGGAAACCTTCGATCAGTTTTTCGGTGACCTTGATGCCCAGGTCGGTGGCGTAGAGCGTGCGGCCCCTGGATTCGACGTATTGGCGGGTCTGGATGGTGTTGATGATCGAGGCGTAGGTGGAGGGGCGGCCGATGCCTTCGGCTTCGAGGGCCTTGACGAGGGAGGCTTCGGAATAGCGCGAGGGGGGGCTGGTGAAATGCTGGGAGGGGGTGAGGTCCAGGGGGGCGACGTGCTGGGTTTGCTTGAGTTCGGGGAGAATTTGCTCGTCGAAGCGGGTGTAGACGCCGGCGACTTTGGTGAAGCCGTCGAAGGCGAGCGAGCGGCCGGTGGCCTTGAACGTGCCGAGCGCGGGGGTATTCACTTCTTGCTTCTTGCTTCTTGCTTCGATGAACGCCTCGGTGACCTTCCACTGGGCGGGGGTCATCTGGCAGGCGACGAAGCGTTTCCAGATGACTTCATAGAGCCGGAACTGTTCTTCGGTGAGGCCCTTGTTGCGCAGGGCGGCGGGGGTGAGGGTGACGTCGGTGGGGCGGATGGCTTCGTGGGCTTCCTGGGCGCCCTGGCGGGCGGCGAAGAAGTTGGGGGCGTCGGGGAGATATTTCTTGCCGAAGGTCTGATCGATGTAGCCGCGCACGGCAGTGAGGGCATCCTGGGAAATGTTCTGCGAGTCGGTACGCATGTAGGTGATGAGGCCCACCGCGCCGTAGCCTTCGACCTCCACGCCTTCATAAAGCTGCTGGGCGACGCGCATGGTGCGCTGGGCGCCAAAGCCAAGTTGGTTGCTGGCGGCCTGCTGGAGCGTGCTGGTGGCGAAAGGCCCGGGCGGGCGGCTGAGGGAGAGCTTCTGGTTGAGCTCGCGGACGCTGTAGGTGATGCCGGTGCGCGCCGGATCGGTGATGCCCATGACTTTGGTCAGGCGGGTGGCGGGGCCTTTGACGGGGATGCCGCGGGGGCCGTTGGTGCCGTCGTTGTCGATGGTGTTGACGGAGATCTCGACGAGGCCGACGGCTTCGGCGGCGGCGCGGGCGACGGCGGCGTCCTTGGGGTCGAATTTTGTGCCGGCGACTTCGATCAAGTCCGCGCGGAACGCCCCGTGTTCGCTGAGGAATGCCGTCTTCTCGGCAACGGTGGGGCCGACGGATTCGGCGACCTGTGCGAGGACAGCCTCGGCGGAGTCAGTGCCGTCGTCGCGGGCCTCCTCGCCGAGTTCGATATCGCCGGCCAGGAAGCTGTGCCACTGCTGAGCGAGTTCCGGGGCGTGGGCGAGGTCGGTGGAGAAGATGCCGGTGAGTTTCCAGTATTCTTCGGGGATGAACTTTTGGATTTCCAGTTCGCGTTCCACGACGAGGCGGAGCGCCACGGACTGGACGCGGCCGGCGGAGAGGCCATAGGCGACTTTTTTCCAGAGGACCGGGGAAATGAGGTAGCCCACGAGGCGATCGACGATGCGGCGGGCCTGCTGGGCGTTGACCTTGTCCTCATCAATGGCGCGGGGGTGTTTGAAGGCCGTGAGGATGGCGGACTTGGTGATTTCGTTGAAGACGACGCGTTTAACCTGGGAGGGCTTGAGTCCCAGCGCGAAGGCCAGATGCCAGGCGATGGCCTCGCCTTCGCGGTCCAAGTCGGTGGCCAGATAGACTTCGGAGCAATCCTTGGCGGCGGCACGCAGTTCGGCGACGACTTTTTTGCCGCGGGGGGTGATTTCGTAGGTGGGGGTGAAGTTGTTCGCAATATCGACGGAAAGGCCGCCGCCTTCGGGCAGGTCGCGGACATGGCCGATGGAGGCTTTGACGAGGAAACCGGGGCCAAGGTATTTGTTGATGGTTTTGGCCTTGGCCGGGGATTCGACGATGACCAGCGCGCCGCGTTTGGAGGGAGAATCGGAGGGGATCGAGGATGAGGGAACTTTCGCCAAGATAGAATCCTTACGAGAAAAACGGTGCCCGATTGTAGGCGGGAATGCAGACCGAATCGGCTATTGAAGCGGGAGCGGGTGAATTGTCAAGTGGAATTGAGCAATAAACCAAATCACGCAAAGGCGTAATTCGGACGGATTGCCCAGTTTGGGGAGCAGGATTACTTGAGTTCAAAGCGGACGGTGACCACGGCGAGGATTTCCTTTTCCAGGGCGGTGGTGTCGTTGTTGCCGGTGTCGGAGACGCCGGTGACGCCCTTGGGATTGATCTGCATGACGCCCATTTTGGCTTCGACGAGTTTGCCGAGCCGGCCGTGGGCGTTGTTGACGATTTGTTCGGCGCGGGTGGTGGCGTCTTTGGTGGCGTCGGCGAGCATGTCGATTTTGAGTTCGGAGAGCTTGGAGTAGGTATAGGTGGGGGCGCCGGACTCGATTTCCACGCCGTCCTTGATGAGGGAGGTGATATTGCGGGAGAGGGAGGGCACCTTGTTCATGTCATGGCTTTCGATGGAGACGCTCTGGGTGAGGACGTACAACTCGACCTTGTTGGAGGGGATGATGACCGGGGGCGGCAGGGGCGCGCCGGCGGGGATGCCGCCCTGGGGGGCGAAGCCGGGCTGGACTTCCTTGGCGAAAATTTTATCGGTGCGGATGGCGGAGAAGGTGACTTCGCCGTCGGGGACGCCGGCGGCCTTGATGAAGGCGGCGACGCGGTCGGTGTCGGTTTTGAGCGCGTCATACGCTTTGGTCAGGTCGGCATCGCGGGTGTGGAGGACGCCGTACCAGGAGATGGTGTCGGAGACGATGGCTTTTTTGGCGGAACCCTTGACTTCGAGGGTTTTGGGCTCGAGTTTGACGGAGAGATAGGCATAGACGAGGAGGGCCACGCAGATGACGTTGGCGAGGGCGAAGAAGACGCCGCCGATCTGGAGGGAGACGATCATGCGGCTGGGTTTGGGTTTGGGGGATTCGGGCAGGGAGGTGGTCATGGCGCAGGACTCCGTCTTGCGAGGTGGGTGGCGGGTAATTCATTAACATCGGCCGGGAAGGGGCGCGGGGGCGAGTTTTTTATCCGCTCATCAAGGGATCCCCCTACTGGCGTTCGTCAAATAACGCATCAATGTCGCGGGCTCCGTGAAGCACATGCAGGATTTCCACGCCATCCTCCACCGGGCGGTAAAAGATGAGATGATTCGGAAATCCCGAGACAATCCAAGATCGAATATTCCGGGCCTTGGGATTGGAGAATGGGCGAGATCTTCCGAGCAGGGGCATGGCGGCGAGTTGGTGGAAATCCGCCAGACAGTTTTCCAGAAAACGAGCTGACGCCGCCGGGCTTTCCGTACCCAACCACACGGCGATTTCCTCCAGGTCATCCACTGCCGCGGGTCGAATGATGAGGCGTGGTTTCATCCGGCAAGCTTCTCCAAACGAGCGTGGACGCGCTGTTGGAGGGCCGCCCAAACCGCCGGGGTCAGATCAATCGCGGCCGGTCCGTCGAGGCGCTCGACCAGCGTTTTTTCCAGTGCCGCATGGGATTTTCCCTGACGGAGAGCCTCCATCACGGCGCGCACATATTCGGCGGGTGAGGAATATCCCCGGGCGCGGGCTTCGGAGGACACGAAACTCTCCAAATCATCGGGCATTGTAATATTCAAAACGGTCATGGTTATCACCTTACTGATTATTTTGGCCATATTGCGTGTAAAAAGTCAATCGGCGCGCTTCGCCGCTCCACTATCGGGTGAGTGGTTTTTGGCTAAGACGGCCGTCCAGTTCGGCTAGCCCGGGGGAACCAGCAGCGTGATTTTCTGGAGCGTGAATTCACCGGGATGTTCGCCGGGATCGATGCGGATGGTATCGAGGGCATCGAATACCCAGTAGATCTGGGTTTGGGTTTGGGGGCCGGTGGCCTGCCGAATCTGCGTGAAGTGGCCGGGGAGATCAAGGCCGGCCCGGCCGAGGCCCCACGAGACTTGCAACTGGGACCAGGGTATGACACCGCCGGTCTGGATGACGAAGGTGAGCTCGATGCCGGCGACCTGGCGCGGCGCGGGGAGTTGGAGGATCATATGCGGATCGAGGGCGGTGCTGGTGAACACATGGCCGGGCTGGGCGGCGAGACTATGCAGGAATACGGGCTGGACGGGGAGATCGACGCGTTCATAAGCGATGGGGGCGGCGGGGGCATAGGCGATTTTTTTGAACGGGCCCAGCCGGTAGGTGTACATTTCCTCCAGGAGCGACGGCACGGTGGCGGAATCAAAGATCCAGACGGCGTTGCCGTTGCGCGCGGCGACGACGTCGAGCGGCAGGCCGCGGGCGAGATCGGCTTGCAGTGCGCGATCCCCTTGCCGGCGGTAATTCCCCATATTTTCGGCTTGGAGGCGATCATGGCCATAGAGGCAGATGATGGTGGCCAGCAGCGCCAAGGGCGCCACGGCCGCCACGGCGCGGGGCAGGTGCAGCGCGGCGGTGATGGCGGCCAGGGCGACGATGGGCGAGGCGAAGATGAAATAGCGCGGCGCCTGGCCGCCGAGGTAAGAGCGGTTCAGGGCGATGCCGGCGGCCAGACCGATGATGGCCAGCAGCAGCAGGAGGAGCCCCAGCGCGCGGTCGCGCCGCTCGGGCCGGCGCAGGGCGGCCAGCAGGACGACGGCGGTCAGAACCGCGGTCAGGGCGCTGAGGGCGCCCCATAGCGGCCAATTATCGAGTCCCGGGGCGAAGGCCATGGACAGGAACTGCAGGAAGGTGGCGCCGGCGTATTCCAGGGTGAACGGCGCGGGATTGGGGGTGTGTTGGAAAAGCAGCCAGAGCGCCGCGCAGGAGGCGACGCCGACGAGGATCAAAGCGCCCAGGGCCAGCGTGGGGGCCAGGGGGCGGTCTCGCCGTGTGCGCCAGCGGCGGAGGAAGATCCACGCGAGCCAGCACAACAGGGGGGGCATGACGATGGGCCCCAAGGCCCCGCAGAGCGCCAGGGCGTCCACGGCCAGGGCGGCGCAGAGGGGAATCCAGGCCGGGGCGCCGGGCCGGTAGAGGATGATGCAGCCCAGCGCCACCAGGACGAAGAACATGCCCAGGCAATACCAAAGCTGGATGCTCCAGAGGAGGTTTTCGTATTGGGCGTAGCTGAGGATCAGGAGCGGAAAAAGGGCGTCGGAGAAGGCGAAGCGCCGGCCGCGCGCCTGCCACATGCACCCAACAAGCCAGAGCGACGCGGCGGCCAGCAGGAACGCATTGAAGTACAGCGGGGCGCGGAAATCGTTGCCGGTGGCGCGGCAGAGGAAAATAAGGAGGAGCTTGGGGAGCGGAATGACGTGTTCATTTTGCGGCGTGAAGAGGTAGTCGAGCGTCAGGGGCTTGGCGCCGACGAGTTGATCGACGAAGGACCAGTCATCACACCACGGCGAATCGACGCCGAAGCGCCAGATGAACCGCAGCACCACGGCCAGGGCCAGGAAGAAGGCGCCCCAGGTGAAGAGCATGGCCGCCCATTGGCCCGGAGACCGGGGCAGCAGCGTGGGCGCGGGGGGGGGGCGGAGCGGTTATCGGGAAACTCCGGCATGGTGCTTTCGGCCACCGACAGACCGGCCAGCGCCGTGCCGGCAGATGCCGCCTGGTCACGATGCGTGACGCGGGCGATCAGGAACGTCGGCCGCCCCTTGACCTCGAGGAATATCCGCGCGAGGTATTCGCCAATGATCCCCAGCGACAGCAACTGCACCGAGGACATCACGAGCACCAGGCAGGCCAAGCTCGCCCAGCCGCGGGGGGTCTTGGCGTCAAAGATGGAGGCCCACACCACCCACGCGCCCAGGATGAGCGCCGCGAGGGCGCTGAGCACCCCCAGCCGCATCACGAAGCGCAGGGGCAGGCTGCTGAAGCTCACCAAGCCGTCCATGGCCAGTTTCCACAACGCCGTGAAGGTGTACTGCGGCACGCCCGCCTGGCGGGCGGCGCGTTCGTATTCCACACCCTTCTGTTTCAGCCCGATCCAGGTCCGCAGGCCGCGGACAAACCGCTGGCGCTCCGGGAGGGCGTTGAGCAGGTCCACGGCGGAGCGGTCCAGGAGGCAGAAATCGCCGCTGTCCAGGGGGATTTTAAGTTCGCTGACCGCCGCCAGCAGCCGGTAGAAGGCCCAGTACGCCAGTCGTTTGCCGCACCATTCCTTGCGTTGCCGCCGGATGGCGTAGACGACTTGATAGCCCGCGTGCCACGCGGCGAGGAACTGCGGGAGGATTTCCGGGGGGTCCTGCAGGTCGCAATCCATCACGGCCACCACGTTACCCCGGGCCACGGAAAGACCGGCGGTCACGGCGGCCTGGTGGCCGAAATTCCGCGTCAGGTGTACCGCCCGCACATGCGGGTCGGCGGCGGCGAGATGATCGAGGAGTTCGGCCGTGCGGTCCTGGCTGCCGTCGTTGACGAAGATGAGTTCGTAGTCGAGGCCCAATTCCGCCAGCGTAGGGGCCAGTGCCGAGAAGCGGGCGTGGGTCTGGGGCAGGACCGCCTGCTCGTTGTATGCCGGCAGGACGATGCTGAGCAGGCCGCTTCCGCCCCCTGGGGCCGAAGTCATGTGCGTACTGCATGGGTCCATGCTGCCAGTTCCTTTGGGTAGGGCAATGAGGGCCTTGGGGGAGGCCGCAGTATACCCCTGCGAGGGGCATTGGCAATGTTCAAGAACGAGCGGGAGCCAATGCGGGGGGGCCGCCGGCGGGGGTGGCGGCACCACTGGCACCGGCACCCGATATGCAGGTTGTTGCAGGTGGACTATGCGGCGGCGGCGAAGGACCGGCGGTACCGGTGCCTGGATTTGCCGCCGGTCCATAAGAATGACCCATTTACGCATCTCCATCAGAAGTGGCAGGATTTGTTCCACGCCTCGTCGCCGCCACGGATTTACGCCGCGCAACTGTCGGCGGCCGCGCGCGAATTCGCCGCCCCAGTGTCGGGGTTTACGGCTTCAAGTACGTATCCATGAACTTCAGCCAGGCATCCCAATCGGGGGTTCCGTGTGGGCCGGCGACATTGATGAAGGACAGATCTTGGCCGACCACCGGGCCCGTGCCGGGCCATTTGTCGTTGTCCAGGCCCTGTTTGCCCACCAGTTTGAAAACCGGGGTTGCCGCCACGGCGGCGCAGAATTCGCCGTAGGGATCCGACCAGCCGTCGGTGCTGGCGGTCGAAAGCAGGATGGGCCGCGGCGCCAGCAGGGCGACCAGGCAGTGCGTATCGACCGCGGAGGTATTGGGATCCTTGGCGAACTGGGCGTAGTTGCCGGCGAATTGATACGGGTAGCGCGTGGGCTCGACGAGGTGGGCGATCGTCTCGCCATAGTTGCGCCGCGCCAGCGCCGCCCCGCCCTCGCCGCCGCAGCACGCGATGACCAGGGCAAAGCGCTGATCCATGGCGCCGGCCCACGTGACGGTCTTGCCCAGCCGGGAGGTGCCGGTGATGGCGACCCGTTTGGCATCGACCGCCGGGTCGGTCTCATAGTAGTCCATCACGCGGCTAAGGCCCCAGGCCCAGGCGGCGATGGTGCCCCATTCGTCGGCGGCGGGAGCCGTCTGGCCGGGGGCCAGGCCCAGTTTGCGGGCCAGAGTAATGCTCCGTTGGCCGAGGGCGTCGGCCTCGATGCTGGTGTAGTTGACGGTGGCATAGCCGTAGCCGCGACTGATCAGCTCCGCTGGAGTGCCGCGCGCCGGCCCGCCCGGCCCGCGCCCGCCCCGTGCGGCAGCGGTTGCCGGGCCCGTCGCCGGGCCTGTGGCGCGGCCACCCAACATGCCCAACGCGGGAGCCGTCCCAGGGCCGGTGG
>CAIPTQ010000008.1 GCA_903868035.1 uncultured Phycisphaerales bacterium
GCCCGCGGCGCCGCGGGCCGGGGCGATCGAGGCGATGTACTTGTCGCGCTCGTCGCTAAGCTGCTTGATCTGCGCCTGGATGGCCTCGCGCTCCTTCTGCTTGGCGGCCAGGAAATCTTCGCGGCCTTTTTCATCCAGGGCGCGCATCTCCGCGGGCAGGTCTTCGGCCTTGATGTCCTTCAGGTTCGCCTTGCCGGACTTGACGGCATCCACAAGGTCCCAGGTGGAATTGCGATAGGCGGCGTTGGCCTTGGTGATGGCGCGCTCCGCGGCGACGGCCGCCCCGCCCAGGCCGCCGGCATTCTTGTCCTGCGCGGCCTGGTTCTGCGCGCCCACCTTGCCGTTGGCGCCGTAGGGCACATAGGTGTCGTTGAGCTTGCCGCTGAGATCGGCGAGTTGTTTGTCCTGCGGGGTGGTGACGCGGGCCACGCGGGCGTTCTGGTCGATGAAGGAGTACGTCCCGTCGGCACGGGTGGCGCCGTCCTTCCAGTTGGTGGCGATGCCCGTCTGCTCGGGCCCGCAGAAGATGGTGTGGACGACGATCCCCTTGCCGACGGCTTGCTTGCAGGATTCGCGGTAATCGACGGTGCCCTGGGTGAAGGGTTCATTGCCGGCGATGAAGATGGCCTTGTAGGCGCCTTTTTCCTCGGACCACTTGAGTTCCTCGACGGCCTTTTTGATGACGGCGCCGCAGTATTCGTCGCCGCCGCTGGTGGTCAGCTTGAAGAGCTCGGCGGAAATCTTGTCGAGGTCGTCGGTAAGCGGGACGAGCTGCTTGATGTAGCCGGTCTCCGCGCCCAATGAAGGCGTGCCGTAGTGATACAGGGCGACCTGGATGTCGGGCTTCTGGCCTTCGACCTGGGTTTTGGCGATGTCGTTGACGACCTGCCAGAGCTGGGTTTTGGCCTGGTCGATCAGGCCGTTCATGGAGGTGCTGGTGTCCAGCAGGATGGCCAGTTGCACCACGTCGCTCTGGGTGGAAGGGGCGGTGGTGACGGTGGGCTTGGCCGCGGTGATGGCGGGCGGGACGGCCTTGGCATCGGGTGGTTGTTGGGCGAACGACGGGAGTGCCAGCAGGACCGAAAGACACATAATCCCCGCGACATTTTTCATGGCGTGCTCCTTCAAAGCTCTTTCTACCGCAATGTGCTTAGACGCATGACCGCCGCGGCGGTTGCAAGGAAATATGGAGAAAATTGCCGTCGTCACCACCGACAAGCAGAATGCAGGGACGGTGCTTGGGCGGGGGGGGTGCGAAAACACGCCCTTCTCGGTAGAGTGAACATCCATGACGGAAGCGGAACTTCAAGCGATTCTGATGCGGGGCTTGCAACAGCATCAGGCGGGGCGGCTGGCGGAGGCGGAGCCATGGTATCGCCAGGTGTTGGCGCACGACCCGAACCATGCCAATGCGCTGCATCTGCTGGGAATTGTGGCGCACCAGGCGGGGCGGCATGGGGCGGCGGCGGAGTTGATTGGGCGGGCGGTGGCGCTGCGGCCGGGGGTGGCGGAGTTTCATGACAATCTGGGACTCGCCTGGCAGGCGCAGGGGAAGCTGGAACAGGCAACGGCGGCGTTTCGGAGCGCGCTCACGCTCAAGCCGGGATGGGCGGCGGCACAGTATCACCTGGGGACCGCGCTGAAGGGTCTGGGGCAGTTGGAGGCGGCACTGGAGGCGCTGGGCCGGGCGGTGGCGCTGCAGCCGGATTATGCCGCGGCGCATAACAATGTGGGGAACATCTTGCAGGCGCAGGGCAAGTGGGAGGAGGCGGTGGCGGCGTATCAGAGGGCGCTGCGGGTGAATCCGAATGACGCGTTGACGCTCAACAACCTGGGGAACACGCTGGAACGGCAGGGGAAGGGCGCCGAGGCGGTGGCGACGTTGCGGGCGGCGCTGCGGGCGCAGCCGGATTTTGCCGAGGCGCATAATAATCTGGGGGTCGCGTTGCTCGGGCAGGGAGAGTTGGAGGAGGCCGCGGCGGCGCTGCGGGAGTGCCTGCGGTGGAAGCCGGATTGTGCCGGGGCGCACTTTAACCTGGGGAACGTGCTCCAGAGGATGGGACGATGGGAGGAGGCGGTGGGGGCATATCGGCAGGCGGTGGCGGCGAGTCCGCACGATGTGCTGGCGCTGCTGAATCTGGGGCAGGCGCTGCACATGCAGGGGAAATTCGGGGAGGCGGGGGAGGCGTTGCACGCGGCGCTGCGGGTGCAGCCGGATTGCGCCGAGGCCCACGGCAGTCTGGGCGATGTGTTGCAGCAGCAGGGCCAATTGGATGACGCGGCGGCGGCGTATCGGGAGGCGTTGCGGATAAAGCCCGACTATGCCGCGGCGTATGTCAGTTTGGGGAACACGCTGAAGTTTCTGGGGGAATTGGAGGAAGCGGTAGGGGCGTATCGGGCGGCGTTGCGGATCACGCCGGAGCTGCATGAGGCGCACAGCAATCTGGTGTATGTGCTGCATTTTCTGCCCGGGCAGGACGAGGCGCTGGCGGGGGAGCTGGCGGAGTGGAATCGGCGGCATGCGCGGCCGCTGGCGACGCGCATGGTGCCGCACACGAATCAGCGCGACCCGGAGCGGCCGCTGCGGATTGGGTTTATCTCGCCGGATTTTTGCCGGCATCCGGTGGGGCGGTTTCTGGCGCCGCTGTTTGAGGCGCACGATCCGCGGGCGGGGGCGTTTTTCTGCTACAGCGACGTGGACGCGGGCGGGGATGCCATCACCGCACGGCTGCGCGGCCGGGCGCAGGAATGGCGCGAGACGGCGGGGATGTCGCCTGAAGAGCTGGCGGGGCGCGTGCGGGAGGACCGCATCGACGTGCTGGTGGATTTGACGATGCACATGCGGGGTTCGCGGCGGCTGTTGGTGTTTGCGCAGCAACCGGCGCCGGTGCAGATTACGTATCTGGCGTACTGCTCGACCACGGGAATGGAGGCGATGGATTACCGGCTGACCGATGCGCGGCTCGATCCGCCGGGGGGCGCGGGGCGGTATGTGGAGCGGTCGTTGTATCTGGAATCGTACTGGTGTTATGCGGCGGAGGAGGCGATGCCGGAGATGAATGCGTTGCCGGCGCGGGCGGCGGGGCAGGTCACGTTTGGGTGTTTGAATAATTTTTGCAAGGCGTCGCGACCGGCGCTCGAGACGTGGGCGCGGGTGCTGGGGGCGGTGCCCGGTTCGCGGCTGCTGCTGCATGCGCCGCCGGGGAGCCCGCGGGGGCGGGTGCGCGGGATATTGGCTGCGGCGGGGGTGGATCCGGAGCGTTGTGCGTTTACGGAGAAGGTGTCGTTTGAGGCGTATCTGGGGCTGTATGGGCGGATGGACATCGCCTTGGATCCGTTTCCGTATGCCGGGGGAACGACCACGTGCGACGCCCTGTACATGGGCGTGCCGGTGGTGACGTTGGCGGGTTCGACGGCGGTGGGGCGGAGCGGGGTGAGTTTGCTGCTGCAGTTGGGGCTGGGGGAATGGATCGCCCGGGATCGGGAGGAATACGTGCGCGTGGCGGCGGGACTGGCGGGGGATGTAGAGGCTCTGGCGGGGGTGCGCGCGGGATTGCGCGGGCGGATGCGGGCGTCGCCGCTGATGGATGGAGGGCGGTTTGCCCGGGATTTTCAGGCGGTGGTGCGGCAGGCGTGGCGGAACTGGTGCGGGAGCGGGGTATGCGGGTGATAAAAAAACCGGGCGCTATTGATGTAGCGCCCGGTCGGGGTTGATTGAGTAACAAATGCGCTCAGGCATGACGCCGCGCGAATCTCCGGCGGAGCGCGCTTACGCCGGCCACGCCGCCCAGGAGGGTCAGCCCCGTCCAGAACGCGCCGGGGAGGGGAACTACATCGCTGGTGAAGTTATAGGTGACACCCACACCGCCGCCAATATATCCGGGGCCGTCAGCAGGTGTGGGCACATAACCCCGATACCCATTCCAGCCGTTTTCACCACCCTGCTCAGTCAATGACAGGTTGGTGTAACCTGAGAACAACACGGTGGGAATACCAACGTCAGTAAGGTTCCGATCGCCTATGTCCGAGTACACATAGATGCCATTGGTCCAAAACAGGATCAAGTCCGAGAGCGCATTTCCGTCTTTATTCTCCTTAAAGGAGAGGTAGCCGTAAGCATCAGGGATAAAGTCGTAACGCAGGGTGGCGGGCATTTCGTACGTCACGGGCGGCAGGTTCGGGGGCGTAATGGTGTAACTTGGGAATATTGATGCGCCAGTTTCGATCTTCACCTTGCTCGTGATATTGCCCGTCACGCGATTGATGGTGAGGGTGTTGTTCCCGTTCTCATCAAAGCTGAAGGTCACAAGATCATCGGTGTTGAAGTACCCAATCTGACCTTGATCGTCAACGTAGGAACTGGCTGACACGGCCCGCGTGAGCAGGGTCAACGCACAAACAACGCCCAACCCGACCAGCATGTGATTTGTTTTCATGGCAACACCCACCGTCAGAGAGAGATGAAAATCCCACACCGCGGTTTTCCGCCGCCGACCCGCGACCATCGCGGGTCGCCGCGCTCGGTGTATCTGAACGCCGAGCGGCTACTTGAAGTATGCCCCATAAAAAGCAGTCGTCAAAGAGATAATTCTCGGATACTCCGAATTATACGTACATCTTGATGAATAACGTATCTAATTGCTTGTTATTGAAGGAGATATATGAAGGAGGGGCGAGCGCAATATTTTTGAACATTTTGCCGATTTTTGCTTGCAAACCGTCAATCCTAAAATGCGTAATTTGCTTCCAAATCCATCCATGGATACTGGATATTGAAGTGCAGTTCGCCCGCCGCGGATGGGATGCGGGCGGTGTGCACGGAGCTTTCAGGGCGCGGTGCGGCAGGCCTGGCGGAACTGGTGCGGGAACGGGGCGTAGCGAAGCAATGTGGGGTGGAGAAAGCGCGGTTTTGAATCATCCGGGGAAATAATACGGGCGCAATTCGCGTAGCGCCTGGTCGGGGTTGATTGAGTAACAAATACGCTCAGGCATGACGCCGCGCGAATCTCCGGCGGAGCGCGCTTACGCCGGCCACGCCGCCCAGGAGGGTCAGCCCCGTCCAGGCCGCGCCGGGGAGGGGCACCGCATCGCTGGTGAAGTTGTAGGTGGAGTGTGGGCCAATAAACCCGGGATCGGGACCTCTTTCCACATTTACCCCGGGCACATAACCCAAATACCCATTCCAGCCGCCTTCTCCACCCTGCTCCAACAGTGTTTTGTGGTTGGGGAAAAAATCCTGGATCAATTGCAGGTTGGGAATGCCATTCACGTCAGCCAAGTCCCGGTCCCCCGAACCCGAGTACACGTAGAGGCCTTCACCGGGCACGAACAGAAGCAGATCCGAAGTCTCATAAAGGCCTTGACCGTCTTGGTTTTCTTGCAGAATGACGAAGCCTGGGACAAAGGGGAAGGAAAGGTTGTACCGGAGCGTCGCGGGCAAGCCGATGCCCGGCGCCGCGGTGGTGGAATCCACCGGGTGCGGCACGCCATTGTTGATGATGAGGGTGTTGTTCCCGTTCTCGTCAAAGTTGAAGGTGACATCGGCAATGCTGGCCGACGCGACCCGCGCCAGGAGGGCCAACGCACAAACCACGCCCAACCCGGCGCGCCGGTGATTTTTCATCATGACCACACCCACATAAAGAACAAATAAAAATCCCGCCTGGGTTTACCCCACGGCCCGCGACCGTCGCGGGTTGCCGCGCATCGTGCCTGACAGCCGGGCGGCTGCATGCAGTATGCACCATATATGCCCGTCGTCAAATATAAAATTCACGGATACTCAAAATTATACGTGCATATTATAGCATATGTTGCGCAAGGGCCTGAAATTGAGGGAAATATCGGAAGGAGGCGGACCGTATTATTCTTCATTTTGTTCGGTCTTCATTTTCCGCTGCCTATCGGACACCCCGGCGCAATGGTCTGCGCGGTGCGACTCGGGAGTCGGAGCGCTTGTTATCGGCATCGCAGGGGCGTGCGGGACAAATTGCCGGATGCCGCGCGGCCTGGTGTCGGCCGGCGCAGGAGCGGCTACTTCTCCGCCGGTTTCTTGTCCTCGGGGCTGGTGGCGGAAGTGCCTGCGTGGCTGGCCGCGGAAGTGGCCGCGGGCGTGGTCGCGGAGGCGCGCTCGGTGGCGGGGGCGGGGGCGGGTTTTTCGGTGGCCGGGACGGTGTTGATGGGGATGTAGTCGCTGGCGGTGTTTTCGGTGGTGAAGACTTCGACGCGGCGGTTGAGCTTGATGGTGGCGGGGTCGTAGGCGGCGGTCTTGAGCGGTTCGTAGGGGCCGCAGGCCAGGGGCCGGAGGACTTTGCGGTCGATGCCCTGGCGCGCGAATTCCTCGATGACGCAGTTGGCGCGCAGGTAGGACAGGCCCATGCCCTGGGGGTCGTCCGGGCGCAGGGGGAGTTCATCGGGGGAGATGTGGCCCTTGACGAAGAGGATGTTGTTCAGGCCGCGGATCTTGTCGGCGATCTGGCGGATGGCGTCGAGGTCGCCGGGGTCCAGGGCGGTGGAATTGAGCTCGAAGGTGATGCGCGTGCCGGTGACGATTTGCTTGCCGGGGCGGATGGCGGTGACGGTCTGGTCGACGCCGGTGGCGCCGTCGGTGGGCTTGAGGGCGTGGCCGCCGTTGTTGACGTAGTTGGGACCGGGCGCCAGGCCGTGGCGCATGCGGACGAGCTGGTCGAATTCGGAGGTGGAATCGGCCGGCGGGATGTATCCGGGATCGAACATGGCGCGGATGTCGGCGGCGGTTTCGAGCTGGCGTTTTTCGCCGCCCTGCTTGAGGGCGTACAGGACGACGAAGAAGCTCATCATGAGGGTGACCAGGTCCGCGAAGCTGACGATCCACATGGGGGCGGATTCACCGGCGGGTTCGGGGGCGGCGGCTTTTTTCTTCATGGACATGGGGGACTCCCGGAAGTCAGTAGTCAGAAGCCAGAAGAAACATTTCTCCCATGAGCCTTCCGACTCGTGTCTTCTTGCTTCTGTCTTCTTGCTTCTGACTTCTCATGTTACTTTTCCTTGCCGCCGGCGGCCGGGGCCATGCCGGAGCGTTGCTTGCTGGAGAGGAAGGAGAGCAGTTTGCTTTCGACGATGCGGGGATTGTCGCCGGCCTGGATGGAAAGGATGCCCTGGATGATGATCTGTTTGTTGAAGAGCTCCTCCTTGGAGCGGATGGTGAGCTTGTCATAGAGGGGGCCGCAGATGACGTTGGCCCAGATCGTGCCGTAGAGGGTGCCCAGCAGGGCGATCTGGAGGGCCTTGGCGATGGTGGCGGCCTGGTTGTCGCCGCCGGCGCCTTTTTCGCCGCCGGCGGCGGGTTCGGGCGCGGCCATGTTCTTGAACATGCAGACCTGGCCGACAAGGGTGGCGGTGAGGCCCAGGGCGGGCCCGTACTTGCCCATGAGCTCGAAGATTTTGCGGCCGTGGTGGTGGCGCTCCTCGATGGACATCAGTTCGATGGAGAGGACCTGCTCGATGACGGCGGGGTCGGCCCCGTCGATGGCGAGTTGGAGGCCCTTTTTGAGGAAGGGGTCGCTGGTGGTTTTGACGGAGTTTTCCAGGGCCAGCACGCCGTCGCGGCGGGCGACCTCGGCGAACTGGACGATCTGCTCGATGAGGTGGCGGGCCTCGACTTCCTTGTGGAATAGACACTTTTTGATATATGCAGGCAATGATTTGGCGACATGGAAGGGCATGGACATGACCGCCAGGCCGATGGCCCCGCCCATGACCAGGATGAAGCCTTCCTGGGAGTAGAAGACCTTGAACTGGCCCTCGGCGCCCTCGTACATGGCGAAAACAACGGCGCCGGCGGCGACCACGAAACCAATCAGGGTTGCGATATCCATAAGCCCAGAACCTACACGGGATAAGATGCCTACCGCGATTTATCGGTCAGGTTATGGGGGGGGGTTAATCGGGACGGCCCACAGCGCCCAGATTTCCCAAACCGCCACGATCTCAGCCGTTGAGAAAAGGGGTGGGAGGGCAATAAAAAAGCCGGTGATCGCGTGGGAGACGATCACCGGCATTCGTGGGGGGAGAAGGAAGGAACTACAGTCGGCCATGAGTTGTGGGGACTCGAACGACCGACTAGAGCAGATTTCACTCGTTCGTAGCGGTAAGTTCCGCGAAAAGGCAAGCCCCAGCGAGAACAAACTTGCGAAGAAACGATAGGGTCGCATGAAAACCGCTCTAATTAATAATACGACAAGAATCGGGGTGGGGTCCAGTGAATTGCCATAATTTTTGCAATTTTTTTTAAAATTCGCTTCGCGTTATTTTACAAGCACTTATGAAACTTTGTGAAGAAGCGTGGCAAGTGCCTAAGAGTATTTTCACTTAGCAGGCACGATGGTTGCTTCACATAAATGCGTATTTTGTCGGTTATTATCGGTGGCGGATGATTTCATCACCAAATTCGCTGCATTTGACCTTGTTTACGCCTTCCATAAAAACGGTAACAAACGGCTTCGCCCGCCTAATGAGAAAGGGCGGCTTTGAGGTTTTCAGAATGCTCTCTGCGGCCAATCCAGGGCTGTGTTACAATTCCCACCATGTCCACTGCGCCATCGCTCAACTATGCCTCGCGCGGGGTGAGTGCCCCGCGCATCCGCCTCATGGTCGCCGCTTTGATCATGCTGCTCTATCCCCTGGCGTTTTTAAGCGGGCGCTATATCGTCGAACCACTCTTGGATCGCCACCCCTACCTGTACATCTCCGGATGGTATCGGTATCTGCCTGTTATTTTCGCGGTGTTTTCCACGGCTGCCGTGGTGGTGGGAACCTGGCTGCTCACCACTGGACAGAGGCCCGCACCAGGAGAACCATCCGCGGGTCGCCTGCGCCAGGTCGTTCGCGCAGCGGTCATTCTATGCCTGATGGTCTTTCTGGCCAACATCATCATCAACCTGACCAACACCGAAGCTCGCGATTCGTGGACTTACGGTTGCCTGGCTAGTTGTGTGAGGGGCGGGACTTACGTGCTCCTGTTCATCGTCACCGCCTTCTGGATGGCGCGTCTGGGACGTCAGTACCACGCCCTTTGGATCGCCATCTTTTCCGCCTGCGCCCTGGCTTTCTCGGCGTTCAGCTATGCGGTATCCATCGCCGCCAACATCGCATACTTCCTGCTTGTGCCGCCGATCCCCGCGTACGCGAGCGCCTATGAGTTGCTCACCGCCTACACGCACGTCGAACCGCCGCTCGTGCAACTTCTCAGCGCGGTCAACCGCGTCGTTACGCCAACGCATCTGGTGGTGCAAGCCGCCCTCTGGATCGCTATCGCGCTCTGGGCCGGCATGCGTCGAAATCGGACGTATTGAAGGGGTGGGGGAATATTTTCATCCCAGATGCTTGATGATCTCATCCCCGAATTCGCTGCATTTGATCTTCGTGGCGCCCTGCATTTGCCGGGCGAAATCGTAGGTCACGGTTTTGTTGTGGATGGCGGCTTCCAGACCCTTCTCGATGGCGGCGGCGGCTTCGGACCAGCCGAGGTGTTCGAACATCATCACGCCCGAGAGGATGACCGAGCCGGGGTTGACGACATCCAGGTTTGCGTACTTGGGGGCGGTGCCGTGGGTGGCTTCGAAGATGGCGTGGCCGGTGAGGTAGTTGATGTTGCCGCCGGGGGCGATGCCGATGCCGCCGACCTGGGCGGCCAGGGCGTCGGAGAGGTAGTCGCCGTTGAGGTTGAGGGTGGCGATGACGTCGAATTCGTCGGGCCGGGTGAGGAC
>CAIPTQ010000009.1 GCA_903868035.1 uncultured Phycisphaerales bacterium
GCATCTCTTTGGCCAATCCCACGTTGGCCTCGATCAACCCGGGCAAATACTTCGCCCGGTCCACTTTGCAGAGGACCTTAAACTCGTCGCGCGCCTTGCGAAAGCGGCCCTGGGCCAAGAATTCCCTGGCCTTCTGTTCCGCCGCGGCGTTTGGTTGTTCGGGTACGGGTGAGCCCATAATCACGTCGCCCACATCAAACGGTCACGCGACCGGCGAGGCAAACAAAAAACGCGCGAGTTGCCGGGATGTTATTCACCGCCCACTCCCGTTTCAGGCGCCGCGCTTCAGCACGCGCCCGATGATCTCCAGCGCCCGTCCGATATCCGCCGCGGACACGTTCAGGTTCGTCACCGCCCGGATGGTGTCCAAGCCGGTGGCAAACATCCGCACCCCCGCCGCGTCGAGTTGTTGGGCCAGCACCCGGGCGGGCGCCTCCAGGACTCGAAACAGCACCATATTCGTCTCGACGGTGGCCGGGTCCAGCTCAATCCCGGCGCATGCGGCCAAACCGCGGGCCAGGGTCTTGGCGTTTGCGTGGTCCGCGACCAAGCGGGCACGGTGGTGTTCCAGGGCGTAGAGCGCGCCCGCGGCGAGGATTCCCGCCTGGCGCATTCCTCCGCCGTATTGCTTGCGGAACCGCCGCGCCCGCTCGATCCCGGCCCGCGTTCCCGCCAGCGCCGACCCCACCGGCGCGCCCAGACCCTTCGAGAAACACACGCTCACCGTGTCGAAATGGGCCGCATACTCCCGCTCGGGGACGCCGCTGGCCAGCGAGGCGTTCCAGAGCCGCGCCCCGTCCAGGTGCATCCGCAACCCGTGCCGGCGCGCCAGGGCGGAGATCTCCGCCATCCGTTCCAGCGGCCAGATGCTGCCCCCGCCCCGGTTGTGCGTGTTCTCGAGGCAGATCAACCGGGTCGGGGCAAAATGCGGGTCCGCGGGCCGCAACACCGCTTCGACATCCGCCGCGGCGAAAATGCCGCGCCGGCCCGCCAGACAACGGCAGTGCGCTCCGGCGAGCGCCGCGGGCGCCCCGCCCTCGTAATAGTAAATATGCGCGTTGCCGTCCACAATCACCTCATCCCCGGGCTCCGTATGGACGCGCAGGCCGATCTGGTTGGCCATTGTTCCCGACGGCACAAAGACCGCCGCTTCCTTGCCGAGCAAAGCCGCGGTTTCTTCCTCGAGCCGCCGCACGGTGGGGTCTTCGCCCATGACGTCATCCCCCACCTCGGCGTTCGCCATGGCCTCACGCATGCCCGGCGTGGGCAAAGTCACGGTATCACTACGCAAATCGATGGGAGGCTCTCCCTGGGTCATTGTCATGGAAATGGAATTAAGCATCGCCGGGGCGATCCCGCAAGCGTATTTCACCGATGGGGCGGTATTACCAATCCCCATCCTCGGAACGCCCCTTCGCGCTTGCATGCACGCGCCAATTTCCGTATGACTGCGGCACCATGATGCAACAGTTAATCCCGTGCCGGCTGGTCAGCGTGGCCGTCATCGACCACGTCGCGACCGCCGTGCCGGTCGCCAAAGCCTTGTTCGACGGCGGCCTGAATGTGATCGAAGTCACTTTTCGCACCCCCGAGGCGGCCCAGTGCATTGCCGTGATTCGCCAAGCCATGCCCCAGATGATCGTCGGCGCGGGCACCATCCTCACCCCCGACCAAGTCGAGCAAGCCAAGAAGGCCGGCGCCCAATTCGCCGTGGCGCCCGGTTTGAACGGCACCGTGGTCGCCGCCGCGCAGCACTGCGAACTGCCATTTTTTCCCGGGGTGATGACCCCCTCGGACATCGAACGCGCGCTCCATCTGGGCTGCACCACCGTCAAGTTCTTTCCCGCCGAGGCGGCGGGCGGGGCGACCATGCTCAAGGCGCTCTCGGCCCCCTATGCTCACACGGGCCTCAAGTGCATTCCCACCGGCGGCATTAACCTGGGCAACCTGGCCGAATACCTCGCGCTGCCCATCGTCGCCGCCGTCGGCGGTTCCTGGATGGTCGAGCGCAAGCTCATTCACGCCAACGACTGGGCCAAAATCACCAGCCTCACCGCCGAAGCCATCCGCCTCATCGCGAACCTCCCGCAGCCCGTCGCCAATCGCTCCTGAGGCGGCGCCCGGGAAATCATCTTCCCGAGCGGCAAGACAAGAAGCCAGGGGTGACGCGCGGCGCCAACCCTGGAAAGCCAGGCAAAGAAGTCTCCCGCCCCAAAGGACGGGAAACGCCCGCTATGCAGCCATGATCTTATCCATCAACCCGGCGATGGTCTTCAACCGCTCCGCGTTGCCCCCGCCGATTTCGGCGATGAGCCACCCGTGATAACCGACAACGTCCAAGGC
>CAIPTQ010000010.1 GCA_903868035.1 uncultured Phycisphaerales bacterium
CCCTCCCCTCACCGCCCCATCAACTTGCGGTCAAACCACTCCCGCGTCATCACCCGCAGCTCCCCCGGAATGTCAAAGCACACATCCAGATGCCCCCGGTCGTGCATCGTCACCAACTCGCTGTGATCCGCCGCCGCCGCATGCAACTGCTCGGACGCCGCATGCGGAATGAACGTGTCGGCATCCCCATGAATGAGCAGCACCGAAGCCCGCGTCTTCTGGATCGCATCAATCGGCCGCGCCTGGTCCATGTCCCACCGCGCCACCGCCCCCACCACATCCGCCGCCTTGCTCAAATTCTTCTCCGGCACCAAATCCCCCAACTTCCCCAGCACCCCCCGCGCAAACGACGGCACCTCCGTCCGTAGGTCCGCAAACGGCGCCACCGCCACCACCGTCGCCACCCGCGAATCCTCCGCCGCGAACAATATCGCCGTCGCCGCCCCCAGCGACGTCCCATACACCCCCACCCGTTCCCCGCACAAATCCTTCTGCTGCAGGTAATCGACCAACTGCCGCATATCCCGCGCCGCGGTTACCCCAAAATCCGTATTCATCCCCGTGGACTCCCCAAACCCCCGCATGTCCACCAGCACCGCCCGATACCCCGCCCGCCGCAGCGCCTCGCCCGCGTTGGCGACCGTGTGGTGGCTCGTCATGAACCCGTGCAAAAAGATCACCGTCCCCCGGATCGAAGTCCCCGCCGCCGGCTCAATCACCCACACCGCCAACACCGCCCCCGCCCCCCCCCCCGACCCCCCCACCGCCACCTTCAACTGCTGATCCACCCCCTTGGACACTGGCATCACCCCCCCACCCCCGTCGTGCCCCACCGTCCCCGGCGCCGGCAGCCGCATGCACGCCAAGAACAAAAACACCCCCAGGGGCAGCAAAAACGCATTCACGTTCATACCCCCAATGATACACCAAATTCCCGCGGTCTTCGACGGCCGCCTCCCTTGGCGCCTATTATCCAAAGTTGTTCATGCATGCTTCGGAGCCTCCCATGTTTGCCTTTCCCAAGCGCGGCCTGACGGCCACTGTCGGCCTGGCCTTGCTGGCACTTGCCGCCTGGCTGGCGTTGCCGGCAGGAGATTTCACACTGCCCGCACTGGCCCAATCCAAGGACAATCCCGCCATGAATCCACTGGTCAACGCCCCCGACTTTCCGGCCGGTTTCGCCTGGCTGAATTCCGATCAAGCGCTCTCCTATAAAAGCAACCTGAAAGGGCAGGTGGTGGTGCTGGATTTCTGGTGCTATTGCTGTATCAACTGCATGCATGTGATACCCGATCTGGAATTCCTGGAACAAAAATATAAGGACCAGCCGGTGGTCATCCTGGGCGTACACTCCAACAAGTATGACAATGAATCGGACCCGGCCAACATCCGCGCGGCCATTCAACGATACGGAATCAACCACCCGGTGCTGGTGGATGAAAACCACAAGGTCTGGGACGCCTACGGGGTGTCTGCCTGGCCCACGCTGGTGGTGGCGGGGTCCGACGGCAAGCTCATCGGCGGAGTGTCCGGGGAAGGGCACCGCGACCTTTTGGACAAGACCATCGCCCAGGCGCTGGCCGAGGGACGGGCCCGGGGCACGCTGGCGAAAGCCCCGCTGAAACTGGCGCGCGAAGGGCAGGTGCGGGCGGCCACGGGGCTGTCGTTCCCGGGGAAAGTCCTGGCCGACGTGGCGGGCAAACGGCTGTTCATCATCGACTCGAATCACAATCGCATTGTCATCACGTCCTATCCGGATGACGCGGCGCATGCCGCCGTCCAGCAGATCGTAGGCAGCGGCCTGGCGGGCCATGCGGACGGGGGCCTGGCCCAGGCCAGCTTCAATCGTCCGCAAGGGGGGGCGCTGGCGGGCAATGTGCTGTGGGTTGCCGACACGGAGAATCATCTCATTCGCAAGGTGGACCTGGAGAAGAAGACCGTGACGAGCGTTTTGGGCACGGGGACACAGGTGTTCGACCCCGTCGCGGGCAAGGCGGGACGGCTGCAGGGGTTGAACTCGCCGTGGGATGTGGCGGTGTCGGGGAACCGGTTGTACATCGCCCAGGCGGGGCAGCATCAGATTTTTGCGATGAACATACTGACGGGGATGACGGAAGTGGCGGCGGGGAACACGCGGGAGAACATCCGGGACGGCGCGGCGGCGGACGCGAATCTGGCGCAGCCTTCGGGCTTGGCGCTGGATGCGGCGCACCAGATTCTGTATTTTGCGGATTCGGAGGTTTCGGCCATCCGGGGATTGGACCTCAAGGCGGGCAAGGTGTTCACCGTGGTGGGGCGGGGGCTGTTTACGTTTGGCGACCGGGACGGGGATGCGGGGCAGGCGTTGCTCCAGCATGCGCTGGGGGTGGCGCTGACGGCGGAGGGCAAGCTGCTGGTGGCCGACACCTACAACCACAAGATCAAGCTGCTGGATTCCGAGGCGCGAACGGCCAAGACGCTGGCGGGCACGGGAAAACCGGGGACGGGCACGGCGGGCGGGGCGTTGGAGCTTTTTGAACCGGCAGCGGTGGCGGTGGCCGGGGCTACGGAAGCGTTTATTGCGGACACGAACAATCATCGCGTGGTGCGGTGGAATCCGCAGACGGGGGCGTGGAAGGAACTGGTGATTGAGGGGCTGGCGGCGCCGGGCGCCGGGACCGAGGTTCCGGACATCGCCGCACGTGACGCCGGGGCCAAAACGCTGGCCAGCGGCAAGCCCATCGCCCTGGCCATCACGCTGGCGCTGCCGGCACGGCAGCACCTGACGGACGGCGCGCCGCTTTCGCTGCGCGTCACGGATGGCGCGCGGACGCTGCATACGGCGACGCTGTCGGCGCCCGCGGGGCAGGGTGGGGCGCCGAAACTGGCTGCGATGGTTCCCGCCGGGGCGCTGGACGGGCGTCCCGGGGCGCTGTATTTCACGGTGTATTACACGCAATGCGGCGAGGGCTTGTCGGCGGTTTGCACGCCGGAGAGCATTTCCTGGAAAATCACGCCGACCTTCGACAGCGCCGGCGCGGCGGCCATCACCTTGGAACCGTAGGACCGGGCGCTACGGCGCGTCCTTGGCGTTGGGGGTCATAATCACCAGCGTGGGGGTGGTGAGGTATTTGTTGCCGGCACGGACGAGGGCGTCCTTGGTGAGGGCGCGGATGTGGTCGGCAAATTTCAGGTCGTCGTCAAAGCCCACGCCGAGGACTTCGTTGAGGGCCTGGTGTGAGGAAATGTCCGCGATGGTGGGCAGATCGAGTTTCTTGCCGGTGATGGTCTGGTCCTTGGCGGTGTTGAAGGCGACGTCGGGTACGTTGCCCGCCTTGAGGTTCTCGATGAGGCCCGAGATGGTCGAAGCGATGGCGTCGGCATTTTTGGGTTCGCCCAGAGCGGTGATGATGAACAATCCGCCGGCGGGGCCGGAAACGGTGGTCACCTTGACGGTGTAAACCAGGCCCTTGCTGCGGAGCGTTTCATGCAATAGTGAACCGCTAGGCGAGGAATAGCCGCCCAGGTAGGTCTTGAGCAGCACGAGCGTGTCGCGATCCGCACTGGCGATGTTGGCCCCGGGGTAGGCGAACATGACAGTGGCGGATTGCTTGGCGGTGGGTTTGACGACCGTTCGCGGCTCGTTGGTGATGCTGTAGGTATTGCGCGTCGGATTGCGCGGGGGGATGGCCTGGAAGGGCAAGGCCCACTGGGCGGCGGCGGCGGGGTCGATGTCGCCGGAGATGGCGATGACCATGTGGGCGGGGTCGAGGAAGTAGGTGTTGTAGTGGGCGGCGATCTGGGCGGGGGTGAGTTTGTCGATGATGTTGGTGTTGCCTTCGGGCAGGCACTTGTAGGGGGAGGAGGCGTAGAAGACGTCGCGGACGGTGCGGTAGGCCTCGCCGGACCAATCCTCGGTGGCGGTTTCCACGGAGAAGATCAGCGAGTGCTTGACCTGAGCGAGTTCCGCGGCGGAGAACTTGGGATGCAGGGCGAGATCGGCGAAGAGGGCGAAGGAGTCGGGGGCGTGGTCCTTGAGGCAGGCCATGGAGAGCTGGAAGGCGTTGTTGCCGGAGGTGCCCACAACGGAGGTGCCGGTGGCATCGAGGAAGTCGGTGATTTGCGCATGGGAGCGGGAGGCGGTTTCGCGCGGCAGGAGGTTCATCATGACCATGCCAATGCCATTGGTGGAGTCATCCTCGGCGAGCAGGCCGCCCAGGGTGTAGAGGTTGAAGCAGGCGAGGGGCGCGGCGGGGTTGCGGGAGATCAGCAGCGTGACGCCGTTGTCGAGGACGGTGCGCTTGACGACCACCTGGTCGGCGGCGGCGGTGGCGGCGGCTTTGGCGGCGAAGGGGTCCGGAGCGTTCTTCGGCAGTAGCACGGTCGTGAGCAGATGTTCGCGGGTGATGTATTTGCGGGCGGCGGCGAGGACTTGCGCGGCGGTGATGGCCTGCATGCGCTGGACCAGCAGCGCGGTGAAATCGATGTTGCCGGCGACCAGGAAATCCTCGGCATTGCGGACGGCCTGCTGGTCGGCGGTTTGATTGTCGAAGACGAGGTTGGCGGCGGCCTGGGCCTTGGCGCGGGTGAGGGCCAGGTCGGTGATGCCGTTCTTGAGCAGATCATCCAGAACCGCCCAGAGCGCGTCCTGGGCGGCGGGTATTTTTTCCGGGGCGAGGGTGGCGTTGATCTCCAACTGGCCCTCAACATAGCGCGGGGCGGTATTGACGCTGGAGATGGTCGCCACGAGGGTCAACTCCTCGCGCAGTTTGCGCACCAGCAGCGAGGACTCGCCGCCGCCGAGCACGCCGGACAGGACGCGCGTGGCGGGAAGGTCTGTGCCGTAAATGTCGGAGGTGGGGAAGGCCCACTGGATGCGGGCCTGGGCGACATCGCCGCGGGCGACGGAGCGGCGCGGGGCGGTGACGGGGGGTTCGGGCGGGAGCGCGATGATCGGGGCGGGGCGGCGGCGAATGGCCTTAACCTGGTTGAGCAGGCAGGTTTCGGCGGCATCCAGATCGAGGTCGCCGGCGACGGAAATAATCATGTTGTCGGGCACGTACATGCGGCGGTAATACGCCTGGCAGTCCTCGTAGGTGAGGGTTTGGAAGGCGGCCTTGTAGCCGACGATGGGAATGCGGGCGGGGCTTTCCAGGTAGCGGTTGGTCAGGGCGTGGACGTAGAAGACATGGTCGGTCTGGGCTTCATCCATCTCCAGTTCGCGCTGCACGACCTGGAATTCGCGGTCAAACTGCTGGCGGGTGAAGGTGGAATTCGTGGTCATATCGACCAGCAGTTCGGCGGCCAGCGGCCACTTGTCGGCGGTGGTGGTGATGTAATAACACGATTGGTCGGCATCGGTGAAGGCGTTGGAGTGGTTGCCCATTTGCAGGAGGAGGAGGGTGTTTTCGGCCTGATTGCGCTTGCCCGAGGAGGCTCCGGCGACGAGGTGTTCGACGAGATGGCTGATACCCGCGCCGAGGTGTTCTTGTTCGGTGAGGGAGCCGGCCTTGATGAAGATGCGGGTGGCGACGACGGGGGCGGTTTTGTTCTGCTGTAACAGGGCGGTGAAGCCGTTGGAAAAGCGGAGGACGCGGCGGGTAGGTTCATCGAGGAGGCGTTGGGAAACTTCGGCGGGGGCGAATTGGGTGGCGGAGGGGGGGAGTGCCGAGGCGGCTGCGGTGGCTGGCGGCGCGGGGGTGAGGCGGGGTGCGGGGGCGTAGGGCGGGGCGGTCTGGCAGGCGATGAGCATGCCGGCGAGGAGGATGGTGGCGGGGAGTGGGAAGATGCGCATGAGGCCTCCGGATACGTCAGAGAGGCATGATAGCCGAGGCATGCAAAGCGTTGCCAACGTTTTGCGCCTCGTTCACCTGACAGCGATCTGATAGAATCCTCACATGGCCAAGATTTACCTCGAAACCAGTTTCTTCTCGGCATGCGTCAGCACACGAACTGACCCCGCCAGCCTCTCGCGGCGGCAAGAAAGCCAAACGTGGTGGACCATGCAACGCCACCAGCACAATTTGTTCATTTCGGCGGAAGTGATCGCGGAATTGTCTAACCCCACATATCCCAACCGCGAAAAGGCCCTAATGATGACGGTTGGCATTTCTCTGCTGCCGATTGATGCGTTGGCTTTAGGATTCGCGAAAATACTGGTCAAAGAACGTGTGATGCCAGGCCCCGCCGAATCAGGCGACGCGCTTCATGTCGCCGTCGCTACTGTGCATACAATGAAACACATTCTGTCGTGGAATGTCCGCCATATGGCCAACGTCAACAAAGTGGAGCATCTCAGCAAAATTTGCCTGCGTATTGGGTATCTTCCGCCAAGCATCATCACGCCAGACGTCCTCTGGCCGGAAAATGAAACTGGAGATTGATTTTATGGGCACGATTCATGCAAAATTAAAGGCGAGCCATTCCGATCCGCTCATTGATGAGGTGAGAACTCACCGGCGGAATTTGGCCGCCAAATTCGACAATGACCTCGACCGTCTTGCCCGTCACCTGCGGAAAGTCCAGGCCGATTATGAAAAACGCACCGGCCAGTTCGCCAAGCTCCCCAAGCATGTTGATAAAGAACTATTTCCCACCATGACATGCGCCATTGTCGATCCCACACATGAAGAGGTTCGGACACTCCGAGTCGCTCCACAACGCAAATCCCGTACGCGCCGACGGATACCCCGATGAAGCAGACGCGTAACAAATTTCCCAAGGGCTGGGATGAGAAATCCATCAAGGAACTCATTAAACACTACGAAACGCAAACCGAGGACGAGGCCGTCGCCGAGGATGAAGCCGCCTATGCCAGCACGCGCCTCACCATGATGGCCGTTCCGGTGGAACTCGTGCCCAAGGTCCAGCGACTCATTACCAAACTCGCCGGATAACCAGTCCCTCATCCATTCAACCTCTTCTCCAGCAACTCCCCCACCAGCTTCGGGTCCGCCTTGCCCTGGCTGAGTTTCATCACCGCTCCGCGCAAAAAGCCCATGCTGGCCTGCTTTTTCTTGGGGTTATTTTTTGCGTCATCCACCGCCTTCGGGTTGGCGGCAATCGCGGCGTCCACCCATTTTTCGGTCGCGGCCACATCACGCACCTGCAGGAGGCCCCGGGCCTGGGCGATGGCCCTGGGGTCGCCGGAGGGGTTGGCCAGAAGTTCCTCGAAGACGGCGACGGCGGCGGTGGCGGAGATGGTGCCGTCGTCGGCCAGTTTGGCGAGGGCGGCATAGGTAGGGGCGGGGATGCCCAGCGCGGGCAGCAGCACGCCGCGTTCGTTGGCGGTTTTGGTGGCCACGCCCAGCAGCAGATTCACCAGCCTACGCGGTGCCGCGCCGGCGGCGAGGGCGGCTTCGAAGAGTTCGGCATTGGGGCGTTCCTCGACGAGGACCATCGACTCCTTGGGCGTGAGGCCCAGGCTCTGCTCGTAGCGCTGGCGGCGCTGGATGGGGAGTTCCACGAGGCGGCCCTGCACGGTGTTACGCCACTCCGGGCTGACGGTCACGGGCACCAGGTCGGGGTCGGGGAAATAGCGGTAATCCTCCGCCTCCTCCTTGCTGCGTTGCACTTTCGTGACGCCTTTTTCATCATCCCAGCCGAGGGTGAACTTGGGCACTTTTTTGGCGACTTCCTGGCGCGGGCCGCCATTCGAATGCCATTCCGTAAGCTGCCGCTGAATCTCGTAGGCGCAGCTTCGCTCAACGGCACGGAACGAATTCAGATTTTTGAGCTCCGAAATCGGCGTCTTCCACACCTTGCCTTCCGCCGAGATGTGCAGATTGATGTTCGGCTCAAACCGCATATGCCCCTGCTGCATGATGCCTTCGGTGACGCCCAGATACCGGCAGATGCGGCGCAGCTCCTCGCCAAACAGCCGCGCCTCCTCCGGCGACGACAAATCCGGCTCGGTGACAATTTCCAGCAGGGGCGTCCCCGCGCGGTTCAAATCCACCTGGCTGAAGGTGGCGTGGCCTTCGTGCAACAGCTTGCCGGCATCCTCCTCGAGGTGGGCGCGGCGGATGCGGATATTTTTATAGGAGCCGTCGGGCAGGGGCAGATCAATGGCCCCCTCGCCGCACAGGGGCAGGTCATACTGGGAAATCTGATAATTCTTGGGCAAATCCGGATAGTAATAGCTCTTGCGGTCCCACTTGGTGAATTCCGCGATCCGGCAATTGAGGGCCAATCCGACCATCATCGCCATCTCCACCGCCGCCTTGTTGATCACCGGCAGCACCCCGGGCATCCCCAGCACGACGGGATCGACGATGGAATTGGGGGGGGCGTTGAAATGATCCGGGTGGGCCCCGTTGGCGGCCCCGGTGAACATCTTGGACTTGGTGCCAAGCTGCACGTGGATTTCCATGCCGATCAAGACTTTGTATTGCACATCGCTCATTGCCAAAATCGCTCCAAATATCGACCCAAGAATGCCGCAAGTGTAGCAATGCCACTGCGCACGTGCCACAAGTCGCCACAGGTCAATGGCGTTGCGGCGCGAGCGCGGCACTCGAAGCCATGGCGCGGCTTTGGCGGCGGTAGGCCTGGGGGGACATGCCGTGGGCGAAGCGGAAGCAGCGGATGAGATTTTGCACGCAGGAGTAGCGTCCCCGGGCGGCGATCTGGCGGAGGGGCATGTCGGTGTCGGTCAGGAGGTCGCACACGCACTGCAGGCGGCAGCGGCGAATCTCCTCGCTGGGGGTGTGGCCGACGATCTGTTTGAAGCGGTGATCGAGCCACTTGCGCGACAGGGGCACGCGGGCGAGGAGTTCCTTCATGCTGATCCCCGTCGCCGCATGTTCATGAATAACGCCCAGGGCCGCCACAACGACCGGATCCTCAAAGGCCAGGACGTCGGTGGAGGTGCGCACATGCAGCCGGCCGGGGGGCACCAGCAGGGGAGCTTTGGGTTTGGCTCCCCGCGGGTTGGTGATGAGGCGGTCGAGGAGGGCGGCGCCTTCGAAGCCGATGCGCACAAAATCCTGGGCCACGCTGGAGAGGGGCATCTGGGCGAGCTGGCACTCGCTGGCGAAATTATCGACGCCCAGCACCGCCACTTCGCCGGGGACGGCCACGCCCTGGGCCTCGCAGGCGAGCAGCAGGGTGCGGGCGATGAAGTCCGAAGCCCCCATGACCGCGATCTTCCGGGGCAGCGTCCGCAGCCAGCGGCGCAGGAACTGCGTGGCCCGCACCTTGGAGGCGTATTCAAAGTCCGTCAAATGTAACGCCGCATGCACCGGGGCAAGCCCCCGGGCAGCGAGGGCCTCGGCAAAGCCCGCGCCACGCTGTTTGCTCCAGGGCGTCTCGATGCCGACGAATCCGAAGTGCCGGAACCCGCGCCGCAGGAGATAGGCCGCGCCGGCGCGGCCGATGGCCGCATTGTCGGACAGGACCGAAGGCAACAGGGGGTGGAGATCGCGGATGACGTTGACTACGGGAATGGGCGTGCGGCGGAGGCGCTCGATGATGCCGCGGGAACCCGGCCCCAGGCCCGTGATGGCCCCGTCGGCGAAGTGCCTGACGAAGGCCCCGCGAAAGTCATGCGGGGTGGCGCAGAGCAGCACCTGCCAGCGGCACTGCGCCTGCTTGACGTAAGTGGTGACTCCCTCCAGCACATCGTGGAGGGCTTCGGGGAGCTGGTAAGCCAGGAGGATGCGGCGGTTCGGGAGCATGACTCGTCCTTGCAACAATTCCACAAATGATAACGGATTGTCCATACGTGGGATAGAGGCGGGAGGGCCTCCCCCCCTATGCTGTGGCATTCGCCCGTACTGCATCCAGGCTCATCCAGCATGGGTACGGGCCGCCATTTCGCTCCGCCTGGAAGGACACGAAGCATGCGCAAAACTCCTGCGAGCGTCTTCACAACCGTCTCCCGAATGATCTGGGATTGCGGTTTTTTTTCGGAGGAAACATAACAATGTTTAAGTTTGCCGCCCTGGCCGCCCTGGCGCTAACCGCCGCGTCCTCCGCGTGGGCGCAGACTACCCCGGCCATTCCCGACAATTCCGCTTACATACTCACACCTGCCCCGGCACCCGCTCCCCGCATCAACGGCCCCAAGGTCTTCGGCGTGCGGCCCGGGAATCCCCTGCTCTATTCGATTCCCGCCACCGGCGACCGGCCCCTGGAATTTTCCGCCGAGGGTCTGCCCGCCGGCGCGACTCTGGACGCTAAAACCGGGCGCATCACCGGCAAAATCAAGGCCCCCGGCGAATACAAGGTTACGCTACGAGCCAAAAACGCGCTGGGCACCTCCGATAAGCCCCTGCTCATCGTAGTCGGCGAAGAAATCGGGCTGACCCCCGCCCTGGGCTGGAACAGCTACAACTGTTTCGGCGAACGCATCACGCAGGATCTCGCCCTGCGCGCGGCGCGCGCCATGGTCAAGTTCGGCCTCGACCAGCACGGCTGGACCTACATCAACATGGACGACGGCTGGCAGGGCAACCGTGGCGGCCCCACCAACGCCATGCAGCCCAACTCCCAGCGCTTCACCGACATCAAGGCCATGGTAGATGAAATCCACGGCCTGGGCCTCAAGTGCGGCATTTATTCCAGCCCCTGGGTCGTCACCTACGGCGGCTTCCTGGGCAGCTCCGCCGAAAACCCCGAAGGTGCCTCCCAGCGCTGGCCCAGCGCGCCCAAAAACGCCAAGCAGCTCCCCTCAGCCATCGGCAAATACCGTTTCACCTATCAGGACGCCCAGCAGTACGCCGACTGGGGCTTTGATTACCTCAAGCTCGACTGGGGCCCCGTTGAAGCCCCCGAAACCCGGGAATGGCATCAGGCCCTGCGCATCACCGGGCGCGATATCCTGCTGAGCCTGTCCAACAACCACGTCAAGAACCTCTTCCCGCTCATTGGCGAAGTCGGACCGTGGGCCCAGTCGTGGCGCACGACCACGGACATCCGCGATGTCTGGAGCCGCATCACCACCGACATCGGCTTTGCCGAGGATCCCTGGGCGCCCTACTGCCGGCCGGGCCACTTCAACGATGCCGACATGCTGGTCGTGGGCTGGGTCGGCGGCTGGAGCGGCCCCAACGGCTTGCACGCCTCCAATCTCAAGCCCAACGAACAATACACCCACATCAGCCTCTGGTGCCTGCTGACCAGTCCGCTGCTGATCGGCTGCGACCTCGAGCGGGCCGACGCCTTCACGCTGAGCCTGCTCTCCAATGACGAAGTGCTGGAGGTCAACCAGGACGCGCTGTGCAAACAGGCGATCCAGGTGGGCGGCGGGCGGGGCGAGCTGAAGGTGTTCGCCAAGCCGCTCGACGACGGCTCGTATGCCGTGGGCTTGTTTAACGCCGGCCCCGCCGAAGCCACGGTGGCCGTGAACTGGGCGGATTTGAAGCTCCAGGGGAATCTGCGGGTCCGCAATCTGTGGCGGCAGAAGGATTTGGGACAATTCGAGGGCAAGTTTGAAACACCCGTCGCAGCGCACGGAGTGGTATTGGTCCGTATATTTCCCTCACAATAAGGAACCATTAACATGAGTAGAAGCAAGACTGTCACCGGAGCGAGCGTCGCACTGCTCGCCATGTCCATCACCCTGGCCCTGGCCCAGGTGC
>CAIPTQ010000011.1 GCA_903868035.1 uncultured Phycisphaerales bacterium
CACGCGCGGGAACGCGGTGGTCACCACACCGGTTGAGAGGCTTTTCTTGAGGATGTCAAACATAGGTCGTTTTTTTCACGCGGAGACGCGGAGGCGCGGAGGGGGATTTGCCGGAAATAGAATGATATCGAGCATTCATGGCATTCACTTTACCGGTCCGTTCCAGAGTAGGAGAGGTTGAAGCTTTTGTTGATCACGGGAAAATCGGGGATGATGTTCCCCAGGACAGCCTCGGGCATGGCCGGCCAGTTCTGAAGGGAGGGGTCCTTGATTTTGCAGCGGCCCAGTCGGTTGCCCGGCAGAGTGCGAATCCAATGGAAAATCTCCCCGCGCCAGCCTTCGACAAATCCCAGCGCGGTCTGGCCGGCGGGCACCGATTTGATGGGCGCGCGAATCGGGCCCTCGGGCAGGCGCGAGAGGAGTTGGTGGATCAGGCGCATGGATTCGCGGACTTCGTCAATGCGCACCAAAACGCGGTGAAACACGTCGCCCACGGTGTGAACGGGGACTTTGACGGCCACCTGGTCGTAGGCATCGGTGGGGTGATCGCGCCGCAAATCGTGGTTGAATCCGGAGGCGCGTCCGCCAATGCCGACGATGCCCAAATCGAGCGCAATTTTGGGGCTCAGCGTGCCGGTGGTCTCCAGGCGTTCGAGGGTCGATGAGGAATCGAGGATCATGGCGACCAGGCTGTCGAACTCCGGCGCGAGCGCGGTGAGCATCCGGCGCAGGGCGTCGATTTGCTCGAAGGTCCAGTCACGGCGCACGCCGCCCAGGCAGGCCATGCCGCGTAGAAGCCGGTTGCCGCTCAATAATTCGTTGATCCGCAGCACGCGCTCTTTAAGGCGCATGGCGTGGGTGTTGGCCACGGTGAAGGCGACATCGGTGCAGACGGCGCCAATGTCGGAGATGTGATTGTAGAGGCGCTCCAATTCCAGGCAGACGCAGCGCAGGACGCGTGCGCGCGCGGGGGCCTCGGTTTGCGCGGCGCGCTCGAGGGCGTGGCAATAGGCCATCGCGTGGGCGAAACTCGAATCCCCCGAGATGCTCTCGGCCAGGGTGACGCCGTGCTCGATGGGCAGATTCTCGAAGAGCTTTTCAGTTCCCTTATGCACATAGAACATGCGCAATTGGAGGTAGAGAATGGGCTCGCCCGCCACGCTGAAAAGGAAATGGCCCGGCTCGATGATTCCCGCGTGGACCGGCCCGACGGGCACCTGGAAAACGCCTTCGCCTTCGACGGTTCTGAATTTGTGGCGCTCGCCTTGGAAGGGCGGGAGGACGGTTTTGAGGTCAAAATCCTTGCGCAGGGGATGGACGTCCGGCCAGTCATCGTGAAGGGCGCAGCGGCGCGGATTGGGATGGCCGATGAGCTTGAGGCCAAAGAGGTCCTGGATCTCGCGCTCCTGCCAGTTGACGGCCGGGATGGCGTCGGTCAGCGAGGTGAATTCCGGATGATCGGCAGGAACGGGAATGCGCAGGATGAAAAACCCGGCGGCATCCAGGGAGAAGACGTAGTAAACATGGAAGATAATGTGAGGCGGACAATCCTGTCTGCCTTTCACGGGAAGACTGGGGTCGTCGGCGAAAAGGCTGACCAGGCGGGCGTTCCATTTTTTGTAAAGGTAACTGCAAAAGCCCGGGACCAATTCCATTTTGGCGTCGAAATAGACTTCGTCGGGGCGGGGGGCTTGCACGTCGTCCAGTTGCTCCTGAAAACGTTCGCGCACGTCGTCCAATATGAGGGTTATGCCGCTGAGAACATTCATGAGGGACATTCGATAATTGTAGCCGCTTGTTTGACCAGTTCAAGGACCGGGCCGGGCAG
>CAIPTQ010000012.1 GCA_903868035.1 uncultured Phycisphaerales bacterium
ATCAGCTACGCCGCGGTGAATGTGTTCCTGAGCCTTGTACACACCGCCCGTCAAGTCATGGAAGCTGGTAATGCCTGAAACGCCCCCAAAGGCGCTACGGCAGGGCCGGTGACTGGGACTAAGTCGTAACAAGGTAGCCGTAGGGGAACCTGCGGCTGGATCACCTCCTTTCTAGCGGATACTGCTAGGACCTGATCTACGCCTTTAATTGTCCGTGGTGTAATAACACGCGGCATCGACCTTTCCCTCCGAGGCACACTAATCTAGTGGCCGATGACGAGGAAAAATCACCGACGCCGAGTTGATGGTAAAACTTAACTGTTCAATCCATCCGAATGAGAAGAGGCGCGGAACCCGGGGAGCAATCCCCTCAGGTAACCGTGTAACCATGCTCGTTTCCGGTTGAAAAATCGGAAGCCGGTTGCGGCAACGCAACTTTGGTGGCGTCCAAAACCCAGTTCACGCGGGTGCAAACCCGCGCGATCGGGTGTCAAACAAACCATGTTCTGTCAAAAAACGAAACGGCCCGTCTGGCAACAGGCGGGCCGTTTTTGTTTTTGCCGCAGCCGAACAGAAGGACTGGTTGACATTGCCCACCCACATTCTTACGCTGGAGTCATGAGTACAAACATCAACATCTCGCTGCCGTCGCCAATGAAAAAATGGATCGACAAACAGGTGGCTTCGAAAGGATATGAGACCACCGATGCATTTTTCCTGGAAATGTTGCGCCGGGAGAAGGCGCTGGCGGTTCGCGAGCGGATCGACGATCTGCTCACTGAGGCCATCAGCAGCGGCCAACCTGCGCCGATGACACCCAAAGATTGGGATCGTATTCGAGCCAACGGCCTCAAGCGGGCTCGGGAACGGCAAAGAAAATGACGCCCTCCATGGTCATTTGGCCCCGGGTCGAGCACGATTTAACCGAGCATTTCGCTTTCATTGCCCAGGACAAGATCGTTCCGGCGCAGCGACTGCTGGTGGTCGCGCAGAAATCCTTTGCGAGGCTTGCGACCTCGCCTTTTCTCGGCTTGGCATGGAATTCCAAACGTCCGCATCTCCGCGGAATCCGCTATTATCCGATGCCCGCGCCCTATCGCAGCTACATCATTTTCTACCGTGTTTCGCCTGAAGGGATTGAAGTGCTGGCCGTGTTGCACGGCGCGCGGGACTTGGAGAGCGCGCTTCGCGATATTGTGGAATAGTTACCGGTGCGGGGAACGCAATGTCGGCGGCGTCCAAAGCCCAGTTCACGCGATGCAAGTCGTGTGCGCGGGTGTCAAACAAACCATGTTCCACCGTCAAATACGAAGCGGCCCGTCGGGCAACAGGCGGGCTGTTTTTGTTTTTGCCGCCTTTGAGTATAATCCCACATTCCCATTTGACCAATGTGGGAAAATGGGCGATAATGAAATGGAACTCATTGGAGGATTGCCATGTCGGTCGCGCAAGTAGATGACAAAGGCCGCCTGGTGTTGGGCCGGAAATTTGCCGGCAAAACGGTGTTGTTGCGCGAAGTGGATGAGTCCACGGTTGAAGTCACCATGGCCCGGGTGATCTCCGAACATGAAGCGTGGCTGCTAAACAATCCGGAAGCGCGGGGTTCGGTGGCGCGCGGGTTGGATCAGGCCCGCAAAGGCCGATTCGCGCAGGCGCCCAACCTTGCGGCCGATGCGGCACTTGCGGCCAAATTGGCGGATTGAACCATGTATATCCTGAAATGGACGCAGGAAGCGCTCACGCAATATGACGCTCTCAGAGAGCCGGCGGACGCTGCGATGGCGAACCGTCAGACACATAAGAGGACCAAGGCTTCGCCCAATGAAGGCCTGTTCAAGCAAGTGCATAAATGTCTGTCGCTGCTGGCGGCAAATCCGCGCCACCCAGGTCTGCATACCCATCACTACCACGGATTGGAACATCCCTACGAGGCCGGCGGCAAGGTATTTGAGGCCTATGCCCAGAACCGGACACCCGGCGCCTACCGGGTGTTCTGGTGTTATGGACCCGGACCCAACGAGATCACGATCCTCACCATCACGCGCCATCCCTGAGATGCCACAATGCGGCCACGCAACGCTGACGGCAACCCAAACAATTATATTTATTATTATTGAACAGCCGCTATTTCACCTTCGTCACCGGCTGATCCGGATGTGCCGGATTGGGTATCAGCCGCTGATTGGCGCAGTCGGCCAGCAAGTCGAGTTTCTCCAGCACGGTCTGGCCGATGAGGACTTCATCACCCAGGACCAGGGCTTCCTCCATGGTGTCGCGGCGCAGGCATTCGACGATCACGGGTTCCGTCACGCCCACCGATTCCTTCCGCCCGTCGGCATACTCGGCGACGCGCTGGCCGCGGATTTGCAAGCCCAAGACCTGCACGACCTGGGGCGGCACCACGCAGCGCACGGCTCCCGTATCCACCATGGCGTCCACTACCGACGTGCGCACCTGGTCTGCCGCAAGCTGCCCGCGCCGGGCCAGCATTTCGTCCATCGCGTTCGTAAGCTTGACTTTGATTCGAATCTCACCCATAAGCGGTAATTCTATCATTTCAGCAAGATGGATACCATCATTTTCGTGGGTCAGGGTGCATGACGTGGGCGTGGGGCTCTGGTGCCAAGCTGGGGCCAGGCCCCCCCGCACGCCCTCCCCAAATCAATTTCCTGCCCGTCACTTCTGGTATACTTGCTCCCATGTCGCACCAGAAGCACGATATCATAGGACTGGCGCTTGCCCGGACCATCGCCGAAGGACTTCCGCAGCATCCCGAATGGATTGCCTTGGCCAGGGCCAACCTCGACCGCTGGTCGCAACAGAACGCCGCCGCCCCCGCGCTCCTCGCCTGTTACCGGGAATGGCGCACCCTGCTCGAACTTCCCGTCGAAGAGATCACCGCCGTACTCCTCGACCCGTCCGATCGTGGCCAGCGCCTCCGCCAGAATTCCCCCTTCGCCGGCGCGCTCCCTGCGGCGGAAGTGTGGCGCATGAAACGGCAGGCCCATGAAACGACCGCAGCTTGAACATATCCTCCGCGCCGCCGCCGCCATCACCGGCACGGATCGCTTCGTCATCATCGGCTCCCAGTCGATCCTCGGCCAGTTCCCCGACCCGCCGGCCGAGTTTCTCGTTTCCATCGAAGCCGATCTCTTCTCCCTGCGCACCCCGCACGATGCCGACCTGATCGACGGCAGCATCGGCGAAGCCTCCCCCTTCCATCAAACCTTCGGTTATTACGCCCACGGCGTTGGCGAAGAGACCGCCACCCTGCCCGCCGGTTGGAAAGACCGCCTCATCCCCTTCCACACCCCATCCACGGGCGGAGCCACCGGCCTGTGCCTCGAAGTACACGACCTGGCCGTCTCTAAACTCGTGGCCGGACGCGAAAAGGATCTTCAGTTTATCGGCGATCTCCTCCACTACCGTCTCGCCGATCCGAGCGCCCTGCGCGAGCGCCTGGCCGAGACCGCTCTCGCGCCCGCCCTCCGCACCCTGTGCAACGCCCGCCTGGAAGCAATGCTTTCGATGTAGCCTTAGCCAGCGAGTGCGCCGCTGTCACCAACTGCGGTGCCATGTCATTGCCAGGCCGTCCCACCTCCACCGCCCCAGTCACCTTGACCTCGCCGCGGTTGCGATTGACCGTGCCGGCGCAGGGCCTACAATGGGCCTTTTTCACAAGGTATACCCGGCCCATGTCGCAAACGCTTAATCCCGGACTTTCCATCGACCAGCAGATGACGATGCTCCTGCGGGGCACCGATCACGTCTATTCCGCCGAGGAACTCAAGAAACGCCTCGAGCATGCCGCCCGCACCGGCCGCCAGCTCCGCGTCAAGCTCGGCATGGACCCCACCGCCCCGGACCTCCACCTGGGCCACTCGGTGGTCCTCCGCAAAATGCGGCAGTTCCAGGACCTGGGGCACAAGGCAGTGCTCATCATCGGCGACGCCACGGCGATGATCGGGGATCCGACGGGCAAGAAAAAGACGCGGCCGGTGCTCACGCCCGCGGAGGTCGAGAAGAACGCCGCGACATATTTCGCGCAGGCGGGCAAGCTCCTGGACATGTCCCCGGGGAAAATCGAGATTCACAAGAATTCCGAATGGCTCCACACGATGAACTTCGTGGACGCCCTCCGGCTCCTGCAGAAAATGACCGTCGCCCGCATGCTCGAACGCGACACCTTCCAGGAGCGCTATAAGGCCGGCGAGCCCATCTATATCCACGAGTTCATGTACCCGCTCATGCAGGGCTGGGACTCGGTGATGATCAAGAGCGACGTGGAACTCGGCGGCACCGACCAGACGTTCAACAACCTCGTCGGGCGGGACTTGCAGGAGTCCGAGGGCCAGCCCCCGCAGATCGTGATGATCATGCCCATCCTCATCGGCACCGACGGCGTGCAGAAGATGAGCAAGTCGCTGGGGAACTACGTGGGCGTCGCCGAGCCGCCAGGCGAGCAGTTCGGCAAGACGATGTCCATCCCCGATGGGCTGATGGAAAACTGGTTCCGGATGGTGACCCCCCTGCCGGAGGACCGGATCGTGTCGCTGATCGACCCGGGCCAGGTACACCCGCGCGAAGCCAAGGACATCCTCGCCCGCTCCATCGTGGAGCAGTATCACTCGGCGATGGACGCCGAAAAGGCCTCCGAAGACTTCCGCGCCCGCTTCACCAAGGGTGAGGTGCTCGCCGACACCGAAGTCAAAACCATCCCCGCCTCCCTCCTGCAAGACGGCAAAATCGGCCTGGTCAATCTCATCAAAGCCGTCGGCTTCGCCCCGTCGAACAGCGAAGCCCGCCGCCTCGTGGAAAACGGCGGCGTCACCTTCGCCGGCGCCAAAATCACCGATCCCAAAACCTTCGTCGAAATCAAGGGCGGCGAAATCCTCAAGGTCGGCAAACTCCGGGTGTGCAAGCTCAAGATCGGATAATAACCCCATTCAAGCCCAGGGATTGCAATCCCTGGGACAATACGGGCGCTATTTGTCGGAGCCATTCATGAAACTTGAGCCCCGATCGGCCAGTGACGAAGACCTGCCATCGAGGTTCTTCAAGGATTATTTGTGGGTCGTGGAATCGCAACTCTCGCGGGCGGATGCTATACTGAAGTTGGCCTGAAATGAGGATGTTGGATGTCACATACTGTGTCCATCGAAGAAACCGGCAGCTTGGCGAAGCTCATCGCGGGACTCCTCCCGGGTGAGGAGATCACCCTTACCTCGGACAACCAGCCTGTCGCCAAAGTCATTCCTCAGAAGGGAATCCGTCGCCGCCAGGGAGGCGCATGCAAGGGCATGTTGATCATCAATCACGACGACGATTCGCACCTCGCTGATTTTAAGGATTACATGCAGTGAGTCTGCTGCTCGATACTCATGCCGTACTCTGGTATGCATTGCAGGATGCGCGATTGAGCGCTGCTGCCCGGATTGCGATTGAAAACGAACCGGAGAAGGTGTTTGTCAGCCCGGCAAGCTACTGGGAAATTGCCATCAAAATTAGCGTTGGCCAATACACCCTTCTGGAGCCGTTCGCGGTATTTTGGGAAAGGGCGATTTCCCAAGAGGGTCTTGCCCTTCTGCCCATCGAGATTCGGCACGCGGCCAAGATCATCGAACTTCCCTCGATTCATCGGGATCCATTTGATCGTCTGCTCGTAGCCCAGGCGCTGACGGAAAAACTGTCCCTTGTCAGTAACGATTCGCTGTTGGATCGATATTGCGTTCCGAGAATTTGGTAACTGGCCATGCCCGCTAAACTCATCGACGGTAAATCCCTCTCCGCCGCCATCCGCAACCGGATTGCCGCCGACGTCGCCGCGCTCCAGGCCCAGGGCAAGCCCGTCCACCTCGTCGCCCTCCTCGTCGGCGAAAATCCCGCCGCCCGCGTCTACGCCGAAAACCAGCACCGCACCTGCGGCCAGCTCGGGATCGACTTTGAACTCCGCACCCTGCCGGCGGGAATTTCGCGATCCCAACTCCACGCCGCCCTCCACGCCCTCAACGCCGACTCCGCCGTCACCGGCATCTTCCTCCACGCCCCCCTGCCCGCCGGTCTCGACCTCCCCGACGCCCAATACCAAATCGACATCCTCAAGGACGTCGAAGGCGTCAACCCCGCCAACATCGGCCACGTCGTCTACGGCCACACCATCATCGCCCCCTGCACCGCCCTGGCCGTCGTCGAACTCATAGACTCCACCGGCATCACCCTCCAGGGCGCCAACGTCACCGTCGTCGGCGCCTCCCGCCTCGTCGGCCGCCCCCTCTCCCTCCTGCTCACCGAACGCAACGCCACCGTCACCCTCTGCCACATCTTCACCCAGGACACCCCCGCCGCCTGCCGCTCCGCCGACATCATCGTCGTCGCCGTCGGCAAACCCAACCTCCTCCGCGCCGACCACGTCAAAGCCGGCGCGGTGGTGATCGACGTCGGCATCAACCGCGTCCAAACCACCGACGCCTTCGGCCGCACCACCGAAAAAACCGTCGGCGACACCGACTTCGACGCCGTCCGCCAGGTCGCAGGCCACATCACCCCCGTCCCCGGTGGCGTCGGCCCCATGACCGTCGCCATGCTCCTCCGCAACACCCTCCGCGCCGCAAGACTCGTGTACGGCTTGGAGCAACCTCTTTCGGGAACATCGTGATAGGCGCTATTAAACGACTTCGGCCATTTCAGGAATGGTGAGCCATTGGGCGAGTTGGGCGGGGGTGTGGCGGGTGAGGAATTGGCGGAAGGTTTCGTCCGCATCGAGGCGCTGGGATTTGTAGGCGTCGGCGATTTGTTTGATCGCTTTGTGGACGTAATCGGCGGGGACTTTTTTCAAGGTCAGGGTGCCGAACTTGGCGTCGGCGCCGAGCGCTCCACCAAGGAGGATGTTGTAGGCTTCGGTGCCGCGGACACCGCGGAAGTTGCACACGACGCCCATGAGGCCGATGTCGGCAATCTGGTATTGGGCGCAGGCGTTGGGGCAGCCGGTGACGGAGACCATGATGGGCGAGTCGAGGTCGCATTCCTCCTCGAGGAACTTGAGGATGCGCGCGGCGCGGGATTTGGTTTCGACGATGGCGAGGTTGCAGAACTGCGTGCCGGTGCAGGAAACGAGGGTGGAGCGCCAGAGAGGCGCATGGGGGGTCAGGCCGGCGGCAGTCAGTTCGGCGACAAGGGGTTTGAGGTTTTCGGTCGGGATGTTGACGAGGAGGAGGTTTTGCTTGTTGGAAAGGCGGATTTGGCCCTGTCCCCCCCCCCCTTTGGCGGCGAATTTTTCGGCCAGGTCGGCGGCCGAGCGCATCTGGGCGACGGTGATGCGGCCGCGTTCGATGGGGATGCCGACGTAGTGGAGGCCGGGCTGTTTCTGGGGTCCGGTGCCCATGTGGTCGGTGTGGGGGGCGTGGGCGGGGCCGGTGCTGGAGTCGTCGTGTTCGAGGGTGAAGCCGAGATCGGCTTCGAGGGTGTCGCGGAATTTCTGCCAGCCCCAGTCGGCGACCAGGTACTTCATGCGGGCGTGGATGCGTTTTTCACGGTAGCCGTGGTCGCGGAAGACGTGGGCTATGCCGCGGGCGAGGGCGGGGAGCTGGTCATCGGTCACAAAGACGCGGAGGGATTGGGCGAGGTGGGGCTGGGTGGAGAGTCCGCCGCCGACCATGACGCCGTAGCCGCGCTGCTCCTGGCCTGTCACGGGATTTTTCCGCGTGACGCCGAAGATGCCGATGTCGTTGATTTGCGGCTGGTGACAGTGGAGGTGGCAGCCGGCGAGGGCCGTTTTGAATTTGCGGGGGAAGTTGCTGAACTCCTTGTCGCCCTTGAGGAACATGTCGTTGACGGCGGCGACGGCAGGGGTGGGGTCGATGTGCTCGGCGGCCAGCAAACCGGCGAGGGGGCATCCAACGACGTTGCGCGGGGTGTCGCCGCAGGCGAACTTGGAGACGAGGCCGACCTTTTCGAGGCGCGGCAGGAGGGCGGCGAAGGCGTCGATGGTGAGCCAGTGGAGCTGGATGCACTGGCGGGTGGTGATGTCGCCGAAGCCGCGGGAGTATTGGTCGGAGATGGCGGCGATTTCGCGGAGCTGGGGCGGGGTGAGGATGCCGTTGGGGATGCGGATGCGGAGCATGAAGTAGCCGTTGCGGGGCAGTTGTTCGTAAAGCCCGAACCAGCGGAGGCGGACGAAGTCGTCCTCGGGGATGGCGGCATGGCGGGCGGCGGCGGGGAGGTCGGAGGGCGTGCCACCGGAGGCGAGGAAGGCGGCGGTTTTGGTTTCGTCGAGGGGGGGCGGGCTGGCGGCGGCGTAGGTGAAGATGTCGCGCCAGACGTCGAGGCCGTCTTTGGCGCGTTTGATGGCTTCGACCTTATTGAGTTTTTGGCCGTTGATTTCAACGGTTCCTTGTTCGGCTGCCATGGGCGAATTCCTACAAATTTAGTAGACGACGTATAATTTAACATTATAGGTATTTAATTGGGTGTTGGCAAACGCTATGGGAATTTGTTTTTAATTCTACTAATTTGATAGGAATTGAGCTCGCAGTGGCGGTGGACGGTGAATTTTGCTCTGGGGGACTTGACAAATGCACCCTACAATTTATAATCCCCATAGATTTTATAGGGATTTACTTTTATGGTTACTCCAGCTCCGTGCAGCTTTTGGTTGCCAAGGCCCGTCCCAACGTCGGCGTGTTGACGCTTCCATGGCCCCCCCGCCAGACAAAACGCACTTGATTCAAACGTCACGCGATCACCACACACCTATGCGGAATACCAAGTTAAATATCTCCGTCCAACTTTTTTGAGTGCCATGGCCCGGGAAAAACATTATCGCAGCCTCATCAAAGCCTTTTCCTGGCGGCTCACCGGAACCGTGGACACCGTCATCATCTCGTTTCTGGTCACCGGCAAGGTCAAATGGGCGCTGAGCATCGGATTCGTCGAGCTGTTCACGAAAGTTTTCCTTTACTACGTCCACGAACGCATCTGGAACAAAATTTCCCTGGGCAAGATCAAGGACGTGCAGGATTTCAGCATCTGATGCTTGCGCGGTCACATTATGAACCATTGGACTCCGGATAAAATCGCCACCGCCAACGCCGAGTTGCGGCACAAGCCCCCGCTCGAGATCGTGTACTGGGCCCTGGCACAGGCCTCGGGCCATGCCCTCGTCTCCACCAATTTCCGCCCCTACGAAGCCGTCCTCCTGCATCTGGCCACGCAGGCCCAGCCCGATATTCCGGTGTTGTGGGTGGACCACGGCTACAATCGCCCCGCGACCTACCGGCATGCCGCGCAGTTGAAAAAGCTGCTCACGCTGAACCTCAAAAGCTACATCCCACAAGTGACTGCCGCGCATTACGACGCGGTGTTTGGCGGCGTGCCCGCGTTGACGCCGGAGAACGAGGAGCGCCTCCGGGAGTTCAGTGCCGTCATGAAGCTCGAACCGTTCCGCCGGGGCCTGCGGGAACTGGCGCCGGCCATCTGGCTCACCGCCCTGCGCCGCGTGCAGAACCCGAACCGCGCCGGACTCGACATCGTCACCGCGGACCACAATTTCCACACCCTCAAGGTCAGCCCCCTGTTCTACTGGAGCGACCCAGACCTGGAGGCTTACCTCGTGCGCCACAACTTGCCCAATGAGTGGGATTACTTCGATCCCGCCAAGGCCGACGAAAAACGCGAGTGCGGCCTGCACGCTTCCTGGGGCGTCCCGGCCGCCACGGCCCCGACCCCGGTCCCTTCACCGAAGGATGCCCCATGACGACCTATCATCTGGATCACCTGCAGCATCTGGAGACCGAGGCGATCCACATCCTGCGGGAAGTCGCCGGGGAATTCGATCGCCCCGCGCTGCTCTTTTCCGGGGGCAAGGATTCCATCTGCCTGCTGCGCCTGGCGGAAAAGGCCTTTCGCCCGTCGGATCTCCCGTTTCCCCTCCTCAATGTCGAAACCGGCCACGAGTTTCCCGAGCTGCTGGAATTCCGCGACCACCGCGCCCGGGAACTCGGCGCCAAGCTCATCGTCCGCACCGTGGATGAGGCCGTCCGCCAGGGCACGGCCCATCCGGCCCCGGGCGAAATCAGCCGCAACCAGTTGCAGATACCGGTCCTGCTGGGCGCCATCGAGGAATTCCGCTTCGACTGCGCCATCGGCGGCGCACGCCGCGACGAGGAGAAGGCCCGGGCCAAGGAACGCTTCTTCAGCTTCCGCGACGCCTTCGGCCAGTGGGATCCCAAGGCCCAGCGCCCGGAAATCTGGAACCTGTACAACGCCCGGCTCAACCCCGGCGAGCACATGCGCGTCTTCCCGCTCTCGAACTGGACGGAGATGGACGTCTGGGAATACATCAAACAGGAACAGCTCGCCGTGCCCGGCATCTATTTCAGCCACGAGCGCGCCTGCTTCCGCCGCGGCGGACAATGGCTGCCCGTGCCCCCGCCCCATGCCGACGCTTCGCGCCCCGATCCCTTCGCCGGCGGCCGCCCCAAGCCCACCGACCAGATCCAAACCCTCGTCGTCCGCGTGCGCACCATCGCCGACATGATCAGCACCGGCATGATCGTGTCCACCGTCTATTCCGTCGACGGCATCCTCACCGAAATCGCCGCCGCCCGCGTCACCGAACGCGGCTCGCGCGCCGACGACAAGGTCAGTGAGGCCGCCATGGAAGACCGCAAGAAAGCGGGGTATTTCTAACATGCCACACTCCCACCCCCCCCACCCCATCGAACTGCTCCGCTTCAACACCTGCGGCAGTGTGGACGACGGCAAATCCACCCTCATCGGCCGCCTGCTGTATGACTCCAAATCCCTCATGGAGGACCAGCTCGAGGCCCTCGAACGCTCCGCCGACATCACCGGCGGCGGCCGGATCAACCTCGCCAATCTCACCGACGGCCTCCGCGCCGAGCGCGAGCAGGGCATCACCATCGACGTGGCTTACCGTTATTTCGCCACCCCGCGCCGGAAATTCATCGTCGCCGACACCCCCGGCCACGTGCAATACACCCGCAACATGGTCACCGGCGCCAGCACCGCCAATCTGTCCGTCGTGCTCGTGGACGCGCGCCTGGGCGTCATCGAACAAACCCGCCGGCACACCTGCATCGCCGCGCTGCTGGGCATCCCGCACCTGGTCATCGCGGTGAACAAAATGGACCTGGTGGAGTGGAAGGAAGAGCGTTTCCAGGAAATCCGCGACGCCATCGAGGGCTTCCTCCCCAAGCTCAGCGCCTTTAGGGATGTTAAGTTTATCCCCCTCAGCGCGCTCAACGGCGACAACGTCGTGGACGCCTCGCCACACATGCCCTGGTATGGTGGGCCGACCTTGCTGGAGCACCTGGAGACCGTCCACATCGCCAGCGACTGGAACCTCGGCGCGTTGCGCTTCCCCGTGCAATGGGTCAACCGCCCCCACAATCCCCGCGACCCCAAGCTCCACGATTTCCGCGGCCTTTCCGGCCAGATCGCCGGGGGCATCGTCAAGGTCGGCCAGAAGGTCATCGTCCTCCCCGGCGGCCACCTCAGCGCCGTCAAGGACATCTGGACCTACGACGGCCCCCGTGCCGAGGCCTTCTGCCCCCAATCCGTCACCCTCGTCCTTGAAGACGACCTGGACATCAGCCGCGGCGACATGATCGTCGGCACCCACGCCCTCCCGGGCCTGAGCGCCGACCTCCACGCCCGCATCTGCTGGATGCACCAGCGCCCCCTGCGCGCCGGCGCCAAATACCTGCTCAAGCATGGCGCGCACACCGTGCAGGCCCTCGTCACCAGCGTGGAAAGCCGGATCAACATCCAGAACTTCGAGTCCGAAAGCGCTCCCGAACTGCCCCTGAACACCATCGGCGAAATCCGCCTGAAAACTTCCCAGCCGCTCATCTACGACGGCTACGTACACAACCGCCTCACCGGCTCGTTCATCCTCATTGAACCGGGGACCAACCAAACCCTCGCCGCAGGCATGCTCCACCCCCCGCTGGAAGCCGTGAAGCCGGAGTACGACGACTTCGCAATCTAAAATTTCCCCCTTCGACTGGGCCCAGGTTGATCCGGCGACATGGGATGAACTGCTGTGAGCCTGTTCATGGAGAAAATTCATGGACAATTCTCAACCAGGCGCTCCGATGGTATGCTTGCCGCCCGAGTCGAAATTCCGGGATGCGGTAGATGATTATTGCGGGCATAGACGAAGCAGGCTACGGCCCCCTCCTGGGGCCGCTGGTCGTCTCCGCCGCCGCCCTGGAACTCGAAGCCGTCCCCATGATCGACGATCCCGCTGCCGTCCCCTGCCTCTGGCGGCTGCTCAAGGAGGCCGTCGCCAAAAAATCCCCCGTCCGCAAAGGCCGCCTCCTCATCGCCGACTCCAAAATCGTCCACCACCTCGCCGACGGCAACAAACTCCTCGAACGCGGCGTCCTCGCCTTCCTCAAAACCATGGACCACAGCGCCGCTGAAGAACTCACCGCCTCCACCCTTCTCGAAAAACTCGGCTGCACCAATCACGACCTCGCCAGCCTCCCCTGGTACACACCGCAAACCCTCTCCCTCCCCTGGCTCACCGATACCGGCGACCTGGCCATCGCATCCAACATGCTCGCCTCCGCCATGCGTGCCGCCAAAGTCCGTACGCGCTTCCTCCGCACCGCCCTCGTCTCCGAACGCCACTACAACCGCCTCGTCGCCACCACCAACAACAAGGCCTCCGCCCTGGTCTCCATCACCCTGACCCACCTCTACCACCTCCACACCGCCTTCGGCCACCTGGGCCTCGTCGTCGGCATCGACAAACAAGGCGGCCGCGACCACTACACCACCCTCCTCCTCCGCAGCTTCCCCGAAGCCCAGCTTAAAGTGCTGCACGAATCCGCCGAGGCCAGCAGCTACATGCTTTGCGAAAACTCCCCCGCCGGCGGAGGGGGGGGACGCCGCACGCTCATCCAGTTCCGCGAGAAAGGCGAAACCGCCTTCCTCCCCACCGCCCTGGCCAGCATGATCTGCAAATATCTCCGCGAAATGTGCATGCATTCCTTCAACGCCTGGTGGTGCCGGCAGATCGCCGGCCTCCAGCCCACCGCCGGCTACCACACGGACGGCACGCGCTGGCTGCTGGATGTCGAACCCCACCTCCCGCGCCTGGGCATCAAACGCGACATGCTCGTGCGCACGCGGTAAATGCTATCATACGGTGGTCGATCCTGGAGGATCCCACATGCGCTGGACACTGCTATTGTGCGTACTCGGCCTGGCCGGTTGCACCCACCTCAAGGGCATCGTGCTGGTGGAATCCACCCAACGCCCCGCACGCACCGCCGTCCTGTCCATCGGCCGCCCCACCGGCATTGCCGTCTTCGCCACCCACCACGTGGATGCCAACGGCGCTTTTGATTTCTACATCGGCCCCACCGACGAAAACCACGTCTACATCTACGATGATTCCGGCAGTCCCGAATTGACCATGCGCCGCATCGACCCCTTGGAAATGAGCGTGAATATGACGCTACACCTGCGTCCCCCCGCGCCGGGCACGCCCGCGCTCCCCGCCGGGTCGCTCAACTATCCGTGAACATCTGTCTGTGAAAGGAGCATCCATGGAAGCCGGACATGCCGCCCCCGCCTTTTCCCTCCCCTCAACCCAAGGCACGAAGGTCTCGCTCAAGGATTTCCGCGGCCAGAAGGTCGTGCTCTACTTCTATCCCAAGGACGACACCTCCGGCTGCACCAGGGAGGCCTGCGCCTTCCGCGACGCCTTGCCCGATTACCGCAAGGCCGGCGCCGTCGTGCTGGGCGTATCCCCCGACGGCCTGGCCAGCCACGCCAAATTCCGCGGCAAATACCAGTTGCCCTTCACGCTGCTGGCCGACGAAGACCATGCCGTCGCCGAGAAATACGGCGTGTGGAAGGAGAAGTCGATGTACGGCCGCAAGTACATGGGCATCGAACGGACGACCTTCGTGATCGACGCCGCCGGGAAGATCGCGCGGATTTTTCCCAAGGTCAAGGTGGACGGGCATGTGGAGGAAGTGCTGGCGGTATTGCGTGATGAGATGTAAATTGCATTCTGTTTCCTGTCGCCTTGACTTTTTGTTTTGTGAACCTAAAATGTGGTCAGGAATGATATGCGGATCATCAAGGAATCGACCCTAAAGGCGTATTGGCAGAAATACCCTGATGCTGAATCTGCCTTGGCAAAATGGTTGGACATCGCCCGGCAAGCTTCCTGGACGAGTCTACAAGATGTTCGCCGGCAATTTCCGTCCGCTGACGGCGTGACCGTCGCCAGCGGAAACACGGTGACAGTATTCAACATTGGCGGTAACAAGTACCGCCTAATCGTGAGCATCAAATACCAATGGGCGGTTATCTACATTCGTGATTTCCTCACCCACGCCGAATACAGCAAGAATTCATGGAAGATGTGGCATTAAAGCACGATAAACTAAGGATGAACATGCCAACTCAGACCATTCACAAGCGTTCCGCCGAGCGCGATACCTATCTGGAACTCGTGATGCGCCACCCGCTTAAAACCATCCGCAACGACCACGAATGGCGCGCCGCGCTAAAGGTGATGGACCCGCTGAGCGTGATCGACGAAGACAAGCTGACCCCCGGCCAGGCCGATTATCTGCTGGCCCTGACGGATTTGGTCTGGGCCTACGAACAACAACACCACCCCGTGGACCTCATCCAGGGTGACCATGCCGACGGCATTGATGTACTCCGTATGTTGCTCGAAGAAAACGGCCTCAACGCCAGCGACCTGGGCCGCCTCCTTGGTAAACGCCAATTGGGATCGGCCATCCTCCGGCGCGAACGCGAGTTGTCCAAAGCCCACGTGCTCACACTGGCGGCGCACTTCGGCATCTCCACCGACCTGCTGCTGCGTACCAAATCCCCAAACCATGCCCACTCGCCACGCCGCCCCATTTAGCCGATAATCGTCGGCATGCCCCTCCCTCAAATGATCCTCTTCGGCGTCTTCTTCTTCCTCGTCGGCGCCTGCGTCGGCAGCTTCCTCAATGTCGTCATCTGGCGCCTGCCCTATCGCGGCCGCGAGGTCATCTACCAGGGCAAACGCGGCAAGATGACCCTCTCCTGGCCGCCGTCGCATTGCCCCATGTGCGATGCCCCCATCGCCTGGTATCAGAATGTCCCCGTGTTCAGCTACCTCGCCCTCCGCGGCAAATGCGCCAAATGCCGGGCGGTCATTCCCATCCGCTACCCCCTGGTCGAGCTGGCCACCTCCCTGCTCTGGGGCGGCATGTTCCTGGCCTATTTTGCCGCCCACTGGCAGGGGCAAATTTGCTGGCAAAAAAACGGCGGCGGAGCGCCCGTGGACAACCTTGCAACCGATTGGGCCCCCTACGTTTGGCACACCATTTTCGTCACCGCGCTGCTGGCCGCTTCCGCGATTGATGCCGACCTGTTCATCATTCCGCTCAGCATCGCCTGGTTCCTGGCTCTCTTGGGAATTGCCGGCGCCACCGCCATAGGAACGCCTCTCACCCGCGACTATGCCATTGTCCCTAAGATCACTGTAGACGGCTGGTGGCTGGCCAAACCCATCGCCGGCGCGGCCATTGGTTTGCTGGTGGCCAATCTTTTGCTGCTGCTCCACGTTCTTCCCCGGAGTTTTCCGTGGGAACTTGAAGGCGCTGCACCCCCCGCCAAGCCGGCGAAAGAAGATCCCAAGGGAATGGTCGCCGGCCCTGATTCTGCGGGCAAAAAGGACAAAAAGAAACCCCAAGCCGACCCAGAGGCGGAGGAGCCTCTCGCCCCTCCGCCCAAGCTGACCAAATTCGGCCCCGCCGTTATTGCCGCCGTGGCCGTCGTCGCGCTCATCGCCGCGCTCTGGCTGCTGGCTTCACCCCAGGTCGCGGCACTGGCAGGCGTGGCGGGCGCCATCATCATCTTCCTCCTGGGCGTCCTCCCGCGCGATGCCGGCCAGATCGACGTCACCGACGACGTGATGGATGAAATCTCCGGTCCCGGCGTCCGCTTGGAAATCCTCAAGGAAGCCCTCTTCCTGGCCATCCCCGTCGCCTGCGCCGGACTGGCCTATTTCCTGCCGCTGGATCTGCCGCAGGCCCCCTGGCTCATGCGCCTGCTGGGCTCGGTCTTCGGCCTGCTCGTCGGCGGCGGCGTGGTCTGGCTGATCCGCATCGGCGGCTCCATTGCCTTCAACAAGCAGGCCATGGGCATCGGCGACGTCCACCTGATGGCCGGCGTCGGTGCCGTCATCGGCGGGCCGCTCGTGCTCGTCGCCTTCTTCATCGCCCCCTTCCCCGGCATCCTGTGGGCTTTCCTCCTAAAACTCATGGGCAAGCCCAACGTCCTCCCCTACGGCCCGTGGCTCTCCGTGGCCTCCATCATGGCCCTGCTGGTGGGCAACCCCATCATCTGCTGGTACATCGCCATCGCCCTGGGGCGCTAAATGCCGCACGAAGCAGGCCCCAGACTCATCCCCGCACGCCGCCCGCCACGCCCTCCGCCTTCCGCCGTTCGCCCAGCACCCGCTCATACACCTCCACGATCCGCTCCACATGCCGGTCGAAGGACAGCTCTTCCCGCAGCGCCAGCGCCGCGCGCGACATCTCCGCCAACCGCCCCGCCTCGAGCATGGACTCCAGCGCGGCCACCAGACCGCCGGCATCGCCGCGCTCCACAATAAGCCCCTGTGTTCCATTCTGGATCATCTCGCTGGCGCCGTTCTGCCGCGTCGTCACCACCGGCAGCCCCATCGCCAGGGCCTCCAGCACCACCAGGCTGCACGTGTCCTCGCGCGTGGGCAGCAGCAGAAAATCGGCGGCGCCGTAGAACGGCCGCGGATCGGCCACCCGGTCGATGAACAATACGCGCGGTTCCACTTTCAGCCGCCGGGCCAGCTTTTGATATTCCCGCGGCGCGCCTCCCCCCACGATCATCAGTGCCAGCCGCCGGTCCCGCACGCCGGCCAGCGCTTCGATGGCCTCCGCCACGCCCTTGCGCTTCCAGTCGTGGCCCACGAACAGCGCCAGCGGCTGATCCGCCGCGATGCGCCATTCCGCGCGGAGCGCCGCGCGCGACCGCGCGCCCGGCGCCGGGTCGAAACGCGCCAGGTCGATCCCGTTCATCAGCATCACCAGCCGCTCCTCCGGCAGGGCAAATTGCCGGGCGGCAAACCGGCGCATCGCCTGCGACAGGCACAGCACCCACGGCCGCCGCTCCAGGAGATGCCGCTCGACGCGCGCCAGCCCCCGGCGTTTGAGGTTCCAGCGGTTGAAGCGCCGCGCCCAGCGCCGCACGATCCCGCGCGGATACTTCAGGTGCCCGCTCAGCCAGAGTTCCGTCGCCAGCCCCGCGTGGGGTTGGTACACATCGCAGCGCCACACCGGCAGCATCGCATGCACGATGTCATACGCCCCGTGCGCGTAGACGTCCTCGAGGCGGCCCAGAAAATTCTTCAGCCGCGTCCACCGATACCGGCCCCTGACCCCCACGTACATGCACGTGAATCCCGAATCCGGCGCGCCTTGCGCCACCGCCTCCGGCCCCTCCTCGGCAATCACCGTCACCTGATGCCCGCGCACCGCCAGCGCCCGCGCCAAGTCCAGCGTGTAGCCTTCGGTGCCCCCCTTGCGCCGGTCCGTGTTCTGAATCAGCAGTGCGACTTTCATTCCTGGTCCGGTAGAGCGGTGACCCATGGACCCGTTGTCCATGCCTTACATCTCCACTTTACCCGAACGCCCGGCCATTGCGAAGTTCGCCAACCGCATGGCCGCATAACCGCAGGGGCGCTAGATTTGCGCCCCCAGCGCCAGCAGAGCGCTGGGCACGTCCCGATGCAGCGGAAACACCTGGTCCAACTTCGTCACCGCAAACAGGAACCGCACGTTCTCCGACACGTTCGCCAGCGCGATCTTGCCGTCGAAGCGCGACAGCCATTTGACGAACGTCACCAGCGCCCCGAAGCAGGACGACTCCATGTACCGCACCGCCTCAAAATCCAGCAGGAACTTCGTGGATTTTCCCTCATTCAGGAGCGCCAGCAGTTTTGACGAAAGCTCCTCCGATGCGCCCGAATCCAATTCGCGGATGCCGATGGTGACCACGCAGATGCCTGAGACGTAATCCACGGTGAAGATTTCTTGCCCAATGTTCGGCATGGCTCACCTGCTGAAAATGCTGCTCCTGGAAATATCGGGTGATCTGGCCCTGTGGTTGATGGAGTGAAGAGATTATCACGATGGGAACTATTGGCAATTGCGTTTTTCTCGGCAACCGCCGAGAACGTTGCTGATCGCATCTTTCCCGCGTTCGCGATTTTGTCCGCCCAGCCACACCCCATCTGATTACGTCATCTTGTGTCAAAATCCGTCAACTTCCGTCCACTTTATGTCAACTTATGTCAACTTAGTGTCGACTTTTGTCAACTTTGGTCGACTTTTTTGCGCCCCCAATACTCATTTTACCCAATAAACACGATGGTTTTAGCGTATTATTCACGGGACGGAATGCCCGCGCATCAAAAAAGCCCCGCACCAGGGAGGGGCGGGGCTTTCGTGGGGAAAGGAGAGAACTGTGATGGATCAGCGGTCGAAACCCGCCACGTCGATTCTGCTGCCGTCGTCGGGCGTGAGTTTCTGCACGTCGTAGTTCTTGGCAAAATCCGGAGCTTTGGCCGGGATGACAAGTCCGAGCTGCACGGCCGGGGCCATGATCAGCGTGGTGTTGAAGGCAACATCCTTGCCATCGGGACCCTTCATGGAGAACTGGGGCTGGGCGCCCGGAGGAACGATTTCCTGCGGCAGCACGATCAACGCCCGGTGGGTGCTGAGATTCACCACCGCCCGGCCGAAGGGCTTGCCATCCTGGTCCTGCCAGGTGATCTGCTTGCTGCGCGGATCGAGGAAGGCGGAAAGCGCTTCATCATGCTGCCGGCTCGTCAGCGCCAGTTCCTGCGTCTTTTGCTGCAGCGCCGAATATTGAGCGTTGGCCGTGTCCAGCTTCCCGCGCACATCCATGTTGTACATCGCCCCCAGAATCAAAAACGCCGCCGCCGCATAGAAGCCCCATTTGTAAAACCGGTTATCCTCGCCACTGGCCTTGCGGTAGTCTTCCAACTTGTACGTCTTGGCTGCCGTCGCCAGCAAAATGCGCCCGCGCAGATCCGCCGGCGGCGCCATGTGCGGGCTCGCCGCCGCCAGGTACGCCGTGGTCTCGCGCAATTGCCGATCCGTCGCCCGCGCCCCGGCATCGCCGGCCAGCGCGCGCTCATACGCCGCCGATTCCCCGGCCGTATTCATCCCCAGCGTTTCGCTGATCGCGTTGTCGAGCAGTTGTTCATTCTTCATATCCATTACACACGCTCCTCAAAAGGTGCGGAACCGTTGTTATCCTCGCCCTCGCCCATCACCAGCCGCAGTTGGTCGCGTATCTTCATCAGCCCCAGCCGGATGCGCGTCTTGATCGTCCCCAGCGGCACGCTCACTTTTTCCGATATCTCCATGTGCGTCAGCCCGTCAAAAAAGGCCATCTCCACCGCCTGCTTCTGCTCCGCCGGCAACTCCGCCAGCGCCTGCCGCACGTTGACCGCGTCTTCCCGCGTGATCGCCAGATCGTCCGGCCAATCTTCCGCCGCCGGCGCGTCCGGCAGGTTCTCGCCCACCGGCTTGAGCACCACGCCCGCCTTGCGCGAGCGCAGCCGGTCCAGAATCCGCGTGCGTGCGATCATCATGATCCACGCCTCCGGGCTGCCGCGCGCGACATCGTAGTTGCCCGCCTGCCGCCAGACCTGCACGAAGATGTCCTGCGACACATCCTCCGCCGCCGCCCGGTCGCGCAGCATGCGCACCGCCAGCGAAAACACCACCGACCCCATGAGGTCGTAACAGGCGGCCAGCGCCGGATGGTCGCCCTCGGCCATGCGCTGGAGCGCCTTGCGCAGCGCGACAGATTCGGGATTCGGTTGTTTCAAGACAGGCTTGCTCCTCGGGCGGAAAAATCTCCGCACCCCATGATCGTGCCGAACCGCCGTGGTTTCAACCACACACGCGGCATGTTCGGAGACGGGAGGTTCATCGAGAAGGATCACGGGCACCTGCCTTACGAGGTTTCGCTATGGAATACGCATGCAGCCGTGGTGTGGATGGGTTTTGGCGGGATATTCGCAATAAGGCGGTTTGTAGTACCGCCTTTAGGCGGGCGGGGCGATATTATCGTGCCGTTCAGTTTTTATGGGAGTAACCGTGCGGGAAAATATCGCCTTTTCTCGCTGCCCACCCCCCCGTTTGTGCCTCCCCGCCGTGGCGACTAACATACGTCCCATGTATACGCCCGCCGCCAATCGCTACGACACCCAAAACTGGTTCCGCCGCTGTGGCAAATCCGGCCTGATGCTCCCGGCCATCACCCTGGGCTTCTGGCATAATTTCGGCACGCCCGCCAGCGCGCTGGGCGGCACGCTTTCCGAGCCGGATTTCCATGAAAACTGCCGCCGCATCATGTTCGCCGCCTTCGACCACGGCATCACCCACTTCGACCTGGCCAACAACTACGGCCCACCGCCCGGCAGTGCCGAGGAACGGGTGGGGCGGATTCTACGCGATGATTTCGCCGCCTATCGCGATGAGCTGATCATCTCGACCAAGGCGGGGTACGTCATGTGGCCCGGGCCATATGGGGACTGGGGCTCGCGGAAGTACCTGCTGGCGAGTTTGGACGCCTCGCTGAAGCGGATGAAATTGGACTATGTTGATATCTTTTACCACCATCGCCCCGACCCCGGCACCCCGCTGGAGGAAACCATGGGGGCGCTGGACCAGGCCGTGAAGTCCGGCAAGGCCCTCTACGCCGCCATCTCCAACTACCGCGGCCCCCGCACCGCCGAAGCCGTGGCACTGTGCGAAAAGATGAGCTTCGCCCGCCCCATCCTCCATCAGGCCCGCTACAGCATGCTGGACCGCTGGGTGGAGGGCGATCTGCTGGCCGTGACCGAGCCGCTGGGCATGGGCGTCATCTGCTTCTCGCCGCTGGCCCAGGGCCAGCTCACCGACAAGTATCTCAAAGGCATTCCCGCCGATTCCCGTGCCGCCAGCGGCGTGGGTTTCCTCAAACCCGAACACCTGACGGAGGACCGGCTGAACCGTATTCGCCGGCTCAACGACCTCGCCAAGGCCCGCGGCCAGACGCTGGCCCAAATGGCCCTGGCGTGGGTGCTGCGGACGCCGGCGGTGACCAGCGCGCTAATCGGGGCGAGCCGGCCCGAGCAGATCAAGGAGAATGTGGAGGCGGTGAAGGTTGGGGGCGGGGTGAAGTTTTCGGCGGAGGAGTTGGAGCGGATGGAGGGGATATTGAAAGGATGAGCATCCGAATCGCGGTTGTCAGGGAACAATCACGTGCGGCGCTCCTGGCGTTTACGGTGCTTCTCAACCACGTAGTCGCCCCAGATATTCTCCACATTCGCCGCATCGTTGTGAGGAGTTCCCGAGGCAAATTTGCCGACGTACCCTTCCAACGCCTGGGCGAGAGTCTTTTCGGGGTGGGCAGCAGACTCCCCCTTGGCTGCGTCTTCCAGCACAGTCAGGCGCACACGATGGCCGGCCAGTTCGGCGGCGTGCCGGGTGAGTTCTTCCCAAGTGTCTTCAAAGGATTGTCGGACCATACATCACCTCTCCAAGGGAGTATAACCAACGTCGAGGGGAGTTTCGAGGACGTGTCTCCGACAGACGTGTCTCCGATACTCCGATGCTTGAACGCGTGTTCAGTTTGCCGACGGATCAAGGTCTCCCAGCGGCACCTTGAGCGCGGCGGCGAGTTTTTCGAGGGTGGTGCGGGAGGGGCTGTGCTGACCGGCTTCCAGGCGGCTGATGTGGCTTTGGGGGAGGCCAGTTTTACGGGCCAGTTGCTGTTGCGTCATATGCTTGTGTTGGCGCAGCGTGCGGATTTTGCCGCTGACGAAGGCCACCCAGCGATTCAGCTTCACGCTGCGCGGGGGAGGAGCGCCCAGGTCCATCGTGGCGAGGCGCAGGGGTTCCTGTTCGAGTATCTCCACCATGGCGAGGCGTAGGGCTTGGATTTCCTCCTGCGTTTGGGCATGCCGGAGTTCCTGCAGCAGTGCGTAAAAATCCTGGCGATCCTTTTCGGGGAGCCGGCTGATCTGATCCACGATGATACCCACCGCCATGACCAGCGCTCCGGCACCAATGCCCCCCGCTCCGTTTTCCACATTTTTCAGTTCCATCGTCTGCATAGATGCTCCTTGTTCAGATCCATCATTTTCCTGCAAATACCGCCTCCTGGATCAACCTCACGCAAGCGCTTCATACAATCGCCGCCGGCGTTTCATGGTGATTTTCGTACCCACCGGAGTTGGACCCTCATTTTCCTTTTTGATGCCGCCAAGGATCACGATGCGTTGGCGCCGTTTGTCGAGGCAGAAAAATAGCCGCACATTCAATTTGCCAAGGGGTCCGCCTTTCTCCCGCAGTTCAAAGAAATCCTCGACGGCGTCCACCGACAGGCCGACAGGATGGGTGGGATCGGCTTGTTCGGCGAGAAACCTGACCTGATCGGATAAATGTCCATATTGATCCTCGGTGAGAAAGGCCCGCGCTTCGCGAACCGCCTGATCGAGCAGGACGACTGTCCATTGATAACCCGGCGGAACCCCTGCGCCGCGATGGACCCCGACCTTGAGTTTCTTTTCCACCGTACCATCCTTTCGCGATCGGCCTTTGTATAATATATAACATTATGCAACGATGCAAGTGCCGCCCTGCATTTTCGCAAATACATCACCCGGCGGCGTGGGGAAGGGGAGTCAATTTCGGTTTGAGATAGTGCGCTGTAAAACTCTTCGAATTTTGAATCAGCTTCTCCGGCGGTCCCTGCTCCACCACCGTGCCGCCGCCTTCGCCGCCTTCCGGTCCCAGGTCGATGATCCAGTCGGCGCATTTGATGACGTCGAGGTTGTGTTCGATGACCAGCACAGTGTTGCCTTGATCGACTAAGCGGTTGAGGACGTTTAAGAGGTTGTGGATGTCCGCAAAATGCAGCCCCGTCGTCGGCTCGTCCAGCAGATACAGCGTATGCCCCGTCGCCGGCTTCCCCAGTTCCGTTGCCAATTTCACCCGCTGCGCCTCGCCGCCCGAGAGCGTCGTCGAAGACTGTCCCAGTTCCACATAAGAAAGTCCCACATCATTCATGGCCTGCAAAAGCTGCTTGATCGAGGAGAACGAGTCGAAAAACGACAACGCCTCCTCAATGCGCATGGAAAGCACGTCGGCAATGGACTTCCCCCGATACTTGATCTCCAGCGTCTCGCGGTTAAACCGCGATCCTTTGCACGCCTCGCAGGTAACAAACACATCCGGCAAAAAATGCATCTCGATCCGCTTGGTCCCCTGCCCCTGGCACGCCTCGCAGCGGCCGCCCTTTACGTTAAACGAGAACCGCCCGCTCTGGTATCCCCGCATCTTCGCCTCGCGCGTCTTGGCGTATAGCGTCCGAATATGGTCGAACACCCCCGTATACGTCGCCGGATTCGACCGCGGCGTGCGCCCAATCGGGGACTGGTCGATCTCGATCACCTTGTCGATGAATTGCGCGCCGTTCAGCTTGGTATGAGCCCCAGGCTTGTCCTTGGAGTTGTATAGTTTGCGCTTCAGCGCCTTGAGTATGATTTCGTTCACCAGCGTGGACTTGCCGCTGCCCGAAACCCCCGTGACGCAGATAAAACCCCCCAGCGGCACTTTCACGTTGATGCTTTTGAGGTTGTTCTCCTTAGCCCCAATCACTTCCAGGCAATCCTTCACATCCACCTTGCGGCGCTCCTTGGGCAGCACAATCTCGTACTCCCCGGTCAGGTACTTCGCCGTGATCGACTCCCGCGACTGCAACAGCGTCTGCAGCGGTCCCTCGGCAATGATGCGCCCTCCGTGCGAACCCGCCCCCGGCCCCACATCCACGATCCAATCCGCCGCGCGGATCGTGTCCTCATCATGCTCCACCACCAGCACCGTGTTGCCGATGTCGCACAGGTGCCGGAGCGTCTTGATGAGCCGGTCATTGTCGCGCTGGTGCAGCCCGATCGTCGGCTCATCCAAAACGTAGGCGACGCCGACCAATCCGCTGCCCACCTGCGTCGCCAGCCGGATTCGCTGAAACTCCCCGCCCGACAGCGACCCCGTGTGCCGGTCCAGCGTCACATACCCCAGCCCCACATCATTCATAAACCCCAGCCGCGCCCGCACCTCCTTGAGCACGGGGGCGGCAATCTGCGTTTGCTCAGTGTCCAGCTTGAGTGCGGTGAAAAAATCCAGCGCGCGGGAGATCGTCATCGCCGTCACATCATTGATGTTCTTCCCCGCCACCTTCACCGCCAGCGCCTGGGGTTTGAGCCGCTTGCCCTGACATTTCTCGCACGGCTGCTCCGACAGATACTGCGTCAACCGCTCCTTGACGAACTGCGAATCCGTGTTCTCCCAGCGCCGCTGCAACAGCGGAATCACACCTTCAAAATCCGCCCCATACGCCTGCTCATCCTTGGGCGTGGTCCCTTGCAGCAAAATCTTCCGCACCTTATCCGGCAAATCCTCAAAGGGCGTGGTTTCATCAATTTCGAAGTCCCGGCAGAAATGCCGCATCAGCCGCTTGTACCAGATGTTCATCGCATGCCCATGCCGGCGGAACGGCTGCACGCACTCCAAAACCGTCGCGGCATGATCCGGAATCACCAGTTCCTCATCAAACTCCAAAATGATCCCCAGCCCCGAGCACGCCGCGCACGCCCCCCACGGCGAATTGAACGAAAACAGCCTTGGGCTAAGCTCTTCCAGCGACGACTCGGGATGATCGGGGCACGCGTACCGTGCCGAGAACGGCTGATCGATCCACTTACCCCCCCCACCGCCCCCGCCGCCCCCTGCCCCCGCCGTCTCCTCGGCCACCAGCGTCACCAGCCCATCGGCCAGTTTGAGCGCCAGTTCCACCGAATCCGCCAGCCGCGTGCGAATCTCCGGCTTGAGGATCAACCGGTCCACCACCGCCTCCACCGTGTGCTTGAAGTTCTTGTCCAGCGCCGGCGCCACCTTGATCTCATGCAGCGTGCCGTCGATCCGGCACCGCACGAACCCCTGCCGGTTCATCGCCTCCAGCACTTCCTTATGCGTCCCCTTTTGCCCGCGCACCAGCGGGGCGAGTATCATCACCTTGCTCCCCTCGGGCCGGCGCAAAATGGCGTCGATGATTTGCGAGGGCGACTGCGCCGCAATCGGTTTGCCGCACACCCAGCAATGCGGCGCTCCCGCCCGCGCGAACAGCACCCGCAGGTAGTCGTAAATCTCCGTCGTCGTCGCCACCGTCGAGCGCGGATTGCTGGACCCCTGCCGCTGCTCGATGGCGATCGTCGGCGGCAGCCCCTCGATCTCCTCGCAGTCCGGTTTTTGGATTTGGTCCAGGAACTGCCGGGCGTACGTGGACAGCGACTCCATGAACTTCCGCTGCCCCTCGGCAAAGATCGTGTCAAACGCCAGCGACGACTTGCCGGACCCCGACAACCCCGTGAAGACGACAAGTTGCTCGCGCGGAATTTCGAGGGAGACATTTTTGAGGTTGTGCTCGCGGGCGCCGGTGATGCGGATGAATTTATTCATGGCCGTGGTCTGTGCGTACACAGAGCCTCTCTAGGATGCGACTTTCTGGACCCGAACGAATTCCGTATTGTAGCTTTTGAAGCCAACGGGGATCAAATGGCCATTCCTGCATCCGCGCACGCACATCCAACTACTTGTCTATACATCACTTACACACCAATTATCACTTTTACGTAGACGCTGCCTGCCGCCAGGCTCTCGCCCCATACCCAAAACCCGATACCCTAAACCCTCATTCCCGATGCCCTCGAACCCTTTCCCCCCGCTCACCCCTTGCTGTCGGCTTCGTTTCGCGCCATACTTCCCATGTCGTGGCAACAATTTCAGAAGCGAGCACGAGGAAGGCCGCGCGGTCTTCCTTCATTTCCTGATTCCTTCTGTACGGGGTTTATTCCATGGCCAAGAAAAAGAGCAAGGCGAAAAAAGTGGTCAAGAAGAGCGGCAAGAAGAGCGCGCCGAAAAAGGCCGCCAAAAAACTCGTGAAGAAACCCGCGAAAAAATTGGTCAAGAAAGCCGCCAAGAAAGTGATCCAGAAAGTGATCAAGAAAGTGGCCGCCCTGAAGCCCGCGCCCGCCCCGATCGCCCCGGTCGCCGCCCCAGTCGCTGTGCCGGCACCGGCTCCCGCTCCGGCGCCAGCCCCCATGGCCCAACCCGCGGCACCCGTGTCAGCGCCCGCACCCGCACCAGTGGCACCAGCACCTGCCGAAGGCCTGCCCACCTGAGCCACAATCCACCGCCAGCACATACGACCCGCGCCGTATCCACGTCGCGGGCCGTTTCCCTTTCCCCATGTCACGATGACGCATGAACTCCGCACGCCCCATCCGCGGAAAGTTATTTCCGGCGGCGGCAAAGCAAGCCCGCCGCGCCCAGGGCCAGCAGCGCCAGCGACGTGGGTTCCGGGACAGGGGCCACCGTGGCCAGCACGAACAAGCCCGCCGCATCACTGGTGATGGAGGTAAATCTGTAGCCCGCGGGCGCCGCCAGCGGCGTGGGCGTCCAGACCGGCGCAAACGTATCGGAGAAGTACCCCAGACCCAGTTCTCCCGCGGAGTTGTCACCCCAGACCCAAAGCGTGCCGTCGGAGGCCAGGGCGTAGCTGGATTCGCTGCCCGCGGCAACCTGCACGATGTCGCTACGGGCCAGCGCCAGCACCGGCAACGAACTGCCGGCCACGCTCAGGGGGTCAAAGCCCAGTTGCCCGTAGGTGTTGTCGCCCCACGCCCAGACCGCGCCGCATTGCACCGCCAGGCTGAAGTAATTCCCCGCCGCGATGGCGGTGGCGCTGGTCAGGCCCGAAACCGTGGCCGGAGCGGTGCGTTGCGTCGTCGTGCCATCGCCGATTTCGCCGTAGGCGTTGTCGCCCCAGGCATACACCTGTTGGTTGTGCAGGGCCAGGCTGTGGTTGCCGCCCGCCGCGACCGCGGCCACATTGGTCAGGGTGGAAGCGGCGATTGGCACCGGCGTCAGGCGATCCGTCGTGGAGGCGTCGCCAATTTGCCCGTTGTCGTTGCGTCCCCAGGCATAGGCCTTGCCGCTGTTGATCGCCAGGCTGTGGTCGGTCCCGGCCGCGACAGCCGACACCGTCATCAGAGTGGAAACCGCAATTTGCACGGGCGACGTTTGATTGTCGAGGCTGTTGTTCCCGACCTGGCCGTAGTAGTTGTATCCCCAGGCATACACCGCGCCCCCTTTCACCGCCAGACTGTGGTACGCCCCCGCCGCGACGGTGGAGACGCCGCTGGAAAGCAGGGAGAGCGTGGTCAGCACGGGGGAAGTTTGATTCGTGTAGGTGCCGTCGCCCAGCGCGCCCTCCGCGTTGTTGCCCCAGCCATACACCGCGCCGTTTTGCACCACCAAACCGTGGCCGGCCCCGGCGGCAACCACGGTCACGCCGCTGAATAAACTCGGCATGACAAACGGTGACGCCAGATCATTGAGATACCCCGTATTCCCGTCGCCCAGTTGCCCATACGTGTTGTCGCCCCAGGAAGCCACGCCGTCAGCCCAGGCACATGTGCCGGCCAAGGCCAGCACGATGGAGGATGCGATCACAACGGAATGGCGGCGCATAATGCTCCTTGTGGCTGGCACGCACGCCAGCGGCATGCCCCCTGCATCACCCCATCAAACATGAGGAAGACATAAGGGACAATCACAGACTACTCCCGTATTTCAAAAGAGCAAATAAAAGAATGGCAATACCCATGCAAATCCTCCAGTTTCGCCATCGCGACACACCGCCCACCGCGACAAACCGATAAATTTGCGTTTTTCAAATGTTCAAGTTCATACGCGAACTGGCGACCGAATAAAAAAAACGCCCGCGCCGTCAGACCGGTGCGGGCGTAATCCCGTAGCACATATAAATTAACACGCCAATCGCCCTTTTACATCCCGCGATTCAACGCCTCCAGATGCTTGGCGAAATGCTCCGTGAGCACCATCGCATACGTCCCGGCATTAGTCTCCAGCACCTTCCGGATCGCCGCCGCAAAACCCGGGTTCGTCAGCGTGCTGCCGAATGTGCAGTGGAGAATCTGCCGCCCCGGCTGGGTAAAGCCTTTGCCGGCTTTCACGTCCTCCCACAGTTCCAGGTACAGCCGTTCGAGGGTGCGGCCGTCCTTGACATCCTTGGGCGCGGGCACCGTCCCCACGGTGGCCGAAACATGGTAGGTCGCCTTGTCAATGTCGTACCGCGTGCGGGCGAAATCGATCAGGTCGCGGAAGAGCTTTTCATCATGCCGGGCGACCACGCGCAGCATTTCCAGATAGCTTGTGCCCGCCGTTTTGACATGCCACTTGCCCTTGGTGATCCGGGCGAACGAGGTGTAAATCGACAGCTTGTCGGACCCCGAGTGCAGGGACAGCTTATACGGTCCAAGCTGCTCCATCACCGCCACGTGGTCGGCCAGCGATTTTTCAAACGCCGGCAGGTCGCCCTTGTAGTCCACGCCCTTCTCGAAATCCCCGATGTACCGCGGCGCCAGGCTCACCAGCTTCATCCCCCGCGTCAAACATTGCTCGGCAATGATCCAATGCTCCGCCAGCGTCGTCGGCTGGGGCGTCTCATCCACCGACAACTCGATCTCATACTCCCGCCCCAGTTTCTTGTGTACGCCGTCGATATGCTGCGACATCCGCACCGCCCGGTTGATCGCCCGGCCGTACTTCACCGCCGCCCGCATCACCGCCTGCTCGCTGAGGTCGATGATCGTGCCCGTGCCCAGCGTGACGCGCCGGCCCCGGTATTTTTCCACCCAATCCACTTCGCCCTTGACCGCCGCAAACCGCTCCTGCAATTCGGAAAACGTATAGTCATCCGTGCGCGGATCGACATCGTCCGACGGATCGATCGTGAAGAACGTGAATCCCGCCGCCGCCGTCCGGTCCACATCCTCCGGCACCTTCAAATGGTCGGCATCCGCCCCGTGCTGCCCGACATATCCGCCTTGCTCCATGCCGCGAATGGCGTCGGCCATCACCTGCGGCGGCGTGCGCTGGGTGCGCGTCATCTCGCGGATCGACTGCTGGGCAAAGATCGGCTGGACCGACTTGCCGGCCAGCTTGAGCGCCGCCACATGCCCGGGCGTCGCCAGGCCGGTGCGATCGCCAAAACCAAAACTGGCCTGCAAGCCAAGGGGAGTCGGAGCGGGAATGGACATGGTAAATCTCCTGGAATAAAAAAGAACACTGCCGCCGGAATAGTACCGCCCGGAGCGGAAGGTGCAAAGCAATTATTGTGCGTGAATGAGGAGAACGGCAGGGCGCTTGCATTTGACGATTTTTCCTAACGAAAGACACGCAATTTGTGAACAACCCGGATATGAATTTTTCGTGTTCTTCGTATGACGATCGCGCATCTTCTTGCTTTCCTGGCAAGATTTCTCAAATTTCAAATCTCAAATTTCAAATCTCAAATCTCAAATCTCAAATCTCAAATCTCAAATCTCAAATTTCAAATTTCAAATTCTTCATGGCCGTCTCTGCGGCCTCTTCGCCCTCGGTGTTCTCGGTGTCGAAATCGTCGTGCCGTCGTGGTTCATTTGGCCGTGCCGGGTTGCTCGTCCGCTTACGGCTGCGTCGCCGGCGCAGTGGGCCGCGCCGGCGCGCTCGCGGGCGTATTGGTGGACGTGAACGCCGGCCCGCCGTTGGGCAGGGTGATCTTCAATCCGGAAGTGTCCAGGTTCGCCGTGTTCGAGAGCCGCACCGCCGAGCCGGACGTCAAGACGCAGTCCTGGAACAGGATGTTGGTGATCGGAGAGTCGGGGAGTCCGTGAATGGAGCCGCCGCCCGTGGCGTTGCCGGTGACGTTGATGACGTAGACGTTGCGGACGGTAGTGGGCATGCGGTCGCCGGAGGAGGGGGCGCGGGACCATTCCAGGTTGAAGTCGAAAATGCTGCGGACCTTGTCGATCTTGATGTTGCGGTAGACGATGTTTTCGACCGTGCCGCCGCGCGTGATGTTGGATTTGAAGCGGATCGGGGCCGAGTTGTTCGAGTCGACGACGGTGTCGCGGACCTCGACATTGCGGACGATGCCCGAGACCTCCGAACCCATCGCCACGCCGCCCTGGCCCGCGGCCATGTGGGAATTCACCACCAGAATGTCCTCGCTGGCGCGGTTGACGCGGCGGCCGTCGGCATCCTTGCCGGACTTGATGGAAATGCAGTCGTCATTGCAGGAGATGGTGGTCTTGTTGACGCGGACGCGCCGCGAGGAGTCGATATCGATGCCGTCGGACGAGGGGATGCGGGCGATATCCAGGATGCTCACGTTGTCCACGAGAAAATCGGTGCAATAGAGGATATGCAGGCACCAGACGGCCTGGTTCTGCAGGCGAATGTCCTTGATGGCGGAGTTGGTGCAATTGGTGAACAGCACCAGGCGCGGGCGGTTGCCGCCGCAGCCGACAATTTCCAGCGCCGGCGGATTGTTGGGCGTGGGCGTCAGGACCGTGCGGGGCGCCGTAAAGACGGTTTGCACGGGCGGGGCGGGAGACAGCGCGGCCGGCGCGGCGGCGGGTCCGGAGGCGGTTGCGGGGCCCCGGGCGCGGCCGGCCCCGCCGCGGCC
>CAIPTQ010000013.1 GCA_903868035.1 uncultured Phycisphaerales bacterium
AACTGCCGAACAATCTCGAGTACACCCTCGCCATGGCGAAGGAGGCGCGGAAACTGGGCATGCGGATTTTGCTCAATTACCATTACTCGGACACCTGGGCGGACCCCCAGAAACAGACCCTGCCCAAGGCGTGGCAGGGCAAATCCCACCCCGAACTGGTCCAGGCCGTGTTCGAGTATACCCGGGACACCATCGCCGCCTTCCGGGAGGCGGGGGTCCTGCCCGACATGGTGCAGGTCGGCAACGAAATCTCGCCCGGCATGCTCTGGCCCGATGGCAAATTGCCCGAGAATTGGCCCAACTTCGCCGAATTGGTCAAGGCGGGCATCAATGGCGTCGATGCCGGCCGCGCCAACGGCCCGCGCCCCAGAATCATGATCCATATCGACAAAGGCGGCGACAAGAAGACCACCCGGTATTTCTTCGACAAGTTGATCTCGTTCGGGGTCGAGTTCGATGTCATCGGCCAATCGTATTATCCCTGGTGGCACGGCACGTTGCTGGACCTGCGCGAAAACCTCGATTTCATGGCCAAGGAGTACCACAAAGACATTGTCCTGGTGGAGGTCGCCTATTGTTGGCGACCCACCCAATACCGCTCCAAACCGGCGCCCTTTGAGGAATCCCCCGCCGGTCAGAGGGAATTCCTCGACGAGGTCAACCGGCTGGTCATGAACACCCCCGACAACCGGGGCGCCGGCGTTTTTTGGTGGGAACCCGCCGTCACCGGCGGCCTGCGCAACCGGGGTTTCTTCGACGACGACGGCAACGCCTTGCCGGTCATCACGGTCTATGACCGTTTTACCCGCAAATAAAAACCATGTGCGCTATTTGGCTTAGGCGCCAAGCAATGTTGTTTTTGAACCCCAGCTCCGAACGCTGGAGGAACGCCTTCCGCCGTAGCGCAGGCTGCCCAGCCTGCTGTTTCGCAGGTTGCCTAACCTGCGGGGGATTCGCCGGTTCAAGGCTGTACGATCTAAATCGAGGCACCGTCCGGCAGATGGTAGGCCGGCCGACTGGGCAGTCGGCGATACAGCAGACTCGGCAGTCTGCGCTACAACCGTGGGGCCGGCGACCGCTGCGCCTTAACTTGACACCCATTGCCTGGACAGCCTGCGCCACAACCGCAGGGATGGCGGCTGTACACCCTGACTTCCTGACACACCAAATACCAATCCCATGAAAACCCCGACCGCCTCCACATCGTGTATCATCGCTCTACTGCTCAACGCTCTCACCGGCCCCGCCGCGGAATTCCGCCCCGGCGAACCCTGGCTCGACACCGAGGGCAAGCCCATCCAGGCCCACAGCGCCGGGATTCTCGTGCGTACCAACATTTATTATTGGTACGGCGAAGACCGCACCCCGGGACAGAGAACCCGGGTCTCCTGCTATTCCTCGACCAATCTTTACGATTGGAAACATGAGGGCGTGGCGCTCGCCAACGAGGCGGCCCCCGCGCCCACGATCGAACGGCCCAAAGTCATCTTCAACGCGCGCACGGGCAAATATGTCATGTGGATGCACCTGGAACAGCGCGGGGATTACCACCACGCCCACGCCGGCATCGCCACCAGCGACACTCCGGCCGGTCCGTTCGTTTTTCGCGAGCAAATGCGCCCCATCAAGGATGACATCGGCTATCAAGACAAAGACTTGGACCGCCAGAAAACCCTGGGGGGCACTTACCGGGACATGAATCTCTTTGTGGACGACGACGGCAA
>CAIPTQ010000014.1 GCA_903868035.1 uncultured Phycisphaerales bacterium
CCCCCCCCCCCCATACCCACCGCCAGCGCCTCGCCCACCTCCGCCGGCAGCCCTGCCGGCTTCACCGTCCGATAGATCGCCACATCCTCCACCAGCGCCCCCATCTTCAGCAACTCTTCCCGCAACACCGGCCGCGCGATGTCCGCCCGCAGCAGCAGAAACCTCTTATGCCGAATCTCCTCCCCCTTTTCCCCGATGCTCGCCTGGAGCGCCGCGGCGAGTTCCTCAGCCACAAACTTCTCGGGGATCAAATCCGGATAAATCCCAATCTCATGCAGCGCCTCCGCCGTCGCCGTGCCAATCGCCGCCACATTCGACGCCGCAAAATGCCGCGCGTCAAACGTCATCTCCCGCAGCCGCTCCCACGCCACCCGCACCCCGTTGGCGCTGGTGAACACCACCCAGTCATACGCCGGCAGTTGCGCCAAACGCCGGTCAATCTCCGGCAACTCCTCCTCCGTGGGTGGGCATATCTCAATGGTCGGCGCCTCGAGCACCTGCGCCCCCAGTTCCGCCAACTGCTCGGCAAGCTCGCTGGCCTGCTGCCGCGTGCGCGTCACCAGTATCCGCCGCCCAAACAGCGGCCGCTCCTCAAACCAGTTCAGCGTCGGCCGCAGCGACACCACCTTGCCCACCAGCGTGATCGCCGGGGCCTTGATGCCCGCCTTGTGTACCACATCCACAATCGTCGCCAGCGTGCCCGTCACCGTCTGCTGATTGGCCCGCGTGCCCCAGCGGATGACGGCGGCGGGGGTGTGCGGATCCGCTCCGGCGGCGATCAGGCGCCGGGTGATGAGGGGGAGGGACTTGACGCCCATGTAGAACACGAGCGTGCCGTCGAGTTTGGCCAGGGCCTCATAATTCACCCGTCCGGAAACCCCCTCACCCCCTTCTTCGGCGACGCCCGCGGGCGGAACCGGACCGGCGGGCGAGTCCTCGCGTTCGTGGCCGGTGATCAGGGTGATGGTGGAGGTGAAGTCGCGATGGGTGACGGGGATGCCGGCGTAGGCGGGGGCGGCGATGCCGGAGGTGACGCCGGGGATTTCGACGAAGGGGATGTTGTGGGCGCGGAGGAATTCGGCTTCCTCGCCGCCGCGGCCGAAGACGTAGGGGTCGCCGCCCTTGAGCCGGACGACTACGGGATTTTCGATTTTCAATTTTCGATTTTCGATTTGTGCGGCGAGTTCCCGGGCTTTTTGGACGAGGATCGCGTTGATTTCCGCCTGGGTCTTGGTGTGTTGCGTGCCGGACTTGCCCACATACACCATTTCCGCGTCCGCCGGCGCGAGTTTCAACAACTCCGGATTCGCCAGATAGTCATAGATCACCACCGCCGCCGCCTTGAGGGCGCGGGCGCCGGCAAGAGTGAGCAGGCCCGGATCGCCGGGGCCGGCGCCGACGAGGTAGACGGTGGGCCAGGGGGACGTGGTGGACATGGCCCTATTGTGCGGGGACCGGGGGCGCGAAACAAGTCAGGCGCGCCGCCAACCCGCACGATCCGATTGACGGCAGCGCCGCGTCCGCCTATCCTCATTCCTGTTCATCACTTTGCACAAGGGGGTTTTTATGAACCATATGAACCTGCTCCAATCCCTTCTGGCCGACACCAATCCCAGCCCCACACAAATCTTCCTGATCGTTTTGCTGGTGATCGGGCTGATCATCCTGATCATCGCCTTTGTGGTCATCGGGAGCTTCTTCTCGATCTGGCTGCAGGCGTTCTCCGCGCGGGCCAACGTGAGCTTCTTCAACCTCATCGGCATGCGCCTGCGCAAGGTGGATACGCGGCAGATCGTGCAGAACAAGATCACGGCCTCGCAGGCGGGGCTGGAGGAAGTGACCACGGAAATGCTCGAATCACACTACCTGGCCGGCGGGCGGGTGCCTTCGGTGGTGCGCGCCATGATCGCGGCCCATCGCGCCCAGATTCCCCTCGACTGGTCTAAGGCGGCGGCGATCGACCTGGCCGGTCGCGACGTGCTCGATGCCGTGCAAACGTCGGTGAATCCCAAGGTCATCGACGTGCCCAACGCGGCCAGCGGGCGGGCGACGATCGACGGCGTGGCCAAGGATGGCATTCAGCTAAAAGTAAAAGCCCGCGTCACGGTGCGGACGAACATCCAGCAGCTCATCGGCGGGGCCACCGAGGAAACGATTGTGGCCCGCGTGGGTGAGGGCATCGTGACGTCCATCGGCTCGGCGGACACGTACAAGCACGTGATGGAAAACCCGGACGCGATCTCCAAGACGGTGCTGCACAAGGGGCTGGACGCGGGGACGGCGTTTGAAATTCTCTCGATTGACATTGCCGATGTGGATGTGGGCGACAACGTGGGCGCGAAGTTGCAGGCCGACCAGGCGGAATCCGACAAGCGGCGGTTCCAGGCCGAGGCCGAAAAACGGCGCGCCCTGGCCGTGGCGCTGGAACAGGAGTTCAAGGCGACGGCCCAGCAGAACCGGGCCAAGGTCATCGAAGCCGAGGCGCAGATTCCGCTGGCGATGGCGGAGGCGTTCCGCAGCGGGCATCTGGGGATCATGGACTACTACCGGATGCGGAACATCCAGGCCGACACGACGATGCGCGAAACGCTGGGCGGGGCGACGGTGGACGAGAGCAAGTAGTATTGAATCATTGAATCATTGAACCATTGAACCATTGAATCATTGAATCATTGAATTAATTAAATGGTTCAATGATTAAATGATTCAATGGATTAATTCCCCCTGCGGTCGGATCGGGGCTGGTTGCCGAAGCCGGCGCTGGGCATGCCTTCGGGCCAGGCGGTGAAGACGACGGTGGTGTCGGCGTTGTTGGCGTCGTAGGTGATGGTCAGGGCGGTGTAGAACCGGGGCATTCTTCGGACCAGCGTCACCGAGGAGAGCAGGTTGGACCCCGCCTGGAAGTCATAGCTTTCGGCGGCGATCAGCTCGTATTTCTGGGTGAGGTGGTAATCCACGGCGAAGGTCCATTCATCGGTGTTGAGCGTGCGCACGTAGCGGTTGCCGATGAAGTATGAGAGGTTCTGCGATTGATCGATGGCCAGGCCCGCGGAGGCCTGTTCGACATTGTGGCTCTCCAGCGAATAATTGGCGTCGCCCAGGAGACGGACGCGCTCGCCGATGCGCCACACCCAGTCCACGGCGATGGAACTGGTGGCCAGCGAAAGGTCCGGGCGGGAGAGGAAGTAGTAGCCGCGCGTCGGCTGCATCATTTGGAAGGCGCCGTTCTGGTCGCGGTTCCAGAACTGGTTCCAGGAGACGTTCAGGGCGATCCAGTCCACGTCGCGCCAATGGCCGTCGCCGCCGCGTTGGGTCTGCCATTTCTGGTTGATGGAAAGCTGCGTGCCCGAGGCGCCGGAAATGCCCTCGACATCGCGGTCGAAAGGCTGGAGGGCGTTGCGGCTGACGTCCGCGCCGCCGACGAAGACGTTGAACTGCGGCTCGATGATATGGCGGAGGCGGTGGACGTCCAGGAAGGTGGACTGCGCGTCGTCGTACACCTTCCAGAACTGCATGGAGGAGCGGATGCCCCCGCCGCCCCAGATGCGGGTGGTTGAGCCGGCGCCGCTGGGGCCTTCCGGAAACGCGGTGTCCCAGTACGTGAAGCGGGCGGTGGCGTAGGGGGTGATCTTGGCGTCGCCGACCTGGAGGGGCAGGTCGATTTCCTGGCGGGTGTCCCCGCGGAGGACGTCGCCGGTGGTCCAGCCCAGGGATTGATAGTAAGCGCGATAGGTTTTGGCCGCGGGGGAATTGTCCACCGGCACAACTCGGGCGGGCACACCCAGGAACGACTGCTGCAAGCCCAGTTCATAGGGGGTGTAGTTGGTGATGTCCATGTGCAGGTTGGAGGCGCTGGTCTCGGAATAGTACGTGAACAGGTCCAGCAGCGAGTCGCCGATGCGCCAGTATTTCACCTCGGGCAGCTTTTCGGTGGAGAACTGGTCGTCGTTGCGGTCGGCGGTGGCGGTGAAGTCCATCAGGTTGAACTTGCCGAGGAAGGAGAGCGTGTCGGTGTCGCCCTGTTTCTTGAGGTAGAAGGAGGTTTCGTTTTCCTTGCCGGTGTCAAACTCGCGGGGGAAGAACTGGGCCAGGAAGTTGGGATCGGAGATGTAGGAGCCTTCAAGCTGGAGGGTGAAGCCGTCGCCCAGGTCGCGCTGATCGCGGAGGGTGAGGCGGCCGCGGCCCTCCTGGGTGGGGGCGACGCTTTCGCGGCTGCGGCCCAGGCGGTCGTTGCCCTGGTCCATGAGGACATAGCTGCGCAGGAGGCCCTGGTCGTCCGCCGTCTTCCAATCGGCCTGCACGCCGGTGGCCGGGCCGCGTTTGCCATAGAGGTCGAGGTTGAGGTCCGCGCGGAAGCCCTCGGGCGGGGTTTGATTGGCCAGGCCGAAGATGTCCCAGTCGGTCAGGAGGGTCAGGCCGTAGGTGCGGGAATTCGAGACGCGCAGGGTGCGGAGCGGAATGATGTTTTTGCTGGTGTCGCCGGAGAGCAGCGGCCAGTAGAAGACGGAGACGTCGTTGATGTTGATGGTGGCGTCCTTGACCTCATACTGAAAGGTTTTTTCCTGCAGGCCGCCGCCGCCCAGCCCCAGGTCAAACATGGAACCCGGCGCGGCGCCGGCATTGGGCGCGGCCAACTGGGGGGAGACATCCCGCAGATAAACTTCGCTGGCCCCGATGTGATAGTGGGGCGTGAAGAACTCGCTGGTGGAGAACTGGACGCTCCGGGCGGCGAATTCGCCGCGGGCAAGCTGGCGAATCTCCGCCGCCCGCATGTAAATGGGCACGTTCCGGACGGTGTCCACGGTGGCCAGCGTGGCGTCGAGCATGATGGCGCGGCGGGTGGTGAAGTCAAAATAAACGCGCTCGGCGCGGATCATGATCTTGTCGCCCTGGTCGAGGCTGACATCGCCTTCGAGATAGACCCCGGTGACGGGGGGCGCCTTGTTCGCCGGGGCGGCGGCGGGGGCGGTGCCGGTGGCGGGCGGGGGCTCCTCGACGGGGCCGAAGGCGACCATGCGCTGGGCGCGGAATTCCAAGGGGGGCTTGCCGTCCTGGCCGTCATACAGCACATAGGGTCCGGGGACGATGATGATATTTTCCTTGCCGACCTGCTGCCACTCGGCGGATTTTCCCGGGTCGCCGATGACGAAGAGGTTGGGCTTGGGCTTGGCGGGCTTGGCCTCCGGGGCGGGTTGGGAGGCGGCGACCTGGACATCGCCGGGGCCGGGGATGATGCGGTTGTTGGCGTTGCGGGCGATCCAGCCGGATTGCAGGGCCTCCTCGGCGGTGGTGATGACGATCCGCGGGATGAGCAGCGGCGGCAGGCGCCGGGTCAGCAGTTCGTTGCGAATCTCCAGGCCGCGCTTGACGAGGGGGGATTCCTCGCCGGACTTGGATTCGGGGGCGCTGACGGTGAGCTGGATATTCTGCGACACGCGCGTGGTGACGAGCAGTTCCGTGCCCATCGTGAGGGTGGAATTGGCGTCGTTGCCCTCGCGCACCTGGACGTTGCCGGCCAGATAAATCGCCACGTCGAAGGTGCGCTCGCCGGATTCGCGCGAGGGCATGAGAAACGCGGCGGCACTGTCGGCCTTGAGCTGGCGGTAGCCCACGGCCACCGTCACGTTGCCGGTGAGCAGCATCCGCTGTTCGCCGTTAAAGACCCAGACGGAGGTGTGATCGGCGGCGAACCGTAGCGGCACCTGAATGGCGCTGGTGGGCGCGAGGGTGGTGTGTACGGAGGGAAAGAGCTTGGGCTCAAGGTTGGCCGCGCCCCCCACGCGCACCGCCACGCCCAGCCCAATCGCCACGACCGCCACGAGCCACGGCCAACGCGCTAGTAACCGGTTCAAGTTCATGGGGCGGATGATAAACGCCCGCAGGGGCAGTGGGAAGCGCGACGCGAGGAAATGCAGTATTGGTTTGCGTACTGATTTCTTCTATAATGCGGGCATGGTAGTCCTAAACGCCCATTTTGACGGCAAAGCCATTGTCCTGGACGAGCCGTTCTCTGTGCCCCTGCTTACCGGCACGCGCTTGCGAGTCAAGGTCGAAACGATTGACGAGGCCGCCGTCACACCCGCCCCGCGCAGCTTTCAGCCGTTGAACATCCGGATCGCTCCCGAGCTTTCCCATGCGATTGCTTTGGATCCGGAGTTCAACCTCGAGGAGTCGTGACCTTGCCGCTCGATCTTCCAGATGCCGCAACCTGCTTTGTCGATTCCAATATTCTTTATTACGCGCTGGTTCCCACTGGGGATATTTCCAATCAATGTCTGGCCTTATTGGATCGCGTGATTGCAGGCCACCTCACGGTATCCGTAAGCATTCCGGTTCTGAGCGACGTACTACATAAGGTCATGACCTCCGAAGCCGCCCAGATCACCAAGCGGGACCGTGCCGGCATCGTCGGATACCTTGGAAGGCACCCCGAGATTATCGCCACGCTCAAGGAATACCCACAGGCCCTGGATCGCTTAAGCGCCGTTCCGATGACCGTGTTGCCTGTGGATGAGCAACTCCTGCGACAGGCCGCACGAATCGCAGTGGGCCATAGGTTACTCACCAACGACGCCATGATCGTCGCGCTCATGCAGCGTCATCAACTGATCCATCTGGTGACCAACGACGACGATTTCGCACACGTACCCAACCTGACCATTTGGAAGCCGCGCTAGGCCGCGGAATCCGGCAAGTCGTGCTAGAATCCACCCATGGCATCCCCCCGCCCCGAGTTGCAGAACCTCCTGGCCCAGGCCATCGAGCACCATCAAGCCGGCCGCCTGGCGCAGGCGGAGGGGCTGTATCAAAAAATCATTGCGCGCGATCCCCGCCATGCCGACGCGCTGCGGCTGCTGGGCGTCGTGGCGCACCAGACGGGCCGGCATGAACTGGCGGTCGAACTGCTCCGGCAGGCGATTGCGGCCGCCCCGCGAATCGCCGAGTACCACAACAACCTGGGTCTGGCGCTGCACGCCCTGGGACGCCACGCGCAGGCGATTGAGGCGTTTCAGGCGGCGCTGCGGCTCAAGCCCAATCTGGCCGAGGCCCATTACAATCTGGCCAACACCCTCAAGGCCGACGGACAGATTGACCATGCCATCGCCACGTACCAGGTGGCGCTGGAGCTCCAGCCGCGGTATCCCGAGGCGTACAACAACATGGGGAACGCGCTGAAGGACCGCCAGCAACTCGATCAGGCCATCAAGGCGTATCGCGCGGCACTGGCCATCAATCCGAATTTTCCCCCGGCCTGGAGCAACCTGGGCAACGCCCTGCAGTCCACGGGCGAATACGAGCAGGCCGCCGGGGCGTATCAGGAGGCGCTGCGGCTCCAGCCTGACGACCCGCTGACGCTCAACAACCTGGGCGGGACGCTGGCGATACTGCGGCAGTTCGCGCCGGCGATCGCCTGCTATCAGGCGGCGCTGCGGCTGAACCCGCGCTATGCCGGGGCGCTGTTCAATTTGGGCAACACGTATCAGCAGCAGCGGCGTTATGAGGAGGCGGCGGGGCCGTATCGGGCGGCCTTGGCGCTGCAGCCCAACTATCCCGAGGCGCAGAACAACCTGGGCAATATCTTCCGGCGGCAGGGGCGTGCGGAGGAGGCCATCGCGGCGTATCGCGCGGCATTGGAACTCCAGCCGGACTTCGCCGAGGCCCACAATAATCTGGGCACGTCGCTTAAGGATCATGGGCAGATGGATGCGGGCGTCGCCGCTTTGCGTGCCGCGCTGCGGCACAAGCCCGACTATGCCGAGGCCTGGAGCAACCTGGGCAGCGCCCTCAAGGAGCAGGGGCTGATGGACGAGGCGATCGCGGCGTACCGCCAGGCCGTCGAGTGCCGGCCCGCGGCGGTGGAGTTGCACAACAACCTCATCTACGCCCTGCACTTTCATCCGGGTTACGACCCGCAGGCCCTGGCGGGGGAACTGGCGTTTTGGAACGCCCGGCATGCCCAGCCGCTGGCGCGGTTAATCCAACCTCTGGCCAACGACCGCGCGCCGGATCGTCCGCTGCGCGTGGGGCTGGTTTCGCCGGATTTCCGGGGGCATCCGATTGGGCGGTTTCTGCTGCCACTGTTTGCCGCCCACGATGCCACCGACTGCCAGTTGTTCTGTTACAGCGACCATGTACCCGCCGGGCCGGATCGGATCACCACGCAATTGCGCGCGGGTGCTGACCGCTGGCACGACACCGCGGACCTGACGCACAAGGAGTTGGCGGGGCTGATCCGCCTGGACCGGGTGGATATCCTCCTCGACCTGACCATGCACATGGAAGGCTCGCGCCTGCTGACTTTCGCCCTCAAACCCGCGCCGATCCAGATCACGTACCTGGCCTACCCCACCTCCACGGGCATGGAAACCATGGACTATCGCCTTACCGATGCCGCCTTCGACCCCCGTAACGCGGGCGTCTCGCCCGCCGGTTCAATCGGAGAAAACTCTCCCTACACCGAAAAATCCCTCCACTTGCGCTCCTACTGGTGCTATCCGCCCCCCGTTGCCGCCCCCGAATCCGCCCCCCCCGTCGCCCCGCTCCCCGCCCTGGCCGCCGGCCACATCACCCTGGCGTGCCTCAACAACTTCTCCAAAGTCTCCCCCCAGGCCCTGCACACCTGGATCAAGATTCTCCACGCCCTGCCCGACTCGCGCCTCTTTCTCCATGCCGCCCCTGGCAGCCACCGCGACCGCCTCCACGCCACCCTCGCCGCCGCGGGCATCGCCCCCGCACGGTGCGAGTTCTTCGGCTTCCTCCCCTTCGCCGAATACCTCGCCCTGCACCACCGCATCGACCTCGCCCTGGACCCGTTCCCCTACGCCGGCGGCACCACTTCCTGCGACGCCCTCTACATGGGCGTGCCGCTGGTCACCTGGGCCGGGCCGGCGGCACTGTCGCGCGGGGGCGTGTCGATTTTGTCGGCATTGGGCTTGCCGGAGTTGATCGGCGCGACACCGGAGGCGTATGTGGATATTGCCGTGGGCTTGGGGAAGGAATTGGGGCGGCTGGAGCAATTGCGCGCAACGCTGCGGCAGCGGATGGAGGCGTCGGTGCTGATGGATGGGCGGGGGTTTGCGCGGGATTTTCAGGAAACGATGCGACGGGCGTGGACGCAATAGCCTTCCCCTATGCGCTGGGGAAATTCGGGATTACAATTTGCCCTCATGTTGATCGACTCCCATTGCCATCTGACATATCCGGGCCTGGTGGAAAACGTGGCCGAGGTTCTGGCACGCGCCGCCGCCGCGGGAGTGACGCGCGTGGTGACCATCGGCACGCAGGTGGGGGATCATCAGAAGGCCATGACGCTGGCGCGGGAGCATGCGGCGGTTTTCGCGGCGGTGGGCATTCATCCGCACCACGCCGGCGAAACGGAGGAGGGGTACGAGGCGTTTTTGGAAAATGCCGTCAAGACCAATCCACGGGTGGTGGCCCTGGGGGAGTGCGGGCTGGATTACCACTACGATTTTTGCCCGAAGCTGTTGCAGCGCGGCGTGTTTCTCAACCAGCTTGAGATCGCGCGGCGGCTGGCGGCGGGGGCCGCGCCGGGCGCCGGGGCGGCGAAGGACGCCGGGGTGCCGGTGATTTTGCACGTGCGCGAGGCTCATGCCGACGCGCTGGCCATCATGAAGGATTTCCCGGGGGTGAAGTTCGTGGTGCATTGTTTCACGGGCACGCCGGCGGAATGCGGGGCGTGGCTGGAGCTGGGGGCGTACATCGGGATCACTGGGATCGTGACATACAAGAACGCCGGCGACGTGCGGGCGGCGGCCAAGCTGGTGCCGGCGGAGCGGTTGCTGGTGGAGACCGATGCGCCGTATCTGTCACCCGAGCCGGTGCGGAAGATGAAGATCAATGAGCCGGTGAATGTGGCGCATACGGCACGGTTTGTGGCGGAATTGCGGGGGGTGGCGTTTGAGGAACTGGCCCGGCAGACGACGGAGAATGCGGGGAGGTTTTATGGGGAGCGGGTGGTGGGGAATTGAGTCAGTGCTTGATGCTGGTTACGCTATCAGGAAATACGCCACATTGGGGTTATAATGTCACAGGAGCCTGAAGATCCGAAAAGACGATATCGCGGAAAACGCGGTCGAATCAAGACGGCGCTGGATGCTCTCGAACAGTTCGAGAGCATCGAGAAAGTCCAAAAAGCCCTGCGGAAATTACAAAAAGGCGTGCGTATCGAAAGCACCGGTAAAAGCCATCAACGTTTCAAAAACGCCTACCGCAACTTCTCGAAGCCCAAGGATTATTTCGATGAATTACAATGAACTGTCCCAACTCAAACGATGGATGAACGCCGCCTTGAAGCTGCGTGGCAAAGGCCGCCGTCCGGAAGCTATCGCCCTGCTCCGCCCCCACCTAGACGTCCTTAAAAGACGTGCGCCAGGTGCGGGGCTTTTAGCCACACTGTATTTTGAAAATGATGACTTCAAGAACGCGGCGGAATGGTACGCGCGGGCCGCAGCGCTTGCTCCCAAATCGGAAATGGCCTCGCTTGGGTTGTTCCATAGCCTGTGGAAAATCGGCAAACACCAAAAAGCGTTAAAGGAAATGCGCCGTTTCCTTGGCGGCTCCGATTCCCGCGAATACTCCCGTCTGCTACACGAGTTGCAACTTGAACTCAACATCTCGGGCCTACAGACCAATGACATGACCATCGGTCCGGCCCATCTTTCGCTTGACGAGCGGATATGCCTCAACCAGGCCGAACGCGCGGGATTGGACTGGCGCAAATCGCACCGATTCGCGCCCCTTAAGGAGTTACAGAATGTCTGAAATCGTTCTGGCAGAACCGGCCGCCATTGAATTCAAGAAACTTACCGCCGCAACCCGTTCTCGAGCGCTAAAGCTCATGCGCGATATTCAACGGCACCCATCCAGACATAAACCAGTTCGAGTTCATTCTACCCTGCTGGACACGAATCTTTTCATGGTGCGCAAGGCCGGTCTCCGGCTTCTTTTTGAGTTGATGAAAGGACGTACCATCGTCCTTGCGATACAATCGCAGACCTGAACCGATTGCACCCGATCTCCTCAGGAGCTTGCATGTCCCATACGCTTTCTCCGCCGACTTCCGATACATCCATCGAAGCCCAAGTCGCCGACTTCCAGGCCCGCTACCGCGCCATCGAAGCCGAAACCGGCAAGGTCATCGTCGGCGCCAGGGACGTCGTCGCCCAGACCATCCTCTGCCTCATGATCGGCGGCAACGCCCTCCTCGAAGGCGTCCCCGGCCTGGGCAAAACCCTGCTCGTCCGCACCCTCGCCCAGGTCCTCTCCCTCCAGTTCTCACGCATCCAGTTCACCCCCGACCTCATGCCCGCCGATATCGTCGGCACCTCCATCGTCTCCACCGACGACCGCGGCAACCGTTCCTGGCAGTTCCAGCCCGGCCCCATCTTCGGCAACCTCATCCTCGCCGATGAAATCAACCGCGCCACCCCCAAAACCCAGTCCGCCCTCCTCGAAGCCATGGCCGAAGGCTCCGTCTCCGTCGCCAAAACCACCCACCGCATGCCCGACCCCTTCTTCGTCCTGGCCACCCAGAACCCCATCGAAATGGAAGGCACCTACCCCCTCCCCGAAGCCCAGCTCGACCGCTTCGCCTTCAAAATCTCCGTCGAATCCCCCGCCCTCGCCGACCTCCTCACCATTCTCGACCGCACCACCGGCACCCAAACCCCCGTCCCCGATACCCTCGTCAATGCCGAGCAGATCGTCACCATGAAGCGCCTCGTCCGTGCCGTCCCCGTCGCCTCCCACGTCAGGGACTACATCGGCCGCCTCGTGCTGGCGACGCACCCAGGCACGCCCGGCGCCCCGGAAATCGCCCGCAAGTACATCCGCTTCGGCGCCTCGCCCCGCGGCGGCCAGGCCATCATCCTCGCCGCTAAAGTCCTCGCCCTGCGCGACGGCCGCTACAACGTCTCCTTTGAGGACGTCCGCAACGTCCTCGCCCCCGCCCTCCGCCACCGCCTCATCCTCAACTTCGAGGGCCAGGCCGAGGGCCTCTCCACCGACGCCATCATCAAGCGGATCATCGACGCCACCGCCGAAGCCCCCGCCGTATAACGGAACCCGTAGCATAAGCGAGGGTGAGGGCAAGGGGCCATTTGCACATGCGCCCGATTACCAATTACCAATTTACCAATTACCACAAATTCCCCCCATTCCATTTGCATCCGTCCCCGCCACACGCTATTTATATACGAGCCTCTGCTGTGTTCGTGTTACCGCGGTCATTGGCTTCGGACCGATGAGCACCTTAAGGGCCCCTTGAGGCGGACTGACGGACATGCCTCCCTGCACACCCCATTTATGGGCTTGCGTGCGGCCTAGTCGTGGAAGTCCCAAAACGCCTCCTCGCGCGGCCCGCCCTGTTTATTCAGGGTTCGAAACCTCACCACGTCACGGCACCCATGTGGAGGCACTTTTTTTGCCCCCCCACCCGGGGATTACACGCCCCGGGCTTCCGCGCTCAGGACCGGCGAATCAATAACTGTCAAAAGTAACTGTCAAAAGTGGCAGGCACACTCCGTGTGCCGTTGCGCCCTTGGCAGACGGCACTTGGAAAGTGCCTGCTACTACCATCAGGGGGCGGGCTTGACGGCGCGGGCCTTGAAGAAGGTGTAGCAGAATACGCCGTCGGGTTGGGCGGTGCGGTGGAGGTCGGCAAGGCCCTGGTCGAAGTCGGCGGCGCTGCTCAGGCCCGCGTCCAGCGCGGACTGGCGGACGCCGGCGATCATCGCGGTGAAGGTTTTTTTCGTGAAGCCTTCGACCAGATCGGGCCGGGTGGCGTCGGCATAGACCATGCGCGGCACCACGTCCACCTCGGCAAAACCGGCTTGCGTTAGCAGGGGGAACAGCGCCCGGCCGATGAGGGCGTTGCCGCCGGCACGCTTCTGCAACTCGATCTGGCAGTGAATGGCGCGGTGGGCGGGTTCGCTGTCGGGGTGGAAATACGCCGAGCCATGGTCGCCTTCGATGACGGTGATGGTGCCGCCGGGTTTGAGCACGGCCTTGAGGGCCTGGAGCGCCTCGGCGGGCCGGGCGAGATGCTCCAGCACGAAGCAGACGAAGACGTGATCGAAGAATGCGGGCTTGAAGGGCAGATCGAAGATGTCGGCCTGGCGGAGTTTGACATTCAGCAGGCCCGACGCGAGCAACGCGGCCCGGGCCTGCGCCAGGGAGGCCTCCGAGATGTCGATGGAGGTGAACAGGGCCGCAGGGCTGTTGGCGGCCAGGGTGAGGGTCTGGGCGCCAATGCCGCACCCGGCTTCCAGGACGCGGGCGCCTTTGGGGTAGACGGTGTCGTTGTGGAGGAGTTCCACCAGGGTCGAGGCCTGATCCTGGAGGCGGAGGTTTTCCTGGGGGTCGTAACCGTGGACGTAGGCTGGGGGCATGGGGTCTCCGTAAAAAAACACAAGAAGCGGCATATTACCGCGCCGAGCCGCCGGGCGCGAAGGCGTTCAGTGGCTCCAGGAGACGCCCGCGCCAGTTCCACGTTATACTTGCGCCATGCTCAAACACCGCATCATCCTGGGCCTGCTCTTCGCGGCCCTGTTCGTCGGGCTGCTCACCCTCGACTGGTACGCCGCCGCCGGCTGGCCCATGGCGCATTGGAGCACCCCGCCGGGGATGCTGGTGGCGGTGGTCAGCGTGCTGGTGATCCCCGTCGCGCTGTGGGAAATGCGGGCCCTGCTGGCGAAGGAAAATGTGTACATCTCCATCCGCATCACCGTGGCGGCGGCACTGTTGTGCATGCTCTGGCCCTGGATCGAACAGGTCGGCGACACCATCCAGCAGCGCCTGGCGGAGCAAACCCAGGCCCTCCAGGCCGCGGGGCCGGCCAGCCCCGCCGTCCAGGAACGCATCGCCCGCATTAAATCCTCGCCCTGGTATCGCATCGGCACCTGGTTCAAATCCGTCAAGCCCCACTACCTCGTCTCCACGGTCTTGGCGCTCTCGCTGGTGGCCGCCGTGGTCAAGCATTCACGCGACCGCCGCGTCGATGGCGCCATGGCCAATGCCGGCGGCACGCTGCTGGCCATCGTCTACCTGGGCGTCCTGCCGGGCTTCTTTCTACCGATCTGCATGACGCATTCGGCCTGGATGATCCTGGCCATCGTGGCCATCGTGAAGTCCGCCGATATCGGGGCGTTTATCACGGGCAAGATGATCGGCAAGCACAAATTGATCGCCTGGCTCTCGCCGGGCAAAACCGTGGAGGGCTTCATCGGCGGCCTGGCGCTGGCGGGCGTGGTGGGGGCGGTCGTCGGCCTGTGGATGAAACTTTCGCCGGCCGTCAACCCCGAGGATGAAGTGCGCTGGCTGCACATCACCCAAACGATGGCGATCCTGGGAGGATTTGTCTCGGGCATCCTGCTGGGGGCGGTGGGGCAAGTGGGGGATTTGCTCGAGTCGCTGCTGAAGCGCGACGCGGGGGTGAAGGATTCCGGCGCGGTGCCGGGGTTCGGCGGCGTGCTGGACCTGTTGGATTCCCCGCTGCTGGCGGTGCCGGTGGCATATTGGCTGCTGAAGTTGGTGCTACATTGAAAAAGCGGGCGGCCTACGAAATCATTTTTCAGGATGCCGCGCTGCTGGCGGTGAACAAGGGTCCGGGCCTGGCCGTGCTGCCGGGGCGCGGCCGCAAGGAGAACCTGCTGGAACTGCTGACCGCCGATCCGGCCCTGCGAGGGGCGGCGGGGACCAAGCCGCTCATGGTGCATCGCATCGATGCCGACACCTCGGGGCTGATCCTGTTCGCGCTCACGCCCGAAGCCCAAAAAGCCCTCGCCGGGCAATTCCGCGCCCGCACCGTGTTGAAGGAATACTACGCCCTCGTCCGCGGCACGCCGCTGAACGAATCCGGCAGCGTCGATCTGCCCGTCGGCGCCGATCCCCACAACAAAAACCGCATGATGATCCGCGGCCTGGAACCCAAAAAATGCCGCACCAAATGGGTCGCCGCCGAACGCTTCCAAGGCGTCACCCTCCTCAAAGTCTTCCCCGTCACCGGCCGCCGCCACCAAATCCGCGTCCACCTCAAGGCCATGGGCTACCCCCTCGCCGTGGACCCCTACTACGGCGGCACGTCCCTCCTGCTCTCCGAATTCAAAAAGAACTACAAGCTCGCCAAATTCTCCGAAGAACGCCCCCTCATGGACCGCCTCACCCTCCACGCCCGGAGCCTGAAGCTGCTGCATCCCCTTTCACAGGCGGAGGTGGTGTTTACGGCGGAGATGCCCAAGGATTTCAGTTCCGCGCTGACGGCGCTGCGGAAGTGGGCGGCATACACAAGCTGATAGACCATCAAACCGTCAATAGGATCACATCGTACGTTCGTGATACCATTAATATGCACCTGATCCTATTCGCTCCCATTCCGCTACACGCCCTTTCCCCAGTCAGCGCAGTTTCCCGCGCTCTTCAGGTCGGCCAGCGCGCGTTTCAGCGTCGGATAAACGCCGATGGCCCCGGCACAGCGCCGGGGCCATCGCGTTTCTACACCAGATATGCCCCCCCACCCGCTCACTTCTCCTGCAGCTTCGCCAGCTCCTTATGCGCCGCCATCACGCCCGCGCCGAAGTCGAACTTATACCCCTGCTGCCGCAGGATGATTTCCACGCCGTGGATCACGCCCAGCGTATCGGCCTGGTCCACGTAGCCCATGTGCGAGATGCGGAAAATCTTCCCTTCCATCGTCCCCTGCCCCGCCGCCACGTTCATGTTCAACTGCTTCCGCAGCGCCCCGCGAAACTCCTTGTCCGTAAATCCCGCCGGCAGGTTGATCCCCGTCACCGAGTCCGCCGGGCTCTTCGAGAACACGCCCAGACCCCAGGCATTGGCCGCCGCCCGCGTGGCCCCGGCATAGATGCTCGTCCGCTTCCACACGTTCTCAATCCCCTCCGCCTGGATCATCGACAGCGACACGAACAACCCGCGCACCAGCGTCACCGCCGGCGTCCAGGGCACGTCGTTCTCGTTGTAGCTCTTCAGATAGCTGCCCAAATCCAAATACAAATTCGGCTGCTTCACCGTTGCCGCCCGCTTCTGCGCCTTCTCCGACACGCTGATGAACGCCAGCCCCGGCGGCAGCATCAGCGCCTTCTGCGAACCCGTGATCACGATATCCACGCCCCACTCGTCGGTCTTCACCGGGATCGCCCCGATGGCCGTGATGCCGTCGGAGATCAAAATCGTGTCGGTGTTCCGCGTCAGCGCCGCGATGCCCGCCAGGTCCGTCACCGTGCAGGACGACGTCTCCGAGTGTACCAGCACCACCGCATCGTACTTCTTCTTGCCCAGTTCCTCGGCCACCTGCGACACCGGCACGGCCTGCCCGTACTCGGCCTTCAGCACCGTGCAGTTCCACTTGTTCCGCTCGCCGATTTTCGCCCACCGCTCGGCAAACTTGCCGTTGCTCAGGTACAGCACGTTCCCGCCCGCCGGAATCGTGTTGATCATCGCCATCTCCGCCCCGGCCGTGCCCGAGCCGGAAATCGTCAGCACCGGATTCTTCGTCTGGTACAGGTACTTGAGCATCTCGTTGCACTTGGCGAAGAGATCCTTGTACTGCTGCGTGCGGTGGTGGAACACCGGCCGGGCCATCTCCAGAAGCACATCTTCGGGAACGCTGGTCGGGCCGGGGGTAAACAGGCGCATCTTGTTCATGGAATTCCTCGAGTGGGTCAGGGGCCGTGGGGCCGGTTAGCTGCTGCGGGCTGCGGAACGTCCGGTAGCCTGCGGGTGTCGCGGAAAAAGGATAAGGGAAACCCGGAAGCGGTTCAAACAGCGCACACGCAGTTTGTGAACGCCGTCATTTTCTGAACTTTTCTTTCCACCCGCCCCATGCTCTAATACCCCCCATGATTCACAAAAACATCACCACCGTCCCCGCCCAGGACGTCGCCCTGCCCGGCGCAAACAACGTCCGCATGCAGCTACTCTGCGGCCCGGATGACGGCTGCCCCAACTTCGCCCTGCGCCGCTTCCTCGTCGCCCCCGGCGGCACTACCCCCAAACACCAGCACGACTACGAGCATGAAGTCCTCATCCTCGCCGGCGAAGGCGTCGTCTTTGGCAACGGTATTGAGCGGCCCCTCCACGCCGGCGATGTGCTGTTCATCCCCGCCAATGAACTCCACCAGTTCCGCAACCCCGCCGCCGGGCCGCTGGAGTTCATCTGCCTCGTGCCGGCATTCGTGCATCGGCCCGGCGCCCCCATGCCCAAGGCGGTGGACTGCGCAACATGATGCCCGAAACCCCCATGCCCACCACCATTCAGCCCGCCGCCGTCACCGCCTATCTGCACGACGAAATTCCCCTCACGCGCGCCATGGGCCTGGCCGTCGCCGCCTGGGACGGCCGCACTGTCACCCTCACCGCCCCCCTGGCCCCCAACCAGAACCATGCCGACACCGCCTTTGGCGGCTCGATCTCCGCCCTGGGCATCATGGCCGGCTATTGCCTGGTCTATCTGCTGCTGGGCGAACGCCGCATTTCCAACCGCCTCCTCATCCAGAAATCCTCCATCGACTACCTCCGCCCCATCGACGCCGGCATGACGGCCACTGCCACCGCCCCGGAACCCGCCGCCCTGGAGGAATTCCTCTCCACCCTCCAAACCAAACGCCGCGCCCGCCTCACCCTCCCCTCCCAAATCCACACCCAGCGCCTCCTCGCCGCCACCCACACCGGACTCTATGTGGCCATGCTGTATTAGTGGTCAGTGGCCAGTGGCAAGTGAATCGCCATATCAATGCGCAAGAAAAAAACCCAGGAATCTCAATCCCTGGGTTTTGGATGTTTATTCAGGCCGCTGACCACTGGCCGCTGACCACTCACTGGCCACTGACAACTGGCCACTGACCACTCAAATCTCCCCCACCTTCATCCGCGCGAACTTCGCGATCGTCACCGTCGCCCCCACCGCCTTGCCCGTCTCCGCCAGCAGCTCGCGTATCCGCTTCTTCTCTTCCTTGATGAACGGCTGATCCACCAATGCCGCATCCTGGTAGAATTTCTCCAGCTTGCCCGCCACGATCTTTTCCACAATCTGCGGCGGCTTGCCCACGATCCCTTCCCCCGCCGCCTTCTTCTCGCGTTCCACAATCGCCGCGTCAATCCCCGTCCGATCCACCGCCAGCGGCACCTGCGGCACGCCCGCCGCGATGTGCATCGCGATCTCCCCCGCCAGCACCTTCACCGCGTCCTCGCTCGAACCGTCCACCTGCACCAGCGAGCCAACCTTGGCGTTGTGATGGATGTATTTCTCCACCCGGCCGTTGGTGGTCTCAAACCGCGCCACCCCCGTCACGCCGATGTTTTCCTTGATCGTCGCCACCAGTTCCTTGATCACCGTCTCCAGCGTCCGCCCCGAGCCGTCCGGATACTTCAGCGCCGCCACGTCCGCCGGCGTCTGCACGCTGTTCTCCAAGGCCAGGTTGGTCACGTCGCTCAGCAGTTTCCCGAAGCTGTCGTTGCGCGCCACAAAGTCCGTCTGGCACCCCATCCGCACCAGCACGCCCAGCTTGCCGTCGGCGGATATCTTCCCGCTGACCAGCCCTTCCTTCATCTCGTTCGACAGCTTCTTGTCCGCCGTCGCCGCGCCGCGTTCGCGGAGCAACTCCGCCGCCTTCTCGGCATCGCCGCCGGCGTCCACCAGCGCCCGCTTGCATTCCATCATGGGCGCGTTTGTGCGGGCCCGCAGGTCATTCACCATCTTTGCCGTAATATCCGCCATGGGTATCTCTCAGGGTTGGGGTTCTCTCCAAATGGCCCACGCGGGCCCTGTGGAGTCCGGAGAGTGTACGCCAAACCGCCCGCGCCGCCAAGCGTCGTTGGTCCGTTTGTCGTTTTCGCGGAGCGCCGGCGGACGATTGCATTTGTCTTTCAGTGCCGCGACCGTCAGGGAGCGACCGTGTTGTCACCCGCCTTTTCGATGGCGCCAAGGCCGTTGCTCGCCGCGTGCTTGGCTCAATGCAATCGCCCTGGAGAGCCGGCGGGCACTTCTTCGCCACATTTCACCTACTCGTATGTTTCCGGGTAGAATGCCCCGCACCCCATTTCTTTTCGTGGTGGCATCGTCCCCTTAAGGCAAAGGAATTATCTCATGCGTATCTCAAGCCCTCGGCTCATGCACCACTGCTCGCTTCTGGCGCTCGCCCTCGCGGTCGCCGCCGCGGCGCCATCGGCCTTCGCCCAGGCCGCGCCCGCCCAGCCCGCGCCCGTCGCCCGCGTCATCAACGCCCAAGGCGTCGCCGGCATTTACGACATCCGCGCTTTCGGCGCCGCCGGCGATGGCAAAACCATCGACAGCCCCGCCATCAACAAGGCCATCGACACCGCCGCCGCCGCCGGCGGGGGCACCGTCCGCTTCCCCGCCGGCACCTACCTCTCCTATTCCATCCGCCTCAAAAGCAACATCACCCTCTATCTCGATTCCGGCGCGCGCCTCCTCGGCGCCAACCGCGCCCTCCATGGCGGCGACGGCTACGACCCCCCCGAAGACATCGGCGACACCGCCCGCTACCAGGACTTCGGCCACAGCCACTGGCATAACAGCCTCATCTGGGGCGAAAACCTCGAAAATATCACCATCACCGGCCCGGGCCTCATCGACGGCGGCTTGTACGACGCCGCCGGCGCCAACAACCCCGCCCCCGTCGCCGGCGGACGCGGCGGCGGCACCATGGGCCTGAGCAATGGCCTCGGCGGCGGCGGCGGCAGTGGCGGCGCACGCGGCGCACGCGGTGCCGCCACGCAAACGGCAACCCAACCTGGAGCGGCGACCGGCCCCGCCCTGCCCCCGGCCGGTACACCACGCGGAGGAGGCGCTGGCGGTGGCGGCGGCGCTGCCGGTGGATTCGCACCTGTTCCCCCCGCGGGCGGACGCGGCGGCGATCCCTTCGCCAACGCCCTCGCCGCGCTCCGCGGACCCGCCGCCGGCACCGCGCCGGGCGCAGCCCCCGGCGGCGGCCGACGCGGCGGCGGCACGCCCTTCTCCACCGAC
>CAIPTQ010000015.1 GCA_903868035.1 uncultured Phycisphaerales bacterium
CAGCTTATTTTTGTGTTTTCACCCATAACGATTCTTTCGGTATCAATGATTTGACCGATAAAATCAAAACCCGCCAATTTTGTCAACATTAAACCCCGTCCCATTTAATTATTATTTTTAACTGGGGGGGTGGTGGCATGAAATTTGTTCCAAGAATTTTCAAATTTATGTTGACTCGGTTTTAAATCGGGTGTTCTAATCGGCGCTGTGAACTTGGTTTGTCGTCATAAAAATCATTCCGATCCCGTCGCGGTCCACTCGCGTTGCAGCCAAGTTCACGCTTCCCTACGGCGCGAACCCGCGGCGGGATCCGAGCGATTTTATGCCTGACATCACCCTTGAACCGTTCCAAATCCGGGCAACGCACTGGCTGCTGAACCGTCCGCGTGGGATCCTGGTCTCGCCCGCCGGCTCCGGCAAAACCATCATGGCCGCCGCCGCCATCTCCATGAAGATACTCAATGAGGTGTTGGACAACACGCCGCGCCAGGGGCCGCTCAAAGTGGGCTGGATGTCACATACCATAGAACAGAAGCAGCAGGCCGCCGCCGCGCTTGAAAAGTTTCCTCATGCGCTCTCGGCGATTGATCTGCGTCTCGAATGCGCCGCCTCCGAATGCGATTGGGCCGACCGAGAATTGCTCATTGTGGACGAGGTTCACTGGGCCGGGTGCGACCAGTGGGGCAAACAGGTCCTTTCCTGTCCGCATTGGCGCTGGGGATTCACCGCCACCCCGTTCACCGACGATCCGGAGCGCAACGAACGCCTGCTCGCCATGTTCGACCGGGAGACTCTCACCATCGACCGCATTGACGTCGCCCAGCGGCTCGCCCCAGCCCGGGTGATCATGCTCGACGCCACCGACGCCGGCCTTCAGGCAACGATGGACGCCGAAATTGAACACACGTTCTCTTGGCGCAAGCATTACTGGAAAGGAGATCCCTTTGAACTCAAAGCCATCATCACCTGGCAGGTCTGCATCAAACGCGGCATTGTCGGCAACAAGGCAAGAAACCTCGCCGTCGTCAATTTAGCCCGCCAGCACGCCCAGGATTCCGTCCTGATTCTCGTCAACGAAATCGATCACGGAAAAATGCTGGCCGATTCCATCCCGGGCGCGCGTCTTTGCTACTCCAGAATGGGCAAGAAATCGAGGCGCGAAACCCTCGAATCGTTCAAGGAAGGCCGGATTCGCTGCATCATCGCCACCTCCCTCGCCGATGAAGGGTTGGATCTGCCCATCGCCAACATCCTGATCCTGGTCTCCGGCGGCCGGTCCAGCGCAAAAACCGAGCAGCGCACCGGGCGCGTCCTGCGCGCGTTCTCTGGAAAAAAGCACGGCGTCATCTACGACTTCTCCGACCGCCAGCATTCCACCATGGAACGGCACGCCCAGCGCCGCATTTCCGTCTATCGCAAACTCGGCTACCAAGTCCAATTCCCATGGATCAACCTGTGACTTTCCCAACCCGCTACGCCCACCCGCCGCCCCCGCCCGAGCCGTGGCACAAACTCACCGGCGCCGAGCGAGCCAAACGGCATCGCATCAAAACCTCTCTCGAAATCAAAGGATTCCTGCCCAGACCAAGAAAGGGACAAAAACCATGACCGCCACCAGCGACCGCCTGCCACCCCATTCGCCCGAAGCCGAACAGGCCGCCCTGGGCTGCATCCTCATCGCCCCGACCCTATGCCTGCCCGAATGTATCAAACGGCTCAAAGTCGCCGCCTTCTACGACCTGCGCCACCAAACCATCTTCCAAACCCTCGTCCATCTCCACAACCAAAACCTGCCCGCCGACACCATCTCCCTCTACCAGCATCTCAAAGACAAAAATCTCGACCGGGAAGTCGGAGGCCTGGCCTACCTCTCCACCCTCCCCGATGCAACCCCCTCCGCCGCCAATCTCGACTACTACCTCGACATCCTCCTCGATAAATATCACCGCCGGAAAATGGTCCAGACCTGCACCCAGGTCGTCTCCCGCATCTATGACGATCCCAGCCTGTCCCTCGATGACCTCAAATTCACCGTCCAATCCGACCTCGCCGACGTCTTCGGCGACCCCAGAAACGGACTCCCCGATATCATCGACCTGCGCGATCTACTAAAAAAAGAATCCCCCACCCCAGACCTCCTCATCGAAGGCATCCTCCACAAGGGATCCAAACTCTCCCTCGGCGGCGGCTCCAAAACCTTCAAATCATGGACCTTCCTCTCCATGGCCGTCGCCATTACCACCGGCACCCCGTTCCTCAATTTGAAAACCACCAAATCCAAAGTCCTCATCATCAATTTCGAAATCGCCGAAGTCTGGATGCGTCACCGCCTACAAACCGTCTGCCATGCCGCCAACCTCTGGCCCGAACCCGGTACGCTCGACCTCTGGAACCTCCGCGGCTACTCCGCCCCACACGCCATCCTCATCCCCAAAATCATCCAGCGTGCCAAATCCCTCGGCTATGGCCTAGTCATCATCGACCCCTCTTACAAACTCATCGGCCAAGGTGACGAAAATTCCGCCTCCGACGTCGCCCAAATGATGGCCTCCTTTGAACGGATCACCGTCGAAACCGCCTCCCCACCCCACCCAGGCGCCGCCGTAGCCTTCGGCGCCCACTTCGCCAAAGGTAACGCCTCCGCCAAAGAATCCATCGACCGTATCTCCGGCTCCGGCGTCTTCGCCCGTGACCCAGACTCAATCCTAACCTTCACCCCACACGAAGAACCAAATTGCTTCACAGTCGAAGCAACCCTCCGTAACCTACCACAATTACAACCCTTTGTAGTCGAATGGCAGTTCCCTTCCTTCGTCCGAAAGGAATTCTTGGACCCAGCCCTCCTGAAAAAACGCCCCGGACGTACCAGAAATCAACAGCGAGTCCAAGATGTTTTGCAATTCTTGGACCAACAATCACTCCCCTTCTCCAATTGGTTCAAACTCGCCCATGATTCCATCGGCATAAACAAGTCCTCTTTCAATAATATCAGAGAATATCTCGAACTTAATGGCAAAATCTTCCAGTCCAAAATTAACGGAAATTGGACCAAAATTAATCCCCAAGTCCAATAAGTCCAAGTCGGTCCAATATGTCATTCTTGGACCGCACCGGCAAAGGTTGGTCCAAGAAGTCCAACAACCCTATATAAGGGTTGGACCTTCTTGGACCTGCCTTGGACATCTAATTCGCATTTCTTAGAACACTGTCCGAAAGAGAAAAGGAGCATACGCTCGACTCGCGCGCGGGGGCGGGCACCCAAAACCCTCCCCCCGGTCGAGCTGCAGCGGCCACATCGACCGGCTGGGCCTTCGGTTGTGGTTTGCACACTACCACCGGCTGCGTACTGATTTTTGCGCTCGGATCGGCAGCATACAATAGCCTCCACGCCTAGCGCAACTGGATGATGGTCAACAAGAAGTGGGACGCATACAGGCCGAGAATACATTCGCACAATAACGAAAAGCTTTAATTGGCGGCTGCGGGCCGACGGCGGGGTGGTCCACCTCGACACCTCCAGCCTGGCGGCAGCCTGGGTGTTGTGCGGGGTCCGACGGCGCTCCCTCGTGCGCGCGTAATGGGTGAGAGCGCCTCACACTACGCCGGGGAATCCCCGGCACCGTCCTTCCGCCGTGGTCACGTTAAGGTGCGTGGCGGCGGTCCGGGCATTTTGGCGCCGGGCGGTGGGCCGGAGGCGAGGCCGCCAATGAAGCGGTTGCGGTTGGCTTGGGCGCGGTTGACAGGATCGACGGCTTTGGGCAGTCCTCGACCGCGGAGGATGCGCTTGCGTTCTTCGAGGAC
>CAIPTQ010000016.1 GCA_903868035.1 uncultured Phycisphaerales bacterium
GACTCCGCCGCAAACCCCGCGCCCCCGGCCTCTGCCCCCAATGCTCCTACGACCTCCGCGCCCACCACCCCGGCGACAAATGCCCCGAGTGCGGCACCCTCGTTCCCGCGAAGGAGGCAGCAACATGAGTCGCCCCAGCTTCAAGTTCCTGCGCAAAACTGTGCGGTTAACCATCGTGCTCGTCTTCATTTTGAGCCTCGCCGTCGCCCTGCGCATGGCGACCTTCGGCACCACCAACCTCGCCATCGGCGACAACTTCTTCTTCGGCCACGCCGACCGCTGGTCCGCCAAGGTCTCCATCAATCTCCTCCATGTCGGCGTGTCGATACGCACGTGGGCCCCGGCCTATGCGCCGCACTTCGGCTTGAGCGGGCCCTTCTTCCAGCACAAGGTGGGCGAGCCCATCATCTTCAACTACTCCGAAAGCGTCGATCCCGACGTGTCCTTCCATACCGAACTCCAATGGGGGATCGTCAACGCGTGGCGCGCCCAGCGCGGCACACTGACGACGCAACGCAACATCTGGTTCAACTTCGGCCCGCTGCCCCTGATCCTGTTGCTGGCCAGCGCCCTGGCGCTGTCGGCCTATCGCCGGGTCCGGCACCGCCGTGCCTCACGCAGAATCGGGCGCGGCTGCTGCGCGGCTTGCGGCTACGACCTCCGCGCCCACCACCCCGGCGACAAATGCCCCGAGTGCGGCACTGCCGTTCCCGCCTCACATTTGATTCCCCCGCCACGACAACCTAAAATACTTCCATGACCCGCATCATACCCATCCAGAATCTCCCCACCGGCACACGCGAGTTCCTCGCCCGCATCGCGCCGAATGATGAAATCATCATCGAAGAAGCAGGCCGGCAACTGGCCCGCATCACTACGCTGCCGGCCAAAGCGGCATCCAAGCCCGCCCGCCGGCCACTGGGAATCTGGAAAGACAAGGTCTGGATCGCGCCCGATTTCGACGCCGAATTACCCGCGGAATTCTGGACCCCAGCCCAGGATCCATTGACTTCCTGACATGCTTGCACTCATCGACTCCCACATCTTCATCCACATGCTGGGCGACCCCGATCGGCTCACTTCCCGGCAACGTTCCTTCATTGATGATTCCGGCAACGACCTGCTGCTGAGCCTGGCCAGCGTGTGGGAAATCACCATCAAATACGGCCTGGGCAAACTGCGCCTTCCCACCGCCCCCGAAAATATCTTCCCCACCCAAATGGAACCCTTTGGCGTCGAACTCCTGCCCATCACACTTGCGCATGTGCTGTACGTCCACAAACTGCCCCCACATCATCATGATCCCTTTGACCGGCTCATCATCGCCCAGGCACAACTGAACAACCTGCCCATACTCTCTTCGGATGAACGCTTTCCGTCCTATGGCATTCAGGTCATCGTTTGATGCGCTGCGCGCCTCGCCGGACCGGTCCGGTTATTCATCCCCCACCCATGGAAAGCTGCCGCAAAACGTGCGATGATACCCCCAGTGCTTACGGACCAAGCCTCGGATATTTCTCCAGGGCGGCATTTTGGGTTGATGAACATGACGGCAATCGGCGTACCGGTATTCGTGAAGAACGGCGTGAACCTGGAAGAAATGATCGAGGACATCGAGGACGCCTTGGAGGGGCTGGAAGCGCAGGGGGGCGGCGGCGGGTTGATCGAGCTGCGGTGCGATTCGGCCACCCCGCGCCTCATGCTCGAAGCCATCGAATTCGCCCATCTGCCCGTGATCCTCACCGTCCGGCCCACCTGGGAGGGCGGCCACTGTGAAAAGGATGATGAATACCGCCTCGGGCTCTGGGAGGCCGCCATGGAGGCCGGCGTCGAGTACGTCGATGTCGAACTGGCCGCCTGGGAAAAAAACATGATGGTCCGCGACCGCCTCTGCGAAGCCGCGGAAAAGTTCGGCACGAAAATCATCCTCTCGAACCACTGCTTCGAGGGCCGGCCCAAGGACCTCGAACAGCGCGTCGCGCGCCTGCGCCGCGTCAAGCAGGCCGATGTGCTGAAAATCGCCTGGAAAGCCGAATCCATTTTTGACGGCATCGAGGCCCTCAAACTCACCGCCCGCCTCCGTGCTGAGGACGGCCGCCCGGTGGTCGCCCTGGCCATGGGCGACGAGGGCGTCATCTCCCGGCTGCTGGCCCGCAAGTTCGGGGCCGCGTTCACCTTCGCCTCCCTGGAGCACGGCTTGGAGAGCGCGCCAGGCCAGGTGACGGTGGCCGAATTGCGCGAGCTGTACCGCTGGGAGGAGCAAAAACGCGATACGCCGGTGATGGGCGTGGCCGGCTGGCCCGTGGGCCACAGCAAAAGCCCGGCGATCCACAACGCCGGGCTGGACTCGGTGGCCGGCGTCGAGGGCGTGTACGTGCCGCTGGCGGTGCGGACGGGGTTGTCGGGGGGATTTGCCGCGGTGGTCGAGGCGCTGCGCGGCGTGCCGGGGATGAATTTGCGGGGGCTCAGCGTGACGATTCCGCACAAGGAGGCGGCGTTCAAATACGTCTGCGACCGCAACGGGAAGATCGACGACCTCTCGTGGCGGATTGGGGTGCTCAATACCATCGTGTGGGATGGGGATGTGGTGAGGGGGTTTAACTCGGATTATGAAGGGGCCATGGAGGCGCTGGCGGGGGTGGTGGAGGGCGGGCGCGAAGGCCTGAAGGGCAAGCGCGTGGCGGTCATGGGCGCGGGTGGGGCGGGGCGGGCCGTGGTGGCCGGGCTGGCCGCCCATGGCGCCACCGTCGTGGTGTACAACCGGCCCCAGGAATTTGCCGACACCCTCGCCGCCGATTTCTCCGACAGCCCGGTCGTCGCCGGCACTTGGGATAATCTCCCCGGCGCCGCCTGCGACATTTACATCAACTGCACCCCCGTGGGCATGTTCCCGGATGTGGACGCCTGCCCGATCAGCTTCGATCCTGCATGGACTGCCGACACGGTGGTGTTCGACGTGGTCTACAACCCGGAGCTGACGAAACTGCTGCAACTGGCCCTGTGCAAGGGGGCGAAAATCGTCAAGGGCAAGGAAATGTTCATCCGCCAGGCCGCGGCCCAGTTCAAGGCGTTCACGGGCAAAGAGGCCCCGGTGGAGGAGTTCCGGCGGGTGATGGATGCGGGGCATTAGGACCGGCGAATCAATAACTGTCAAAAGTGGCAGGCACACTCCGTGTGCCGTTGAGCCCTTGGCAGACGGCACTTGGAAAGTGCCTGCTACTTTGACGGAGACAATTATTGATTCGCCGGCAAGCCGCCCGTGGAATCAATGGCTGATCGGCTTTATGTGGGCTGCAGAATGCGTTGCATGCGGGCCAGGGTCTTCTCGCGGCCCAGCAGCACGAGAGTTTCCAACAGCGGTGGCGAAACCGCGCCCCCGCAAACCGCCACGCGCAGGGCCTGGGCCGCGGCACCGCGTTTTTCACCCAGCGCCAGCACGCGCTCCATCGGCTCGGTTAATCCCGTTTTATTCCACTGCTCCGCTGTGACGGGCGTGAGTAGGCCCTGGATGGTGCGGAGGAACTCCATGCCACCGTTGTTCTTCACGTGCTTCTCGACTGCCTTGGCGTCGTGTACCGGCTCTTCAAAAAAGAACCGCGCATTCTCCGCCATCTCGGCAATCGTCACCATCCGCTCCTGGTACATCGCCAGCAGTTCCTTGATCACGCCCCGATCCGCCTTCTTCAGCGCTGTCTCCGTGACCGCATTAAACGACTCCACCGCATCCGCCAGCCGATCCAGCGTCGCCTTGCGAATATATTCGCCGTTCATCCACGCCAGCTTCTTGCGGTCAAACCGCCCCGGCGTCTTCTGAATCCCCTCCAGCGAAAACAGCGCCAGCATCTCCTCGCGCGTCATGATTTCCCGGTCCCCGCCGGGGCTCCACCCGACCAGCGCGATAAAGTTCACCAACGCCTCCGGCAAATACCCCGACCGCCGGAAGTCCTGCACGTCAATCTCCGGCAGCTTGGCCCCCACGGCAGCGCCCAGCTTGACGGCCAGTTCCACGGCATCCGATTTCTTGGCCATGAAATCCTGCAAATCTTTGGCACTCACGCCGGCTTTTTCCCCCAGTCCCGCGTAGTCCTTGGCGGGATATGCCGCCTGAATCGCCGCCCGCGTCACCTTCGCCTTCTCGCGCTTGGACATCTTCGTATTATCCATATTAAATACCAGCGGCAGATGCCCATGCTCCGGCGGCGTCCACCCCAATGCCTCGTACAACCCCAAATGCTTGAACGTGTTCATCAAATGCTCCTGCGCCCGGAGCACATGCGTAATCCCCATGTAATGGTCGTCCACCACCACCGCAAAATGATACGTCGGGAACCCATCCGCCTTGCGGATGATGATGTCATCATGCTCCGCCGCCACCACCGTCACATCCCCCAGAATCAGGTCATGCACCGTGATATCCTTGTACGGCATCGCAAACCGCACCACCGGCCGCACGCCCTCCTGTGCCGCGGGCTGCCGACCGGGCATGTCGCGGCGATAGCGGAATGGCACCTTCGCCTTCTCCGCCGCCTGCCGCATCGCCGTAAGTTGCGCCGGCGACTCATACGCCTCATACGCCCGCCCCTGCTCCAGCAGCTCCTTCAAATGCCGGTTGTACAGCTCCAGCCGCTCCGACTGAAAATATTCATTCTTGCCCCCGCCCACCGGGGGTGGGACCGGCCCCTCATCCCAGTTCAGCCCCAGCCACAGCATATCCTGCAAAATCCCCGCCGCCGACTCCGCCGTCGAACGCACCTGGTCCGTATCCTCAATGCGCAGCACAAACCGGGCCGCCTCCCCCTTGGCGGCACGCTGGCGGGCGAAAAGCCACGAGTACAGCGCCGTGCGCGCGCCGCCTACGTGTAAAAATCCTGTGGGGGAAGGTGCGAAACGGGTTTTCAACATGAACGAGGTTCCTACAAAAAACTAATGACTGCGGCATTATGGCCTGAGAACGCCGCCGGCGAAACCCAACCCGGGCGTTGGAGCCGTCTTTGCGTGTACAATACCCAAAATTGAAATGAGGTTTCACATGCATTTTGCCACCCGCTTGTCCTTGGGGTTTCTGCTAGCCGTCAGCATTACCGCGCTAGCCCAGACCCAGCCCGCCCTCGACCTCAAAAACCCGCAAGCCGTCGCCGCGCTGCTCAAGGATCTGGCCAGCGACGATTTCGCCACCCGCGACCGCGCCCAGCGGCAACTCGATCAAACCCCCCTCTCCGCCCGCGACGACCTGGCCAGGCTCGCCGACGCCACCACCGACCCCGAAGCCCAGACGCGCCTGCGCGGCCGCGTCGAACTCCTCGACGACCTGCGCGTCACCAGCACGCCCCCAATTTCGCTGGACGTGAGGGACGCGCCGCTCGCGGATGTCGCCGCGGCCTTGGCCAAAGCCACCGGCCAGGCGATGACCACTTCCATTTCCCCGGCCAACGCCAACGAACGCTACACCCTCAAGGCCGACAACCTGCCCTTCTGGGAAATCCACCGCCAGCTCAGCGCCCAGCACCCGTTGTGGTTCAACGTGGGCGTCAACGACATCCGCATCAATCGCGACAACGTCGCATGGCGTGACGAAAATCTCGTCCGCGGCATGGCCGTGTTCATCCAGGACGTGAAGGCCCCGCCCACGCCGCGCGCCGGGGCCGCCGTCAACACCCGGTACACCAGCACCCTGGGCCTGGGCATCGACCCGCGCATCTGCATCCTCCAGCTCAAGCCCCCGGAGTTCGCCAACATCACCGACAACGCCGGCACCCGCTGGACGGCCACCCCCGAAAGCGCCTACACCTCCACCATCTCCCTGGGCCGGGGCATCGCCTTCACCCGCCCCTTCACGCTGGAACCCGCCGCCGCGGCTGTCGGCAAAACCATCCCCGCCCTGCGCGGCGCGTTCCCCATCGTGGTGCAGTCGGCCGTCGAATCCAAATCCCTCGACCCCGCCAAGGACGCGCTGAACATGCCCTTCATCCTGGGCAACCTGCAAATCAGCGTCACCCAATGCTCCGTCGCCGATGGCAGCCCCGGCGTCAACGCCACCATCAAGTTCGACCTCGCCGTCCACGTCGCCCCCGGCAAGGACACCGATCCCCCGCCCTTCCCCATCGGCCCGGTGACCGTGAACATCCTCGACGCCACCGGCAAAACCGTCATCGTGCGCACGCTCCCCCTTGGTTTCATCGGCACCATGGCCAACGCCCTCAGCGTCCCGGCCACCCCCCCGGTGACGATGCGCCTGGACGTGACCACGGCGGTGCGGGAGGTGAAGGTGCCGTTTGAGTTTAAGGATGTGCCCCTCCCCTAGCCCGGCGTGGAAACGCCCGGCAAAAATGTGGATCGCAGTGTTGTTTGGAGATAGTGTCAAGAAATTGCCTGATCGGCATATTCACGGTTCTTATAACTTCGGTATTCAGCGACTGGTTCGGACGCGCTGTTCGCGGAGTATTTGAAATCAAGGTGAACCCATGAAAACCATCCCGTTTGAAGAATTGCTGGATCGTATGCCGCGCGGCGTGAAAAAGCAGGCCGCGGCACGCTACGAGGAACTCCGCCGGGAAATGCTCCTCCGCGACCTGCGGGAGTCGCTGTCGGTCACCCAGGCGCAGGTTTCCCGGAAAACCGGAATCAAACCCTCCAACCTTTCCCGCTTGGAGCGCCAGCCGGACATGCAGATCGCCACGCTGCGCAAAATCATCGCGGCCTTGGGCGGCAAACTCGAAATCATCGCCAAGTTCAAGGACTCGGATGTAAAGATCGTACTGCCAAGAGGGGTCTGAAAACCGGAACAAAATCGAATTACTGTTCGTCGAAGTTATTTCTCAAGTGGGCGGTGTTGGATCGCCATATTTGGACAACTCCTTGGCTGTTTGAATGGCGGCTTCGATGTCTTCCAGACTGTCAAGGGCCTCCAGGCATTCAGTGTAGTCAGGTGTGATCTCCAGCGCTGACTGGTATGCGTCGGCAGCTTCGTTATAGCGCCCCATCGCACGCAAAACGTTCCCGAGATTCAGGAACGCTTCATCGCGGGACACATGTTCGTCATTGAATGTCAAGGCGTGTCGATGGCACTTTTCCGCGGCCGTGAGTTGTGTGGCGGCGGCAAGATTTCCCCCGCGCATGATCCATAGCCAGCCAAAAGTTCCAAATTCGGAATCCGTGCAAGCTTCCGCATATGCGGCTTCGGCTTCGGCATGGCGCCCAGCATCATCATATAATCTGGCGAGACGTGTCAGAATCCAAGCCCGCTTTTCTGGGCAGAGGGCCAAGGCGGTGTTCAGGGCACGCTCCGCTTCATCTTTGAGACCAATGATCCGAAGTGAATCTCCAAATGTGTACCACATAAAGCCATCATCAGGGCGATGTTTCAGATAGATGTGCAGCAATTCGATAACGGCGGCATCGCGATCCGCCTCTCGGGAACGTTTGGCGATTTCGCGGATTTCATCAAGTAGTTGGTCACGGTCGGTCATGTATCAGCCCTCCCGATTATTCATGGGGTGATTTTTCCCCCGTAAGTGTATCATCACCACCGTCAAATCGCTCGGCGTAATCCCCTCCAGCCGGCTCGCCTGCCCCACCGTCTGCGGTCGGAATTTCTCCAACGCCTGCCGCGCCTCCTTCCGCAACTCCCCAATCGACGCAAAATCAAAACTCGCCGGAATCACCTTGTCCTCCAACTCATGCATGCGCCGGGCCGATTCCTTCTCGCGCTCGATGTAGCCGGCATATTTGGCTTCGATTTCCACGTGCGGCAACGCCGCGATCAGCGCCGGATTGGCAAAAAGTTCCGCATACTCACCGCCCATCGCCCCCGCTTCACCTGCGCTGCCCCAGGCGGATCGTAGTGTTTCAATGGTCACATCCGGCCGCCGCAAAAACTCATACGCCGTCGTCCCGCTCGCCCCCACCGCCAGCCGCGTCTTCCGCAAAATCTCCCCCACCCGCCCCATCGCCGCCACCTTCCCCGCCAGCCGCTCCACCCGCTCCGCCGACGCCAGCCCCAGCTCCGCCCCCAGCATCGTCAGCCGCTGGTCCGCATTATCCGCCCGCAAACTCAGCCGATACTCCGCCCGGCTCGTGAACATCCGGTATGGCTCCGTCGGCACCTTCGTGATCAAATCATCAATCATCACCCCGATATACGCCTGGTCGCGCCGCAGCACGAACCGCCCCTCCCCGCGCACCTGCCGCGCCGCGTTGATCCCCGCCACCAGCCCCTGCCCCGCCGCCTCCTCATACCCGCTCGTGCCATTGATCTGCCCCGCAAAAAACAGCCCCGCAATCAGCCGCGTCTCCAGCGTCGCGTCCACCTGCTGCGTCGGCGAAAAATCGTACTCCACCGCATACCCCAGCTTCAAAATCTGCGCCCGCTCCAAACCCTTGATCGACCGCACCATCTCCACCTGCACATCCTCCGGCAGACTCGTCGAAATCCCGTTGCAGTAAATCTCATTCGTCTCCAAACCCTCCGGCTCCAGGAAAATCTGATGCTGCTCCTTGTCCGCGAACCGCACCATCTTGTCCTCAATCGAAGGGCAATACCGCGGCCCCCGCGACTGTATCTGCCCCGAATACATCGGCGCCCGGTGCAGATTCGCCCGGATCAACTCGTGTACCCGCGCATTGGTGTGCGTGATGTGCATCGGAACCTGCCGCAAAACCGGCCAAACGTTCCCGCCGCGTGCCAATCCCTCGCCCCCGTTTACCTCGTCGCGAACTGTCCCCCTCTCAACCCGCGCGAAGATCACAGCTCCGGCGTCCTCAGCACCGCCCCCGTATCCGCGCTGGTAACCTGGCTCGCATACCGTGCCAGGTACCCATAGTTGATCTTCGCCGCCGGCCGTTTCCACGCCGCCTTGCGCTTCGCAAGTTCCGCCTCATCCACCAGCAACTCCAACTTCCGCGCCGGAATATCGA
>CAIPTQ010000017.1 GCA_903868035.1 uncultured Phycisphaerales bacterium
CACACTCCGGCATTACCTGTGACCTAGAAATCCGAGTATTTTCAGGCGGCTATTATTTTTCTAACAGCAAAATTCATCCATATGAGGATATTCCCATGCCCAAGAATCTAATGATCGTTCCCGAACAAGTTCGCGCCAAGTGTTTTGTGAATTTTACGCCCATTCCAGTCAATCAGTACGACCGGACCATTGCCGACGAGTTGAAAAGCGGCAACTTCACCAAAGACGACCTGGTGCGCATCCAGCGGGACATGATGATCGTCCGCGGATTTGAGAACATGCTGGACGCGGTGAAAAAAACCGGGAAATATCACGACATCGAGTACAACCACCGCGGGCCGGCGCATTTGTCGATCGGGCAGGAATCGACGGCGGTGGGGGAGATGTACCTGCTGGGCGTGGATGACCATATCTATGGTTCGCACCGGTCGCATGGGGAAATTCTGGCCAAGGGGTTGTCGGCGATTCAGAAGCTGGGGGATGAGGCGCTGCTGGGGGTGATGAAGAATTATTTCGGGGGCAAGGCGCTGGGCGTGGTGGAGAAGGATTTCAAATCTCAGATTTCAGATTTCAAATTTCAAAGTCCGGATTTGAAAGCACGGAATACGGAAGTGCAGAACCTGGCGATTGATTTCCTGATCTACGGGGCGTTGGCGGAGATATTCGCCAAGGATTACGGGTTCAACCGGGGGCTGGGCGGGTCGATGCACGCATTTTTCCCGCCGTTTGGAATCATGCCGAACAATGCGATTGTGGGCGGGTCGGGGGACATTTCGGTGGGGGCGGCATTGTACAAGCACATCAACAAGAAGCCGGGAATTGTGATCTGCAACATCGGCGACGCGTCGGTGGGATGCGGGCCGGTGTGGGAGGGCTTGTGTTTTGCGACGATGGATCAATTCAAGGAATTGTGGGATGAGGCGCATCGGGGCGGGCTGCCATTGATCATGAATTTCGTGAATAATTTCTACGGGATGGGTGGGCAGCCGGTGGGGGAGACGATGGGGTTCAAGGTATTGGCGCGGCTGGGGGCGGGTTTGACGCCGGACCAGATGCATGCCGAGCGGGTGGACGGGTTCAATCCGCTGGCGTTGATCGACGCGATCCGGCGGAAGCGGGAGATCATAGCGCAGAAGAAGGGGCCGGTATTTCTGGATACGATTACGTACCGGTATTCCGGGCATTCGCCATCGGATGCATCCTCGTACCGGGACAAGACGGAGGTGGAGGCGTGGCAGAAGGTCGATCCCCTGAATGTGTATGGGCAGAGCCTGGTGAAGGCGGGCGTGTGCGGGCAGGGAGACATCGAGGCGATGCAGAAGTATGTCGATGGCTTGATCATGAAGGCGTACAAGAACGCGATCGACATGACGATTTCGCCGCGGTCGAACTATAGAGAGAATGCGTGCCTGATCGAGCGGCTTATGCTGTCGAATGAAAAGGTGGAGAAGTTCGGGGAGGGCAAGCCGGAGGTGCTGCTGCCGACGATTGCGGAGAATCCGCGCACCAAGTCGCTGGTATCCAAGAGCCGGACGGGGATTGACGCGGAAGGGAAGCCCGTGCCGAAGGGGAAGTGCCTGCTGCTGCGGGATGCGCTGTTTGAGGCGATTATTGACCGGTTTTATGAGGATCCGTCGCTGGTGGCGTACGGGGAGGAGAACCGGGACTGGGGCGGGGCGTTTGCGGTGTACCGGGGTTTGACGGAGGCGCTGCCGTACCATCGGCTGTTCAATTCGCCGATTTCGGAGGGGGCGATTGTGGGGACGGCGGTGGGGTATGCGCTGTCGGGCGGACGGGTATTGGCGGAATTGATGTATTGCGACTTTATGGGTAGGAGCGGGGACGAGATATTCAATCAGATGTCGAAGTGGCAGAGCATGTCGGGCGGGTTGCTGAAAATGCCGCTGGTGCTGCGGGTGTCGGTGGGGAGCAAGTATGGGGCGCAGCACTCGCAGGACTGGTCGGCGATTGTGGCGCACGTGCCGGGGCTGAAAGTGGTGTTCCCGGCGACGCCATATGATGCGAAGGGGCTGATGTATGCGGCACTGCTGGGGACGGACCCGGTGGTGTTCTTTGAGTCGCAGCGGCTGTATGACATGCCGGAGATGTTCCGGAAGGAGGGGGTGCCGGCGGGGCGGTATGAGGTGGCGTTTGGGGATCCGGAGGTAAAGAAGAGCGGGAAGGATTTGACGCTATTGACGGTGGGGGCAACTTTGTACCGGGGGATGGAGGCGGCGAAGGAGCTGGAGACGAAGTATGGGGTTTCGTGCGAGGTGATCGATGCGCGGTCGATTGTGCCATTCGATTATACAAAGGTGCTGGAGTCGGTGAAGAAGACGCGGAAGATCGTGCTGGCGTCGGACGCGTGCGAGCGCGGGAGCGTGTTGCACACGATGGCGTCGAAGATCACGCAGTTTGCGTTTGATGAGCTGGACGGGCCGGCAGTGGTGGTGGGGGCGCGGAATTGGATCACGCCGGCGGATGAGGTGGAGGAGGCGTTTTTCCCGATGGCGGCGGATATATTGGATGCGGTGCATGAGCATGTATTGCCGCTGAGAGGGTATAGCGTGCGACGGGACTGCGCTACGGCGGAATTGTTGCGGCGGAGTGCGCGGGGGGTGTAGGCGCTTGATGTGCGGCACTATTCGAGATGTGATCTGCGAATGGATGCGGGGTTCCTGGAGGCACGCGTAGGCCCAGGGATTGTAATTCCTGGGCTTGATGGGGCGGGTGCTGGAATCGGTGAAGAAGACGCGGAAGATCATGCTGGGGGCGAGCGAGAATGTGCAACCCCTACGGGGTTGAACGGGGGATGGGGCGGCACACCGGGGGCGGCGCTGGTGTGCCTGCGGCACACTTCGCTCTGCCCCCGGCTACCGATGTGTAACCCCTTCGGGGTTGGGGATGGGTTGGACCTGATCCATTGGGAACACCCCGACGAAATCCTGGATTTTGCGCCGGCCCAAGAGCCCAAGCCGTAAGCAACAGGTTGCACTCGGCGCGTCTTGCCGCCAAACTACCTGCATGAGAAATATTCCCGCCCTTCTCCGAGAGCAGATTTCACCCGTTCGTAGCGGTAAGTTCCGCGAAAAGGCAAGCCCCAGCGAGAACAAACTTGCGAAGATACGATACGGTCGCATGAAGACTGCTCTCGCCGCCGTTTTCCTGGCCGCCTGCGCTCCCGCGTCGCCTGTGGCGCTGCCGCCGGCGCGCGCGGTTGTTGCCATCACGGTCGGCGGCACGCCGCGGTCGTATATTTTGCGTTTTCCCAAGGCGTACGACGGGAAAACGAAGCTGCCGCTGGTGATGCTGCTGAACGGCGCGAACGACTCGGCGGCGTATGCGGAGGCGGCGTACCATTTTGACACCAAGGGGGAGCAGGAGAACTTCATACTCGTGCTGCCGGACGCGCTGGGCGACTTTCACGCGTGGAGCACGGGCGAGGGAGCGGACTTGCGGTTTTTGACGACGCTGCTGGAAAGCCTGCCGCAGACGTATGCGATCGACCCGAAGCGCGTGTATGTCACGGGCCACTCGGTGGGGGCGATCATGACGTACCGGCTGGCGGTGGAACGGCCCGACCTGATTGCCGCGGTCGGGGTGGTGGCGGGCGCGGTGGGCAACTTTCCGGAGGCGAAGGGGGCGGTGCCGATCATCGCGTTTCACGGGAAGCTGGACGACATTTTACCGTACGACGACATGGCGGAGGCGTTCGCGTACTGGTCCAAAACCAACCGGATACCCAAGCAGCCGACGAAAACGGAACAAGTCACGCCCACGGTGACGTGTTTCACGTTCATGCCGACGGACAAATCGGGGGCGGAGATGGTGGCCTATTCGCTGGCGAACGGCAACCACATGTGGCCGGGGGGCAAGGCGATGCCGGGCAAGACGATGCAGCCGGTGCAGGACATATCGGCGACGGACCTGATGTGGGAATTTTTCAAAAGCCATCCGCGGCCGTAAAACTTCAGTGGCGAGGCGACGAAACCTCGTCACAGAAGCGCTCCCTGACGGTTGCGTCTCGGAGTTGTCGAAAAATGCATCGGTATATTGACTTACCGGGACAAATCCCCACACTATCCGCATGTTACCGCTGGCCATCCTCCTCCCGACGCGCAACGCCATGGCTTTGCTGCCCGAGCATCTGAAGACGATGCGCCCCTGGATCGACCTGGCGCAGGAGGTGGTGGTGGTGGATTCCGACTCGCAGGACGGCACGCCGGAGCACATCAAGGCCAACCTGCCGCACCCGAACGTGCGTTTTTTTTCGCATCCGCCGGGCATCTATCAGTCCTGGAATTTCGGCATGCAGCAGGTCACGGCGCCGCACGCCTATATTTCCACGGTGGGGGACGGGATCACGCGCGAGGGGATTTTGCACCTGCACGAGGTGGCGGTGCGCCACGAGGCCGACGTGGTGGTCAGCCCGCCGGATTTTGTCGACCAGGAGGGGGCCGCGATCGACGCCAACGACTGGCCGGTCCACGACATCGCGGCGATGCTGCGGCTTAGCGAGGCGGTGTGCCTGGAGGGGCTGGATTTGCTGCTG
>CAIPTQ010000018.1 GCA_903868035.1 uncultured Phycisphaerales bacterium
AAACCCCGCCGCCTTCTCATACGCAATCTCCGCCCCCAGCACCCGCAACTGCTCCACCAGTTGCCCAATCGGTCGCTGCCGCATCCGCTCCACGCCATCCAGCACATATTCGCCCCGTCCCAGCGTCAGCATCGCCGCCAGAAAGCGCATCGTCGTACCCGAATTCCCACACATGATCGTCCGTCCCCCCCCCCCCATTCCCTCCGGAATCTCCCGCCCGTATCCGACCACTCGCACCCGCCGCCCCTGCTGGTCCATCACCAGCGCATACCCCAGCGTTTGTAGCGCATTCATCATCTGCCACGTGTCATCCGCAAACAGCACCCCCGTCAATTCCGTCCCCCCCTCCGCCAGCGCCGCCAGCACCAGCGCCCGGTTGGTGATGCTCTTACTCCCCGGCACGCGCACCACCGCCTCAAATGGCCGTGTGACCGGCTCCATGTCGATGCTGTCTGGCATTTGACTCAAAACAGTATCCTATTTCATGAATTTGCCCATCTTAACATCCGCCACTACAAATCACGCACAAATGTCAATATGGGCTATCTTGTTAGGGGGAGACCGCCAACCCCTCCCCGGGGGCTTGGCGGTCTCCCCTAACTTACGCACTCTTGAAAGCCGTCCCCGTCAGCCGCTCATACGCCTCCACGTACTTCACCCGCGTGTTCCGCACCACCTCCTCCGGCAGCACCGGCCCCGGCGGCGTCTTGTTCCACGCCAGCGTCTCGAGGTAATTCCGCAGATACTGCTTGTCGAAACTCGGCTGGTCCCGCCCCACCTCATACTGGTCCGCCGGCCAGAACCGCGACGAATCCGGCGTCAGCGCCTCATCAATCAAAATCGGCGTCCGCCCCCCGTCCACCTCCGGATGCGTCCCAAACTCAAACTTCGTATCCGCAATAATAATCCCCCGCGTCCGCGCATACGCCGCCGCATGCTTGTACAGCTCAATCGTCAAATCCCGCGCCTTGGTCATCAACTCCCGCCCCACCTGCCCCGCCGCCTCGTCAAACGAGATCGGCAAATCATGCCCCGTCTCCGCCTTCGTCGAAGGCGTGAAAATCGGCTCCGGCAATTGCGCGCACTGCCGCAACCCCCCCGGCAGCTTCACCCCGCTGACCACGCCCGTCTTCTGGTAATCCTTCCACCCCGACCCCGTGATGTACCCGCGCACCACGCACTCGATGGGAATCACGCTGGCCTTCCGCACGATGACGCTGCGCCCCGCCAGTTGCTGCCGGTACTCGCGCAAGGATTCGGGAAAGCGCTCCACCTCGGTCTCAACCAGGTGGTCGCGGAACCCCGCCGCGGCGAACACGTTGCGGAACATCGCGAACCAGAAGTTCGACAGCCCCGTCAACAGCCGCCCCTTGTCCGGAATACCCGTGGGCATGATCACATCAAACGCCGAGATGCGGTCCGAGGCGACGATCAGCAGGCCGTCGCCCAGTTGATACACATCGCGGACTTTCCCGCGCCGCACCGGCAACCCCGGTATGTTCGACTGCATGAGTGCCGTATTCATAAGCACCTCCTGCCCCTACCTTACTATAAGCCGGCGATTTCATCCACGGCACGGTTTACTTCACCCCAACCTCACCACACCTTCGCCCAAAGACACTTCAAATACCCCGACTCCGGGCAATCCGTCATCACCGGGTGATCCGCCCCCGGACCCGTCTGCCGCAGCACCTGCACGCGCCGTCGCGCCCCGCGTCCCGCCGCACCCAGCACGGTGACAAAATCCACCGGGCTGAGCAGTCCCGAGCACGAGCAGGTCACCAGGACGCCCCCCGGCTTGACCAGCGTCAGCGCCAGCCGGTTGAGGTCGAAATATTTGTTCCGGCCCTCATCCTGTTCCTCCAGCGAGTGAATGAACTTCGGCGGGTCGAGCACGACCACCTCAAACGTCCGGCCCGCCGTCTGCATCTGCCGCAGGTAGACAAACGCGTCGGCATGGGCAATGTCGAACTGCCCCTTGTGTACCTTGTTGAGATTGGCGTTCCGCTGGGCCAGGGCGATGGCATCCTCATCCAGGTCCACGCACGTTACGCGCGCCGCCTTCCCCAGCGTGGCGGCGTAGATGCCAAAGCCGCCGGAATACGCGCACACATCCAGCACGTTCGCCTCCGGCGTAAACTGCGTCAGCCCCATCCGGTTATCCCGCTGGTCGCAGAAAAATCCCGTCTTGTGCCCGTGCGTCAGGTCGATCTGGAACCGCAGGGTGTTCTCCGTCACCACCGTCGACTTGCGATCCGGCCCCACCCGGCGCTCCCCCCGCGGCCCCGTGGGCGCATCCCCCGCCACCGCAAACCCCTCCAGATCCTGCATCCGCGCATCGGCCCGCACCAGGACTTCCTTGAGCATCGGGAACGACCGCAACACCCGCGTGATCGCCTCCACCCGCCGGAACATCGGAAACGAAAACAACTCCACCACCGCATAATCCCCCAGCCGGTCCACAATCAGCCCCGGCAGGCCGTCACCCTCCGCATGCACCAGCCGGTACGCCGTCGTCACGCGGTCCAACCCCAGCTTTCCCTGCCGCAATTCCACGGCCTGCCGCACCCGGCCCTCGAGCATCGCCTCGTCAAACGGGGCCGTGTCAAAGGTCACCATCCGCACCCCCATCACCGCGTTCCGCGAGAAGAGCCCCGTCCCGAACATCTGCCCGTCCCGGTCATACACGCTGACCAGGTCGCCATTTTTGGCGCGGGCGTCGATTGCCCCGATCATCTTGCGGTAGATCGTGGGGTGAAAGTCCACGTTGTGCCGCAACTGCACCCAGGGCAGGCCATTCCCCGTTCCCGGGGCCATCGGCTTCATGCGGCTCTGCCCCCCCGGCTCGCCCTCCGCAAACGCCCCCGGCCCCGGTCCCGTAGGACGATGCGGACGCGGGGAAAACGGTGCAGGGGGAACGGGTGATTTCGGCGGCATCAAAAACTCCATTTCATCCAGATTCGGCGCGGGACGCAGCGCCCTCCTTTCGATTATACTTCCCCCGTCATTTCTTTGCGGGGTCGCGCATGATCAAGATCGTCCGGGTGCTCTTCCTCTTCCTGGTCTCCATCGTGGCCCTCGCCTATCTCCAATCCTCCAGCGACTGGACCTCCTTGTTCCTCATGATCGGCGGCGTCGTCCTCTCCTTTATCATCATCACCGCCGACATCCTCTCCAAAAACAAAAAACTCACCGTCCTCTCCGGCATCATGTTCGGCCTGATTGTCGGCCTCCTGGTCTCCCTGGGCATCAGCTACCTCGGGGAGCAGGTCATTCAAACCCTCCTGGGCGTAGAATGGCTCAATGAATACCGGCCCCTCATGCAGGGCGCCAAGCTCCTCATGTCCCTCATGGTCTGCTACGTCGCCATCTCCTTCATCCTCCAAACCAAGGACGACTTCCGCTTCATCATCCCCTACGTCGAGTTCCAGCGCGCCACCAAAGGTCCCCGGCCCATCATCCTCGACACCTCCGTCATCATCGACGGCCGCATCGCCGACATGGCCGCCACCGGCATGTTCGAAACCACCCTCATCGTCCCGCGCTTCGTCCTCATCGAACTCCAGACCATCGCCGACTCCGCCGACCGCCTGAAACGCTCCCGCGGCCGCCGGGGCCTGGAAGTCCTCGAAAAACTCAAAACCCTCCCCCGCATCGAACTCCGCTTCTGGGACGGCAGCCTCACCCAGATGCCCCAGGATGACGACCCCGCCGCCAGCGGCGTCGACCAGAAACTCGTCGCCCTCGCCCAGCAGGAAAAGGGCCGCATCATGACCAACGACTTCAACCTCAACAAGGTCGCCGGCCTCCGCGGCATCTCCGTCATCAACATCAACAACCTCGCCGAAGCCCTCAAGCCCGTCGTCCTCCCCGGCGAGTCGATGACCGTCCGCATCATCAAACCCGGCGAAAACGCCGGCCAGGGCGTGGGCTACCTCGTCGACGGCACCATGGTCGTCATCGAAGGCGCCCGCGACAAAGTCGGCCAGGAAATCGAGGTGGTGGTCACCAACATGATCCAGAATGCCGCGGGCAAAATGATCTTCGGCCGCATGGAAGGCTCCGCCCGCGCAACAGCCACGCCCACTCCCACTCCCACTCCCACCAAACCCCCCACCCCATGATCCGCTGATTCAATTTTCCTATGCTTCCTATGATTCGATCCCCCAATTCTAAATTCCCCCTCCACCTCACACGCGCATGATTTGCACAGTGTCCGGTGCGACTGCGCCTCGGACTCCCCGTTGCCGGTCTGTTGGGCCTGGAGGCGGCGCGCCAGCGTCAGTTGGCGGTTATGCAAGCGGGAGTCGATGCGGCGGCGGGCTCATCGTCGTGCTCGAGGAGGCGGATGAATTCGGCGCCGACGACAAAAAGATTGTCGGCGAGGGATCTGGAAAAGGTGATTTGACAGAGAACCAGCAGAAAGGAGCCGGTTTTGGGACGCGGTAGTTTGAGCATGAACTGGCCGCCTTTGCGGGGCGGCGTGGTCTGGAGGAAACCGATCCCTGATAATGACAGATCGCGGGCGAGGACGGTCATGGCGGGTCCGGGAGTGTCCTGCTGGAGGTGCCAGAGGGTGACGGGGGCTTCGACGTGGATGCGGGTGGCGCGGCGCTTTTCCGCCCCGCCGAGGCTGCTCGATTTGGGGAGCAAAAGGGAAAGCACTTCCGAGAGGTGTTGGGTGTTGAGTAGAATGCCCATGTGATGAATCCTGTTCGTGGGGCATGCCAGCCTGTGCCCGGACGAAACCCCTCCCCATGTCGGCCACGCAAAAGCAAATTCCCGGCCCGTCGATCGCGCGGTCATCAGTTGTCGGCAAATGTCATGGCCGCACATATGCGGTGCGGGAAGAACCCGCTGCGGACCTCACACCGCGGCCAGGCCCGCGACTGCGGCCCCGCCAGCCAGGGCGCCGACGCCGGTTTCATGCCCCGACACGATGTCCGCCATGATGTCCACCATCGGCCCATCCAGATCGCCGGTCCCGGCCGCCTGCCGCATGATCTTCACGCTTTCGGCGACCGAATACGCCTTGCGGTAGGGCCGGTCCGTGCTCAGGGCGTCAAACCAGTCCGCGATGGCGGCGATCCGCGGCAGGACGGGAATCTCGCCGTCTTTAAGCCCGTCCGGATACCCCTTGCCGTTGGGCTTCTCATGATGCCAGCGCACGATCGGCAGCACGTTGGCGAAGGTGCGCATGGGCTTGAGAATGTCGTAGCCGATCACCGGGTGGCGCTTCATGAGCGTCATTTCCTCCTCCGTGAGCTTGCCCGGCTTGTTGAGGATGTGGTCGGGGATGCCCACCTTGCCGATGTCGTGGACCACGCCGCCGGTCCGCAGCGCGTCCAGATGCGCCTGGGAGAGCCCCAGGCGCCGTCCGATCTCCACGCTGTAGCTGCCGACGCGCTCGACGTGGCCGCAGGTGTACTCATCCTTGCCCTCGATGGCCCGGGCCAGCGACAGGATCATCGCCCCGGCGTGCTCCATCGAATCGGTGGCGTGCTTCACGCGCAGGGCGTTCCGCAGGCGCAGGCCGATTTCCCGGACGCCCGTGCCCGGCAGGACGCAGTCATCGGCGCCGCAGTCCAGCAGGTCGGCGACGCGCCCGGCATGCGCCTCGGACAGCAGGCAGACCACCGACACCAGATTGCTCCGGCCGTCGAACTTGATGCTGCGGCAGGCCTCGAGGTAGGGCTCGAGATTCGGCCCCGGCAGGAGCACGACCATGTCGATCTCGTGGTCGCCGCGCAGTTGCCGCAGCGCGGTCAGCGGCGTGTCCGTGGTGAGCGAATTCCACCGGCTTTCGACGGCGGCCTGCGTCATGGCCGAAACCAGGTCGCGCGGACCCACCCACAGCACCTTTTCCGATGTTTCATCCTGGCTGATGTTCATAGGCCTTCCTTCGTTCATGAATCCAATGCTCGTCCCCATCCCCCATTAAGGTCTGAAATCGACATATCTACCGTCATACTTAAACGAAAATTAGTAAGCGGTCTAAACACCCCCCGCCTTCCTTCCGATGGATACCCTGAATCAGGGGTACGCCGGGTGCCGCCGATTTGCATTTATGTCGCTCTTTTTCAGGGGAGAGCATGCCATGGCCGATAATAAGCAAGCCGTCGTTGCCGCCGACAACACCCAGATGGAGCAGCGCATCCGCGCCCGCGTGCAGGCGCTGTCCTACCTGCCGACCAGCGCGGCGGTCGCGATGAAGTTCGTGGAGCTGGGCAAGGATCCCGAAGCCGACCCGGCGGACTACGCCAAGGTGATCGGCTCGGACGCCTCGCTGGCCTCCAAGATCCTGGCGCTGGCCAACAGCTCCTGGTTCGGCGTCCGCAACCGCGTCACCAAGCCGCAGGTGGCGGTCAACCTGCTGGGGCTGGGCACCATCCGCACGCTGGCCATCTCCTATTGCATCACGGGCCTGCACAACGACCTGAAACTCAGCGCGGACGAATCCCGCATGTTCTGGTCGGCCGCGCTGTGCAAGGGCGTCGCGGCCCGGCAGTACGCCAGCCATTTCAATCCCGCCCTGGGCGAAGAGGCGTTCACCTGCGGCATCTTCCAGGATTTCGCCCTGCCGGTGATGTACGCGCTGGCCAAGGAGCAGGTGCTGGAAATCCTCCAGGACGCTTCGCTGGACGTCCCGGCCCGGCTCCAGAAGGAACGCGCCATCTTCCGGCTGGACCATTCCGAGATCGCCCGCATCATCGCCCAGAAGCTGGAACTGCCCGAGCTGTTCATCGATGCCGTGGCCTTTCACCACAACCGCGAGTCGCTGCGCGAGTTCGTGAACAATCCGGTGCTGGCCGACGCCGCCTACATCGCCGCGTTGTTCCCGCACCAACTTGACGCCTGGAACCCCGCCGACGCCGTCCGCATGAGCCAGTGCCTGGCCGAACAGACCCGCGACAAGCCCCTGGACACCGCCGCCTACCTGGAGCTCGTGCAGAACGATTTCAACCGGATTTACGCCTATTTCGAACAGGGAAAAACGGGGTCCACGGCGAAGCTGGCGGACCTCCTGGCCGACGCCACCCGGGATGCCGCCGACAACACCACCCGGCTGGTCACCAGCGTGCAGGAATTGATGAGCCCGGCGGCCGCCGCCGGCAAGGAAGTGAATCAACTCCTGGCGCAGCATACCAAGCTGGAGCAGACCGCCTACACCGACTCGCTCACCGGCGCCCTCAACCGCGAAGGCTTCATGAATGCCGCCGGCGAGGCGTTGCGGCACGCCCAGCGCTACGGCATCGGCTACGCCATCGCCTACCTGGACCTGGACCATTTCAAGCAGTTGAACGACACGTCCGGGCACGTCTTCGGCGACAAGGCCCTGCAGCACGCGTCCCAGGCGATGCTGGACTGCGTCCGCAAGGACGACCTGGTGGGCCGGATCGGCGGCGACGAATTCGTGATCTTCATTGCGGACATCTCCGCAGCCCTCGCCGAGCAGGTTTTGCGCCGCATTATCGAGACCGCGTCCCAGCCGCCGGCCAACCGCAGTTCCTCGGTGCCCACGCCCACCCTTTCCGCCGGGCTGCTGCCCATCCCGCCCCGTGCCCCCGCGGTGCCGCTGGATACGCTGTTATCCATGGCCGATTCGCTCATGTACCAGGCCAAGCGGGCCGGCGGCAACCAGTTGCTGATCGGTTCTGCGGAGACCTCGCCCCGCCGCCAAAGCGCCTGACCGGGCGCCCCGGGACATGGTTCACCGGAGTCCTCCTGAACAGACCCAATGCATATCTCCAGGTCCGTTATTCGTTCTATTCCGCCCGGCATGCCGCCCCCGTGGCAGTGCTAATTGCGGCATTCCAAATGACCCCTTTGGCATGGAGCATGAGATGTGCCTCCAAACGACAAGGGCGGCGGAAGCGTATTGCTTTCTGCGACATCATATATTACCCTAGTTGCATGGTTACGGTCACCGTAAAACTTCCCCCGGCTCTCGCCTCGCAGATCGCGGCCGAGGCGCGGCAGAAGCGTCTGTCCAAATCCGCCCTTATCCGCGACTCGCTGGAGCGCCGCTACGCCAACGGCAAGTCCCGTCGCCGTCCCACGGTCGGGGAATTGGTTGGGCACCTCGCCGGCGCGCTCAAGGGCAATGCGCCGCGCGACCTGTCCACCAACAAGAAATACATGGAGGGCTTTGGTGAGTGAGCCGCACTTTCTGCTCGACGCCGGTCCCATTGTCGCCTATTTCCATCCCCGCGATCAGTTTCATGCCTGGGCCCTGGAGGCCTTCGATCAACTCGCGCCACCCATTGTCACCTGCGAGCCTGTGCTGGTGGAGGCGTTTCACCTTCTTGCACGATACCCCAATGGCCTCGACCTCCTGACCGAATTTTGCGAATCCGGCACGCTGCAAATTGACTTTCGCATGCTCGAAGAGATGAAGGCATTGGGGGAGTTGATGCGGAAGTACCGCGATGTGCCGATGGACTTGGCGGATGCGGGCCTAGTGCTTTTGGCGGAACGGCATCCGGCGGCCACGGTCATCACCACCGATCGGGATTTTCTTGTGTATCGGACGCGAAACCGGCGGCAAATACGAATTCTGGCGCCGTTTTGTAGCGCTTGATGTTCGAGGCTCAGGTTCGGCTTGCTTGGTCATGGAATGCACGCATGTTCCTAAAGGACGCCCTGAAGCAGTCCTATCTGGCACGTTATATAATGCGGAAGCTGCGCGCCCGGCGTTTCGCCGGCAGGCCGCGGGAGGAGGTGTTCGGGGAGATTTATGCGCGGAACGCATGGGGTAGCGGGGAGTCGCTTTCGGGGCCGGGGAGCGAACTGGCGCAGACGGAGGCCGTGCGGGGGGCGCTGCCGGGGTTGGTGCGGCGGCTGGGGGTGCGGCGTTTTTTGGATGCGCCGTGCGGGGATTTTCACTGGATGAAGGAGGTGGACTTGGGGGCGGCGGCGTATATCGGGGTGGATATTGTGGCGGGCGTGGTGGAGGAAAATCGGCGGCGGTATGGAAGGGCGGGAGGGGCGGGGGTGGG
>CAIPTQ010000019.1 GCA_903868035.1 uncultured Phycisphaerales bacterium
AACTCCGCAATCTTCGTGCCCGCCGCCACGCAACCAGGACATTCAGGAAGGATCGCATCCATGCCATTTCACTCCGCGTTCCAAACGCTAGAGATATTATATGCACGGGCAAGGCGCTAAACAATTACCTTCCAGCGATACGCCGTACTGCCGGATGGGCCAATAAGAAAGTCGATCCGGCCACCAGATATCCGTAATGTTTCCCATGGCCCATGCGACACAGTTGTAACGTACCGTGGCTGGACCTCGGATTGCAAAATGCGTACGGGCAAGATGGGGAAAGAGCTTTCCCAGGCGGTCCAGTTGTTCCGCATCAGGCGGGGTAGCCATGCAACGCACCCCATTTCAACCACGCCGCCGCCATCTCCATGACTCTGCCCCGCTCCTCCGGTAGAATGGGATTCTCCCCGGTAATTTCCTCCAATGCCGCAAACCAGCGCTCCGGATTCTCACCCTTGAGTTCGCCCAGCATGAAGGGCACCACCCTGGGCCCTAGCGCCACCAGCGCCCGGTATATCGGATGGGCCGCCGCCTTCTCGCCGTCGGAAAGGTGCGACGTCTCGGCGCGCCACTGGCCGGTGAGTTCCGGGAACACCCGGGCAATCACGGCTGCGGAAGTATCTGGCAGTTGCTGCACGGTCATGTGCGAAACCCTAAACGCCTTGTCATGTGATCATTATAGTAACCACTGACGCGGATTGACAGGGATTTAAGGCTTTAGTCACCTCGGCCACATTATACCCAAACCCGATGGTCAAGGGAGGTTCTGTTCATACCACGCAATCGTCCTCGCCATCCCCTCCTCCAGCCGCGTCCGCGCCACAAACCCGAACTTCTCCCGCGCCCGCGTCGTGTCCAGGCACCGCCGCGGCTGCCCGTCCGGCTTCGTCGGATCCCATTTGATGCCGCCGGCGAACCCGCTCAGCTTGGCCACCAGCTCCGTCAACGCCTTGATCGATATCTCCCGCCCCGCCCCCAGGTTCACCGGCTCCGCCTCGTTGTACTTCTCCGTCGCCAGCGCGATCCCATCCGCGGCATCCTCCACGTACAAAAATTCGCGCGAGGCCGCGCCCGTGCCCCAGGCTTCAATATGGTCCGCCCCCTTCCGCTTGGCCTCCACGCATTTCCGGATCAATGCCGGGATCACGTGCGACGTCTGCGGATTGAAATTGTCCCGCGGCCCGTACAGGTTCACCGGCAGCAGATAGATCGCGTTCAAGCCGTACTGCGCCCGATACGCCTGGCACATCACCAGCAGCGCCTTCTTGGCGATGCCGTAGGGGGCGTTGGTTTCCTCCGGGTAGCCGTTCCAGAGGTCCGCCTCCTTGAAGGGCACGGGCGTGAACTTGGGATAGGCGCAGATGGTGCCGATCTGCACAAACTTGTGGATTTTGTGGAGGCGCGCCTGTTCGATCAGGTTCAGCCCCATGGCCATATTGGCGAAAAAATACCGCCCCGGATTGGCCATGTTCGCCCCGATGCCCCCGACTTCGGCCGCCAGATGGATCACCACGTCGGGTTTGTGCTCTTGGAACAGTCTTTCCGCCACGGCTTCGTGGGTCAGGTCATAGTCCTGCACCAGGGGCACGAAGATGTCGTTGATGCCGCGGCGGCGCAGATTATCCAGCAGGAACGAACCCAGGAATCCGGCGCCGCCGGTGACGAGGTAACGCATGTAAATTCCTCACGCAGAAGCAGAAGGGGGTATTAGTGGTTCGAGAAGACCGATCAATTCGGGAATATGGATCGTCGCCACGCGCCAGATCTTTTCATGATTAATGGTGTCATAGTCATGCGCCAGAACATGCCGCTGAACGGTGATTGATTTCCAGGGAATTTCAGGATGCGCGGCTTTGAAATCGTCGGGCATCAGGCGCGCGGCCTCACCGATAATCTCGATTTCCCGCACCACCGCAGAACGAAGGAGCCGGCTTTGAAGATACTCCGCATAATTTTTCCCCTGGAGGAATTCCAGGATTGCGCGTGCGGAGTCCAGCATGTCCGCGAGGCGTGCGATAGTGCGATCAGGCGGCATAGAGCACTTTCCGTGTACTGAGGATTTCCTGCCGGCGGTAAGGATTCTGCAAGGCCTCCTTTTCCACAAAATCAATCTTACGGCCGAAAATTGATTCCAACTCGTCGATCATTTCCGGCCAGCCGACCCAGTAATCCCACGGCGCGTCCGGGGCAAAACTGACCAGCACATCAACATCCGAGTCCGGCCGGAAATCGTCGCGCAGCACCGAGCCAAATAGCGAAAATTCGCGCACCCTCCACTTGCGGCAGAAGGCGCTGACATGAGCGACCGAAATTGGCACGTTGACAGCCACCATCAATAAATTATATCACCTTACAGCCTTTGGAAAATCATCCCTTGCCATTTTTCCGGTCATGATCGTGCAAAACCTTCTCCCGCTCCGCCAGCTTCAGGTCATTGTCCACCATCATCTTCGCCAACGCCTTGAATTTCACCTTTGGCTCCCAGTGCAGGGCTTGGCGGGCCTTGCTCGCGTCCCCCAGCAGCAAGTCCACTTCCGCCGGCCGCAGATACCGCGCGTCGGTGTCCACAAAGTTCTTCCAGTCCATATCCAGCAGGCCAAAACACTCCTCGATCCACTCCCGCACGCTGTGCGTCTCGCCGGTGGCGATCACAAAGTCGTCCGGCTTATCCTGCTGGAGCATCAGCCACATCGCCTCGACATAATCCCCGGCAAAGCCCCAGTCGCGCTTCGCGTCCAGATTCCCCATGAACAACTTCTTCTGCAGGCCCAGCTTGATGCGCGTGGCGGCCCGCGTCACCTTGCGCGTCACAAACGTCTCGCCCCGCCGCGGCGACTCATGGTTGAACAGGATCCCGTTCACCGCGAACATGTCGTAGCTCTCGCGGTAATTCACCACCTGCCAGAACGAAAACACCTTGGCGCACGCGTACGGCGAGCGCGGATGGAACGGCGTGGTTTCCTTCTGCGGCGTTTCCATCACCTTGCCGAACATCTCCGAGCTGCTGGCCTGGTAGAACTTCACCGGATACCCCGTGTGATGCTCCAGGTCGCGGATCGCCTCGAGCATGGCGATCGTGCCCACGGCATCCGTCTGCACGGTGTACACCGGCTGGTCGAAGGACACCCGCACATGGGACTGCGCCCCCAGGTTGTAGATTTCCGTGGGCTTGCACTTGGAGAGGATGTCCCGCAGGCCGCTGCCGTCGGTGAGGTCGCCATAATGCAGCGTCAGCATGGGGTTGGGGGCGTGGGGGTCCTGGTAGATGTGGTCGATGCGGTCGGTGTTGAAGGAGCTGGAGCGGCGTATGATGCCGTGGACATCGTAGCCTTTGGCCAGCAGCAGTTCCGCCAGGTAGGAGCCGTCCTGTCCGGTGATGCCGGTGATAAGGGCGCGTTTGGCACGTCGATCCATGGCACATCCTTTTTGTCAGTCGTCCCCATGCGGTACGGGGCTGGGAGCGGTGCGGACGCACCCGACAGGGGCGCCAAGTCCGCGGAGTCCATATATTATCATGATTATCGGCTGATAGGGGAACCCGCTTTGATGGGGAATTCGTTGCATCCCGGCACAGCCCGACGGCTTGGGTTGTGATCATGGAATTGGTCATTGGTCATGGCGTCATGGGTCATTCCATCCCTAACGCCAATCGCCGCCCGTTGTCAACCCCTGGTGCGCGGAAATTTTTGCGGCAAACGCTAAGTCCAGCAATGGCTTCCACCTGCGTGGCCACAATTTTTCCTGAGTAGTTTTCTTCGTAATTTCCCAATTGACAGCGCTCCCCGACACTCGTATCTTCGCACCAACTTGACTTGAGGGCCGGTCGCGCGAGGCCGGCATTCGCCGATTGGTTGAACCAGTCGCACCGCTCGCGACGGCGGGTACACCCGCCGCTGGTTTTTCAAAATCCTGATCACGCCGCAAGACGTGAATCGGCCGGCCGCAGGATGCAGCCCCCATTCATTCCGGCGCTTTTGCACGCTTCCCCCCCCCGTCCCGTCCTGGCCCGCTGGGCCGGCGAACGCCGCTAAGGGAAGTGCTTGGGAGTGCTTATGGCCAGTTTTGATTCGGTTGCCCACGCGCAGGCCGTCTGGAAGGAAACCCTCGAATACCTCGCGCGCCTCCATTCCTCCTGGGTCCGCCAGTGGTTTGGCGACCTCCAGCCGCTCGAACTGTCCGCCGGCGTGCTCACCATCCGGGCGCAAACCGCCATCCAGCAGCAGTACCTGGCCGGCCGCTGCCGGGAAATCTTCAACGAGGCCGCCCAGGCCGTCACCGGCAAGCTCGTTATGGTTTCCTTCATCACCGGCGACAACGCCGGCGCGGGACTGGCCCGTTTCGGCGACTCGTATGACGACGTGATTCTCTCGCCCGACTACGTGTTCGACAATTTCGTCAAGGGGCCGTGCAACCAGCTCGCCTTCGCCGCCTCCAAGGCCGTCTCCGAACTGCCCGGCCGCTCCTACAACCCGCTATTCATCCACGGCGGCTGCGGCCTGGGCAAAACCCACCTCCTGCAGGCCGCCTGCCAGGACATCCTCCGCCGCGACCCCGCATGCCGCATCCTTTACCTCTCCTGCGACACGTTCATCAACCACTTCATCGACTGCGTGGGCAAGGGCGACATGCAGGAGTTCCGCTATCGCTATCGGCATGTCGATGTGTTGGTCATCGACGACATCCACTTCCTCACCCGCCGCGACCGCACCCAGGAGGAATTCTTCCACACCTTCAACACCCTCTTCCAGGCCGGCAAGCAGATCATCCTGTCGTCGGACGCCCCGCCCAATGAAATCCCCGACCTCGAGGACCGCCTCGTCTCCCGCTTCAACTCCGGCCTGGTCGCCCGCGTCGACAAGCCCTGCTTCGAAACCCGCATCGCCATCGTCTCCAAAAAGGCCCGCCTCCGCGGCATCACCCTGCCCGAGGAGGTCGTCACCTACATCTCCCGCCGCGTGGAGTCCAACACGCGCGAGCTCGAGGGCGCCATCACCAAGATCCAGGGCCACGCCATGCTCAACGGCGGCCGCTACGACCTGGATGTCGCCCGCGCCGCCCTCGGCGACCTCGTCCCGCCCTCCGAACGCATCGTCACCATCCCCCAGATCGTCGCCGCCGTCACCGGCGTCTACAACGTCCGCATGAACGACCTGCACTCCAAACGCCGCCATAAGTCCATCGCCCTGCCCCGTCAGATCTGCATGTACTTCGCCCGCCTCAAAACCCGCTTCTCCCTCGAGGAGATCGGCAACTACTTCGGCGGCCGCGACCACACGACCGTCATGCACGCCATCAAGACCATCGCCGCCGACCGCCAGAGCGATCCCACTTTCGCCGCCATCCTCGAACGCATCGAAGCCTCCCTCCTCACCGCCCAGGCCCAGTCAGCATAGCCCGGCGTGGCAACGCCCGGCAATACGTGGCTTGCGGCCAAACCTATCGAATGAGAACCCGCCCCGCCCGTAAACTACTGTGCAACCTCATTTCAGCTTGAGATTGACCCCTTCATCCTTCCACTTGCCCAGCAGGAAGTCCAGGTCGTCCACCGTCGTCTTCAGCGACTTCGACAGGTCCACCAACCCGTCATAGAGCCGCGGGTCGTTGACCAGCCGCCCCGTCGTCCCCTGCCCTTCGGTGATCTGCTTGATCGACTTGTCAAGCTGCCCCAGCGTTTCCACAAGCTGCTGCGCGACGCGGTCGATGTCCTTCTGCGTGGCCTGGATCGTCAGCGTGGCCTGCGTGGCCGCCCCGCCGACGGAATTGGCCGCCGTGCCGATCGCCGCAATCGCCGTGTCGGCATGGGCCAGCGTCTGGTCGAACTTCGCCAGCGTGGCCTGGAGCTGCGCCGAGGCGTCGGCGATGTTCCGCACCGCATCGCGCACCTGCCCCTGGAGCTTGGGATCCGTCAGCAGCGCCTGCAGGCTGGCGACCGTGCGGTCGAGCCGGATGATGACGGTGCTGGCGTTTTCCCGCGGGCGGTTGGGGTCGTTGGGATCGGCATTCGCCAGGGCTTCCGGCGGCGTGTAGGCCAGCAGCACGTGAAGGTCCTTGGCCACCGTCGTGATATTTTGCGAGAGAACCGTGAGGTTTTCCTTGAGTTCGCGCACGTCGTTAAAGACGCTCTGGGGAATGAGGCTCGCATCGCCGGCCGTGGCTTTCAGGACCGCGGAGCCGTCCTTGGCCAGGTAGGGCGGCTTGAAATCGGCGGCCGTCAGCGCGACATACGGGGTGCCCACGGCGGTGGGCCGCAGCAGCGTGGCGCTGGCGGCGGCGGGGATGTTGACGTCCGGGTCGATCTTGAGGTTGAGGTAGACGACGGCGTTGCCCTTGTCGTCGCCGGCGAGCCACGCGGATTCGACCTGGCCGGCGTAGACGCCGTTGAATTCGACCTTCGAGCCGGTGGTCACGCCGTTGGCGTTGGCGGCGGTGAGCCGGACGCTGTATTGGTGGATGGCCCCGAAGAGGGGGAATTTGCCCAGCAGCATGATGCCATACATGCACACGCCCAGCGCCGCCAGGAAGGTGAGGCCGACGAAGACGTTGCGGGTGCGTTCGGAGAGCATAAATCAACTCGTGCGTGGGTGCGGAAACATGGAAAATAGTGCCGCGCGGCATTGGAGGCAAGCGCCGGGGCCACGGATTATAAAAGCCGGGCCGGCGGCTATCGCATTGGCCCGGCTGGGGTTAGAGTATGGCGGTTCGAGCCTTGGGGGTGCATGTCAATGGAATGGGTCCGCATTTTACTTCACGCCCAAGCCTTTCAGGGCCGGATTCACTGGTTATTGTGGCCTGATTATATGGTGACTAATTATTAGGGAGAGGTTGCGGAATCCGGCGGGGAAGAACGCGTGAACAGGGGGGAAGATATCCGCCCGGGGCCTTGATTTTACAGGGAGTTTGCCATGTACGGCGACGCGCTACCATTTCTGGTGTGTTTTGGATTCCTGTTTTTTCTGGTGCCCTGCGTGATTGCCATTGTGGCGATGGGGCGGGTGAACGCGCTGCGGGAGCGGGTGGCGGAGCTGGAGCAACGGCTGGCGGTGACGGTGCGGGAGCTGCTGCAGAGGGGGCGGCAGGCGGCGGTAAAACCCACGGAAAGCGTGCATTTGGACGCGGAACGCATACCGAAACCCGCGGTCCGCACGCCTGCCGAGACACCTATCCCCGCGGCCGACACGCCTCCGCATGCGGTAAACCCGCCGGTGCGCACTGCCTCCATTGCGCACGCAAATGCGATAATTCCACCGGAGCCGGAGCGGGTTCAGCCGGTGCCTCCCCCACCGCTGCCGCCGATGTCACTCAAGCCGGTTGCGCCGGACATGCATGTGGTGACACATGGACATGTGACACCGGCGCATGTGCGGAAGCCCAAGAGTCTGGAGTTTTACATTATTGCCGGGTTCATTGTGATCGGGGCGATTACGCTGGCGCTGGCGGCGATTTTCCTGGTGAAGATGGGGATCGATAAAGGCTGGTTCAGGCCGCTGGCGCGGGACTGGGCGGGCGTGATCGGGGCGCTGGTGCTGATCGGCGTGGGGCAGTGGTGGCGGAGGCGGGAGGGGTTCTGGTCGCAGGGGTTGACGGCGGCGGGGATTGTGGCGCTGTTTGCGTCGGTGTATGCGGCCACGAGCGTGCATCATTTCCTGCGGCCCGTCGACGGGTTTGTGCTGCTGGCGATCGCGACGGCGGGGACGGTGGCGATGTCGCTGCAGGACTGGTCGGGGGGCACGGAAAGCAAGGCCAAGGGGGGGATGCTGATTGCGACGCTGGGGCTGGTGGGCGGGTTTATCACGCCGATTCTGGTGAATACCGGTGTGGACAATGTGCCGGGGCTGTTTGGGTATTTGATTTTGCTGCACGTGGGGCTGATCGCCTCGACGCGGGTGCGGGGCTGGTCGGTGCTGGCGGCGGTGTCGGTGGTGCTGTCGAGCCTGTGGCTGATTTTCTGGGTGATGTGCAAGTGGAATCCGGTGGCGACGCCGCAGGACGGGCCGATCCTGGGGATGTTCATGCTGGCCAGCGTGGTGTCGCTGGTGGTGGCGACGGTGACGCAGCCGGACAAGTGGGGACGCGGCAAATCGGGGCTGGCGGCCCATGCGCTCACGTGGCTGGCGGTGGGGCTGGGGCTGCTGGCTTCGTGCCTGCTTTTGGGCAAATCGCATTATGACAATTTGCAGTGGGCGTTTTTTGCGATCCTGGTGACGGGGGCGTTTGTGCTGGCGCGGCTGCGGCCGATGTATGAGGGGATGGCGTGGCTGGGGTCGGTGGCGGTGCTGGGGATGCTGGCGGCGTGGGGCTGGAGCGTGCGGTTGACCGGGGTGGAAGTGGCGCCGGCATTGTTGGCGGAGCATACGCGGTTCGTGGGCTGGCTGATGGGCTTTGGGGTGGCGAGCGTGCTGGCGGCATATGCGTGCCAGTGGAAGAGCGCGGTGCCGGTGCGGTGGGCGCTGCTGGCAAACATATTAGCGGTGGCGTATGTGGTGGCGGCGTATGTGATTGTGCCGACCGAGCCGCGGCCGGATGAATGGGCGTACCTGCCGGTGGCGGCGGCGGGGGTGCTGGCGGCGCTGATGGCGCCGGTGGTGCTGCGGCGGGGCATGACGACGGGGGAGGAGAGTCTGACGATCTATGGACATGCGATTGTGGCGCTGCTGCTGATGGCCCCGCCAATGGGGCTGCAGGGTGGGGCGCTGTTGGCGGCGTGGGCGGCGATTGTGCCAGTGACGGCGCTGGCGATATGGCGGCTGCGGCTGCCGGGGTTGCTGGTGGGGTTCCTGGCGGCGGTGTTTATCGTGGCGGTGCGGGCGCTGATGGTGGGGGCGGTGGGGGAGGAGGGCGGCGCGGGGCGGACGCTGTATTGGAACCCGGTGGTGTGGGCGTATGGCACGACGCTGGTGACGATGGCGCTGGCGGGGTGGATGCTGGAGCAGTGCGCGGAACTGCCGGACAGGCTGCGGGGGATGATCCCGAGTCCCAAGGCGATTGCGGGGATGGTGCAGGTGGGCGCGGCGGTGTCGGCGTTTCTGCTGCTGACGCTGGAAGTGCGGTGGGGCTTCCACGGCGGGATGCTGGATGCCAATTCGGCGCTGCTGGTGGAGCGGGGGACGTTGGCGATCGGATGGCTGCTGCTGGCGGCGGCGATCACGTGGATCGGCAAGCAGACGGAGCGGCGGGTGTTGATAAAGTGTGGCGAGGTGGCGGCGATCTTCGGCATCGTGGTCGCGGTCGTGGGGCTGGTGGTGGTGACGAATCCGATGTGGTGGCGGTGGGAGGGCGTGGTGGATGAGGTGGGGACGGTGCGGGTGTTCAACGTGCTGCTGTATGCGTATGGCGTGCCGGCGGCGCTGTGCGGGCTGCTGGCGTATGTGCTGCGGCGCTGCGATCCGGAGAACGAGGCGCTGGCGAAGGCGGCGGGGGCGGCGGGGGTAATCCTGCTGGTGGCGCTGGTGAGCTTGCAGGTGCGGCAGGGGTTTGCCGGCACGCAGTTGATGCTGGACAACGTGGGCGTGACGTTTATGGAGTTCGCGACGTATGCGGTGGCGTGGCTGGGGCTGGGTGCGGTGGTGCTGGCGATTGGGAAGCGCTGGGGGCGGGATTTGCTGCGGCAGGCGGGCATCCTGATTTGCACGGGGGGGATGCTCTATGCCATCGTGGTGGTGGGCGTGGTGATGAATCCGTCATTCCATCACACTTGGGTGGGGGACTGGAAAGTGATGAATCAATTGTTGTATGCATATGGAGTACCGGTGGTATTGGCGGGGGTGGCGGCGTGGATCATGCATCCGCGCGCGGCGCGGTTGTTTGGGCCGTGGACGGAGGGGAGCGAGCAGGCGTTTGCCGGGGGCTGGAAGCTGGACAGCTTGTTGCGCGAGGGGATCATGACTTTGCTGTTCATCCTGGTGACGACGGAAGTGCGGCAGGGATTCCAGGGGGCGTACCTGGACGCGGCACAGATTACTTTTATCGAAGGGAGTACGTATCCGATCGCGTGGCTGCTGCTGGCCGGCGTGCTGCTGCTGGTGAGTTATTACGGCAAATCACCGGCGGCGCGGCGCGGGGGCATGGTGATCGCGGGCGTCGGAATGGGGAAGGTATTGCTGATTGAGACACTGCTACTGAATCCGCTGTGGCTGAATGAATCCGTGGGCGGGACGGTTGTATTCAACGATTTACTCTTTGCCTATGGCGTGCCGGCGGCGCTGTGCGCGGCGCTGGCGTGGTTCGTCCAGCGGAACGAACCGGGGCAGAGACAGTTTGCGCGGGTGGCGGGAGTGATGAGTTTGATCCTGCTGTTCGTGCTGACCTCGCTGGAGGTGCGGCAGGGATTCCAGGGGGCGTATTTGAATCACCCGAATATGGCGTTCATGGAACGGGGTACGTATGGAGTGGCGTGGCTGGCGCTGGCGGGGATGCTGCTGGGGGCGGGACGTTACTTGCAGGCACAGGCGGCGCGGTGGGGCGGGCTGGTGCTGGCGGGGCTGGCGCTGGCATGGCTGGTGGCGGTGTGCGCGGGGGTGCTGAATCCGCTGTGGACGCATGAGGCGGTAGGCGGCATGCCCATCGTCAACGGATTGCTGTATACGTATGGGATAGGGGCGGCGGGCGCGGGGGCGCTGGCGTGGGCGTTGTGGGAGCGGCGCTGGGTTGCGGGTGCAACCAGCATCGGAGACGCGACCGTCAGGGAGCGTTACGCTGAAAACCTGGCGGCCCTGGAGCGGGTGATGGCGTGGGTGGCGGGGAGCGCGAGCCTGCTGCTGGTTTTTGTGCTGGTGACGCTGGAGGTGCAGCACATGTTCCGCGGGGACAACCTGTACTTTGGCGCGCCGCCGGCGGGGAACCGGCCGGGCGAATTTGTGGCGTACACGGTGGCGTGGGCGGTGCTGGGGTTGATTTATCTGGGGGTGGGGATTTGGCGGGGGAG
>CAIPTQ010000020.1 GCA_903868035.1 uncultured Phycisphaerales bacterium
GGAGCGGCGGGCGGAGCGGCGGGCGGTGCCGGGGGCGGACGCGGCGGCGGCGCCGGACCCACCAACAACTGGACGCCCGCCAATCTCGCCGCCCACAACGAAACCGTGAACGTATACTCCAACTGCGACGAGGTCGAACTGTTCCTCAACGGCACTTCGCTGGGCGCCAAGCCCCGCGGCGCCGTTGACTCGGTTCGGGTCTGGACGGTGAACTTTGCCGCCGGCACGCTCAAGGCCGTGGGTAAGAACAAGGGCCAGGCCGTCGCCACGCAGGAACTGGCCACCGCGGGCCCGGCCGCCAAGATCACCTTCGCCCCCAGCACGCAGAAGCTCTTCGCCGACTTCGACTCGCTGGCCCATATCACGGTCTCCATCACCGACGACAAAGGCGTTCAGATCCCCACGGCGAATAACACTGTGACCTTCACCATCTCCGGCCCCGGCGAGATCGCGGCCCTGGCCAACGGCTCGACGCAGGCCCAGAATTTCCGCGGCACGGAGCACGCCGCCTTGGCGGGACAACTCATCGCCTACATCCGCGCCACCGGCGCGGGCGGGCCGATCACGCTGACGGCGAGTGCCGACGGACTGGCCAAGTGTACGATGACCTTTGAAACCGCGCCGGCCCGGCCGGGTCACTGAGGACAGTACTCTAGTAGCGGAGCCGCGGTAGTGGAGCCGCGGTTGCGGCGGCACGATAGTAGCCCACGACAAGCCCGCAGGCGCCGTCGTGGGTATGATCGCCCCATGAATTGTGTCAAGCCGCAGCGGCGCTGGAACCTCACCCTGCCGGACCATCACCATTCCCACGCAACTCACTTATTTCGGCCTCGTTCCTTACGGTCGCGGCTCCGATCATGCACACGATCACCGCGGCTGCCCATCGAGCCAGTCTTGCAGTATGCGCGCCGCCGCCAGCGCGTCCACCCGGGCGCGCTTCTGCCCGCGCGTGTAGTGCCCCGCCAGCCGGCCTTCGACATCATGCGTGGTCAGGTATTCACTGGCCCGATGGATCGGCGGCCCGCCCCCTTCCCCTGAACCCCCCGCACCCACTACCTGCTGCAACGTCACGATAAAACGTTCGGTCAGCTTGCTCTGCCCCGACACGCTGCCGTCGGCATTCAGCGGCAGACCAATGACAATCGCGTCAATCCCCTCCCGCCGAACAAGCTGGCCTATGGCCTGGGCTAGCTGCGGATCGGGCAGTCTCTCAAAAACTTCAAACGGCAGCGCCAGGCGCGATTCGGTGTCGCCCAGCGCCAGGCCGGTGCGGCGCAAACCGTAGTCGATGCCGAGAAGTCTCATGGCGGTAGTATAGCCGGGACAAGGACATACCGGGACGGACTCATACCGGATGGGCGCACCATTTCCGCCACATGTCGCGGAGCATGGCGCCAAATTCGCCGGCGAAGCGCTGGCCGTCCATCACGGGGGATTTGCGGAACCGCTCGCGCAGCCCCTTGCGCAGCTCCACCAATGCCGCGTACTTGCCGGCCTGATCATTGGCGTAACCGGCGGCGAGGCGCACGAATTCCTCCGGGGTGTGGGCCACCAACTGCGGCAAGCCCATGTTGGTCAGCAGGCTGGCGCCCACGCGGGAAATATGCGCGTCGCCCGCCAGCGTCAGCACCGGCACGTTCATCCACGTCGCCTCGCAGGTCGTCGTCGTCCCGTTGTACGTATACGTGTCCAGCCCCAGGTCGATATTGCAGTAGTATTCAAAATGCTTGGCCAGGTCCACCTGCTGGGGCATCAGCACGATGCGCTCGGCGGGTATGCCCTCGGCGGCGAACCGGTCCATGATGATCTTCTTGGTCTGGGTGTCCGCCATCGCCGAGGCCTTCAGCAGCAGCCGCGAGCCCGGCGCGGCTTTCAGCACGCTGGCCCACAACTGGAACGTCAGCTTCGACATCTTCGAACAGTTGTTGAACGAGCCGAACGTGAAGGGCGTGCCCGGATTGCGGATCACCGGCGGCACTTCCTGCGCCGGAATGTCCACCGGCGGGCGATAGCACCAGTTGGTCGTCGGCAGGCGGTAGAGTTTTTCAGTGTAGTGCGTGTCGGACTCGCCCGGCGGGTCGCAAATGCCGTCGGTCAGGTGATAGTCGATGATCGACGGCGGAGCGCCCGTCGTCATCGGATACCCCAGATACGCCACCTGCACCGGTGCCGGCGTGTACGCCAGGACCGCCAGCCGGTGGTCGCTGGTGTGGCCCGACAGGTCGAACAGGATGTCGATGTTGTCGTTCTGGATGATCTTGGCCAGGTCCACGTCCTGCACGCCCAGGGTCTGGCGGAAAACCGGGGCGCACTGGGCCAGCATCCGCGTGAAGTCGTCGGGGCGCGTCACGCCGGCATAGCAGCAGAACTCAAACTGCGAGCGGTCAAAATTCTGGAACAGCGGCAGCAGGAAATGCGTCACCGAATGTTCCCGGAAGTCCGCCGACACCCAGCCGATCCGCAGCTTGCGCTCCGGATCGGGAATGTTCTTGTGCGGCAGGGGCTTGATCTGCGAGGTGTGCAAATCCCACCATTCCTTGTGCTCGGCCAGCAGCAGCGCGTTGGGAATGTTGGGCAGATGCGTGTAATCCCGCAGCTTGTTGCTCCGGGCGTTGGCGTATTCCGGTGACATCTTGCAGGCGATCGTGTGGCACTCCAGCGCCTTGTCCAGTTCGATCTGCTGCAGATAGGCATTGCCAAGGTTGTTGTAGGAGGCCGCCGCCAGCGACTTGGCCTCATCCGCCGGCGTCTTGCCGCCGCCGCCATGGCCGATGAGCACCCGCGCCCCGCCCAGCGGCCGCGCCGACAGTTCAATCGCCCTCTTCCACGAGTTGATCGCGTCCTCCACCCGCCCCAGCCGCGAATACACAATCCCCAGGTTGTTGTACGTCGTGGGCATGTTGGGGTCGATATCCACCGCCTTCTTGTACGCCGCCAGCGCGTCATCCCCCTGCCGCAGGGCCGTATAGGCGTCGCCCAGGTTGCAGTACATCGAGGCGTTGTTCGGCGAGAGCTCAATCGCCTTCTTCAACAGCGGTATCGCCGCGTCATTCCGCCCCACCTGAAACGCCAGCACCCCCAGATTCTGGCACGCCCCGGCATGATTCGGGTCCATCGCCAGCACCTGCCGGTACAACTTTTCGGCCTCGGGATAGTTGCCTTGCGTGTGGGCATTGATCGCCCGGCCGAAGAGGTCTTCCTTGTTCATGATATTCAGTGCCATGGGTTTTTTGTTCCTTTTCTAAGCCGGTGAGGAAAGTCCGGCGATTATCGGAAAATCCCGTCTGCGAGGCAACTCCGGGCCGGCGGCGCGCACATTACACGCCGGGCCTACTCCGAAGCGCCATCTCTGGCTACAATATCGGGCATTCGCTTCCCCGGCTAAAGCCAACCATGAGGTTTCACGCGCCTTGACCCGTATCTCCATCATCCATCAGGCCGCGCTCGGCGACACCGTCCTGCTCATCCCCCTCTTCCGCTCCCTCCGGCAGCGCTTCCCCGGCTGCGCCCTCACCCTGGTCACGACACCCAGTTTGGGGCAAATGCTGACCCTGCTGGGATTTGTGGATGCTTACGCCTCGGCGGACGACCGCGACCATACCCGCTGGTTCGCCCCGCCCGATGGACCCGACCGCCCCAATTCCCTGCCCCCGTGGGCCGATTGCGATTACCTTATCAGCGCTGTCGCCGTCAAAGGCGACGCCTGGTGTGCCAACGCCCTCTGGGCGCGACCGGCCCATCCGCTCGATTCGCTCCTGTTCTTCAATCCCCGACCCCCGGCGGATTATCCCGGCCATGTGACGGCATGGCACCGCGAGCAACTGGCGGCACTCGAACTCGTCGAAGCCCCCGGACCCCTGCCCCAGGTCAATCCCGACGGCGTGGTGGTGATTCATCCGGGTTCCGGGGGCGATGCCAAATGCTGGCCCCGGGAACGATACCTGACGCTGGGGCGATCCCTCAAGCGGAACGGGATTGTGCCGACGTTCATTCTGGGGGACGTCGAGCAGGAACGCTGGGGGCGTGCCATGCTGGAAGGGCTCAAGGACGAGTTTCCGTGGTATCTGCATATGGGGCTGTATGAACTGGCCGAAAAGCTCTCGCGGGCGCGGTTATATGTGGGCAATGACTCCGGCGTGACGCACCTGGCGGCGGCAACGGGGGTGCCGGTGATCGCGCTGTTTGGACCCTCCAATGAGGCGCAGTGGGGACCGGTGGGCGCGGCGGTGCGAATCCTGCGGGCGCCTCCGCCAGCGGAGAGGAGCCTGGAGGCCCTGGAGGTGGACGCGGTGCTGCACGAGGTGCTGGCGGAGTTGCGGCGGATATGAGACGGGAACTCTGCCGGTTTAGGGGCATGTCTTTTCGCCGCGTTACACGTAAGCCACGCCTTTTTTGCGCCGATAAACCTGGTGTATGTGTACATCGCGCGTTTCATCCCAGACGTAGAACATCTGGAATCACCCCCCTGGTTTTCGTACAATGACCCCCTTTATTCCTTCCCCTTTGCGGAATGGAATCCATTTTTTTGTGTACTTACGAGGAATCCGTGAGATTTATCCCCAGCATGCGACAACTGTTCTTGGCCATGGTGTTGTTCGTCTTCGTGACGATGTCCGGTGGGTGTGCGGACTTCACGGCGGGCTTGGCACCGCTAGACCGCACTATTGATCCCACTGTGGTGCAGACCCATGCCCGGGCAGGAAAGGTGTATTGCGCCCGCGGATGGCTGGGGATTTTCTCCACGGGGATGATGGAACTGGCGAATCGGATTGATGCCAAAGAGGGCATCACGGCGGTTTCCACCGCGGATATGGAATCCTGGCGGCTGCAAGACTGGCTGGTGAGTGTATCCAAGCAGGGCAAGTTGAATGAGCCGCTGGTACTGCTGGGGCATTCCTGGGGCGCCGACGACATGGTGCGCGTCTCCGAGCGGCTGCAGAAAGAGGGCATCACCGTGGACCTTCTGGTGTTGATTGATCCCGTAAGCCCGCCGCCGGCGCCGGTGAATGTGAAGCGGGTGTACTGTGTATACAAGAGCAATCCGGCCACAGATTGGTTTCCATTCTGGCGGGGCGTGGCGGCCGGCGTGGCGGATCCGAACGTGACGGTGCTGGAGAACATTGACCTGCGCACCGCGAAGGTCGATTTCGAAACCTCGGACATCAGCCACCCGTACGTCGACAAGAATGAAGGCGTACACAACATGTGCATCCAGGAGATCATCAAGGTCTGCCCGCCGCGTGCGGCATGGTTGCAAACGCATCCGGTAAGCCCCGTCACCAGCGGCACGCCGGTGCCGGGACACTCCCCCACGGGACTGCCGTGATTGCAATCCCAGGGCTTGATGGTCGATAATCCTATGAACCGCTCGGGTGGCGAAATTGGCAGACGCGCAGGACTTAGGATCCTGTCCCGCAAGGGGTGAGGGTTCGACCCCCTCCCCGAGCATCCACGGGTTTTGAGTGAGTCCACCAAAGCTCCCGTAGCTCTGAAGGGTAAACAACTCACGAAATCATTCCCCATGATCCCGAATTGGCGGCAGCGCGGGCGACACTGCCGGCATGGTAAACAAACCCGCCTCCCTGTTGTAACTCCACCCGCAGATTGACGTGCTTCTCCCAGGAGCGTATCACATGCCGTAAATGGCGGTGCGCGAAGGGTGTACGGTTTAAGGAGCGGCACGCATGCAATTCAATATTTCGTCCCGGCTGTGTACGGCACTCACATCGGCGGTGCTAATGACCGGTCTCGTCGCCCTGCCTGGCATTGCCGCCGCGCAGGAATATTTGCCGGTGCCCAATCCCATCAACCCGTCGCTCGATCCCCCCATGCCCCCTGGCTCCATCGATGACATCGCCGCCCGCATGGCCGCCCGCCGCGCGGCCCAAACCAACCCCACGGCTCCGATCACCATAGCGCCAGCAACCAGCATTCCCCCCACATCTACCATGAGCATGAACTATGAAAATGCCCCCGTAGACATAATTATGAAGGATATGGCCCGCGCCTTTGGTTTCATCATCGTCGTGAACACCGCCTTGCCGCAGCGCGTCACGGTTCATGTCCCCAATTCCATCAATGCCGACGAAGCCGTGGGCATTCTGAATTCCATGCTCCTGACCCAAGGGTATGGCACAATCTCCTCGAAGACCGACTCGGGCCCGCAGGCCAAGACGATATTACGCGTCGCCACGGTATTGGAAGTGAAAAAGTCGCTGATTCCGGTGTACGAAGGCGCCGATCCCAACATGATTCCCCTCAACGACACCCTCATCACCCAGATCATTCCCCTTAAATACATTTCCGCCGTCGGCCTCCGCAACGATCTCATACCGATGATAAGTAACGACGCCGATGTAACCGCCAATAACATGGCCAACTGCATCATCATCACCGACACCTCCGCCAAGATTCATCGCCTCGTCTCCATCCTGGCCACCCTCGACAAAATCGCCGCCGACCGTCCCGCACCCGCCCCCCCCGTCGCCGGCGGCCGCGGTTCCATGTCCCCGCGCCCCAGCGACATCCCCTACATCATGTCCATGGTCGTCGACGGCGGCGCTTTCCAAATCCGCCACGGCGATATCCTTGGCGAAGTCATTTGCCCCCGTATCGACATCACCGCCCCCGTCGCCGGCACGCTTGCCAAAGTCAACGTCCACGATGGCCAGTCCGTCAAGGTCGGCGACATCCTCTTTGAACTTGACCCGCGCGCCGCCCAGACCGAACTCCTCGTCGCCCAAGCCCGCCTCGCCAGCGCCCGCGCCAAATTGCCCCCCGCCGGCACCGCTGGCCAATCGGAAATCGACGCCGCCAAGGCCGAAATTGCCGCCGAAGAAGCCGTCGTCGAACTCGACCGCCACAACCTCGCAGCCCTGCAAATCCGCGCCCCCTTCGACGGCACCCTCACCACCGTCGATGCCGCGCCCGGCCAATACCTCCACCTCAACAGCCTCCCGCTCACCCAAATCGTCTGCACCGGCGACCTGAAAATCACCTTCAAGCTCGCCTTCAATGATCGCACGCGCCTTAAAGTCGGCCAGAAAATATCCTTCACCGTCGGCGACAAACTTCCCGCCTTCCCTGCCGAAATCATCTTCATCTCCCCCGCCGCCGACAGCTCCAACCGCACCGAAATCCGCGCCCGTTTCACCGACGCCACCACCCCCCTCATCCCCGGCGTCCTGGGCACCGTCATAATCCCGGACCTTTGATCCGCAGGTGCCTTGATGAACGCGTCAGGCCCCGTTGTCCATCAAAACGATCAGGCCGGTCGCAAGGAAGCATGTGTCCCTGCGACCGGCCTGTATGGTCATTATAAAATGTCGTGCGGTTATTTGCCCACAACGACTACGGTAAAGGTGCCGGCGGCTCCGCCGCGTCCGCCGCCGCGTCGGCCTGGGGCGGTGGCCGTGGCGGCAGGTGCGGATGCTGGAGCGGCGGCGGCGGCGGCCGGGACGCTCGGGTCGTTGGCGATCACATAGACATTGCCGGTCTTGGCATCGAGCGTGCAGGTTTTGCCGCCGACGAGGGTGGTGACGGTTTGTTCGACGACGAAGGTGGGCGGGGTCTTGGAGTCGTCTTCCTTGATGATGGTGAGCTTGCCATCGCCGCCGGTGGAGACGAAGCATTCTTTGGTGGCGGGGTTAAAGGCGGCCGAGTCCACGCCGGCGCCGATGGGGAGGGTGGCGATGATCTTGCCGTCGTCGGCGTTCATCACCACGCAATTGGCGGGGCTGCGGCCGCAGGCGAAGATGAGTTTGTTTTTGGCGTCATAGGCCAGGCCGGCGAGGTTGCCGGCGCCGGTGCCGCAACTGTAGGTGGTGATCCGCTTCATGGTCTTGGCGTCGATGACCTCGACCTTGCCCGGGTTCACTTCGACCGAGATATAAAGTTTGCCGGCGCCGTCGCTGGCGCCCTGCTCGACAGGGGCCGCCGAACCGCCGAGGTCGATGGTCCCCAGGACGGTGCCGTCCTTGGTGTCAATGACGGTGACGTTGGGGGCGGTGTGGGAGAGGATGTGGACGTGCTGGGTGAAGGGGTCAAAGAGAATGCCGTCGGGGGCGCCCTGGACGTCGATGGTCTTGATGATCTTGTTGGTTTTGGAATCCCACATCGTCACCGGCTTGGAGGAGCAGAAGCCGTGGTTGGACTTGGGATCGACGATGGCTCCGTGGACGCCGGTGACGGGGCTGATGGTGGCGATGGGCTTGATGGTGTCGAGGTCGAAGATATCCACGCGGGTGCCCCGGGGGATGAGGAGTTGGCGGTCTTCGGTGTCGGCGGTGACGTAGTCCATGCCGCCGGCGCCGCCGACGGGGTATTTGTTGAGGACTTTGTAGGGGCCGGTTTGGGCCAGGACGGCGGTGGGCAGGGCCAGCACGGCGGCCATGAGAATCCAGGACATGCGCATGAGAAATCTCCTCAAGAATGGGTTGACCAGAATGTTAGAAAACAATACCGCTAATGTGAAGGTAAATCCTAACCCCCATACATGAAGCGAGCATGAAATTTATCTCAAATCCAGGCCCCCCCACCGCGGGACCGCCTCGATCTAAACCCGCCTCCGGGAAGGGCCGATAGGGATCGGTGAGCGGCTTTTGTTGCCGCCGGATTATGGAGATTCTTCAATGAATCCAGTGAAAAACATCCGCATCATGTGCCCCAATCTCAAATGCCGCTCCATCCTGGTCGTGCCCGAAACCGCCCGCGGCAAGAACGTCAAGTGCAGCAACTGCACCACGCTCTTCAAAATCCCCGCCCAGGCGCCGCAACCCGTCCCCGCCGGCGCCAAGCACTGAGCTTCACGCCGGCGCTGGGCCGGCACGCAGTCCGTCCTCACCCCGTCATCGGTTGGCGCGCACACTGGCACGGTCGCGCGCGAACGCATCACATCAATAGCTTGATCCCAAACCCAACCCGCTATTTGGCCGGCGCGGTGGCTGGCGCTGCCGTTGCCGCCGCTTCATCCGCGTACAGCTTCGCGAAATCCTTGTTAAACTTCTCGCCATCGAATGGCACGACGACGATCTTGCTGCCGTGGATGTCGTTGCCGCGTTCCTGGTTCTTGGGCACGTCAAGCACCGCGAACGTAAACGCTTTTACAATCCCATCTTCAATGTACGCCGCCGGACGTTCGATGAGGCTCCAGTTGTTGATCGTCCCATCCGTGTAGCGGATGAACGGCTTATCCGGATCGTAAGCCGAGCCCCGGTTCTTCCAGTTGGAAATGCCGTCCTGGGAGGTCAGGTGGTACGCCTTGCGGGTGCTCCAGGAATTGACCGTGATGTGATACAGCCCGCCGGTATAGAAGATAAACGGGTCTTCGAGATTGGGGATGCCCCGGGGATAGACCGACTGCCCCTGCACTTTGTACGGCCCGCATATGCCGTCGGCGGCCTTGCTGATCATCAGAATGCCCGAGCGCTGCACGATTTCATAATCGCCGTCCGGACGCAGCATGATGGTGACATTGGAGGCTTTCCAGTTCGGCTGGCCTTCCACGGTGAGCGGACCCTTGACTTTCCACGGTCCATCCAGGGATTTGGACACATACACCGTTCCCGGCCGCGTTTCGCTGATGATGACGGCGTAGCCTTCATCCTTGGGCAGTTGCAGTGCCGTCACGTTGTGGCCCTTGCCGGCCTGGTCGTCGGGCCAGCAGAGGCCCTTGTCCGCGTAAGGTCCGTACAGCGTGTCACTTACGGCGTGGACGGCTTTGGAATTGCCCCAGCCGCTGTGGCCGGCGGATTGATCCCAGCGGCTGGCGAACATGTGGAACTTGCCGTCCTTGGCCTTGAGAATCTGGCCGTCCCAATAGCACCATTCCTTCATCATATTGTGGTCTTCCAGGCCGTTCTGCGCATCGCGTGGTAGTACATTGGCGGCGCCCCACACATCTTTTACCAGCGGTTTGATGATGGGGGTGGGTGTGAAATATTCGATCAATGGGGTTTTGGCCGGCGCCAGGACGGCGGCCCAACTGACGGGGGCGGCGGGCGCGGTGGCGGGGGGGGCTGCCTGGCCGAAGGTCAGGGAGACGGCGGCCAAACAGGCGGCCGTCAAGGCGCTGCCGGCGGTGAGTATGTGAGATTTGGTGTCTGTCATAACATGGCCCCTTGCAAAAGGTTGTGTAATTGTTAACAGGACTTACTATCTTTTATGGTGTCCGAAAAAAAGGCGGGCGTCAAGTGGGCTTGAGGGCGATGGCGGGGAGTGGGGTTTGGGGGTAAAATCGGGGTATTCGTTTCCTGGAAGGTACGTTCATGGCTGAGCGCGCCATATTTTTGGACCGCGACAACACCATTATTGACAACGATGGGTATCTGGGCGATCCGTCGAAAGTGAAACTTTTGCCGGGGGCGGCCACGGCCCTAACTTCAATCCGGGCCTTGGGTTACAGATTGATTGTGGTGTCGAATCAATCGGGGGTGGCGCGGGGGATGTTCACGGAAAAGGATGTCGAGGCGGTGAATGATGAGATGAGCCGGCAGTTGCGGGCGCAGGCGGGGGCGTATGTAGATGCGTCGTACTATTGCCCGTTCCATCCCGCGGCGCCGATCGCCGAATTTCGCATCGATCATGATTGGCGCAAGCCCAAGCCGGGCATGCTATTGCAGGCGGCGGCGGATTTTGGGTTGGACCTTTCATTGTGCTGGATGGTGGGGGATAACTGGCGGGATATCGCGGCGGGGACGGCGGCGGGATGCCGGACGATTTTGCTGCGGGAGGCGGAACACAAGCGGGCGGGCGGGGAGGAAGAGAAGATGGAACTCACGGTGTCGCCTAGCTTTATAGTGCGGTCACTGACGGATGCGGCGCGGATTATTGTGCGGGAGGGACGACATGCCCCCCCCCCCGTTACC
>CAIPTQ010000021.1 GCA_903868035.1 uncultured Phycisphaerales bacterium
AAAGAAAATGGCGCTGAACATGTCCCGCACGGGTTCCAGCAACGCCTCCACGCGGTGGATTTCCCGCGCCTCGGCGATGACGGCGCCGATGACGAAGGCGCCCAGGGCCACGCTGTAGCCCAGTTTCGCCGCCAGCAACGAGACGCCGAAACACAAGCCCAACACGGTTACCAGCAACATCTCGTTGCTCTTGAAACGCCCCACATAACCGATCAGGCGCGGCATGGCGAGCAAACCCACCACCAGGGTCACCACCAGGAAAATGCCCAGCTTGCCCAACGTCAGCCCCACGTCACCCACGCTTAACTTGCCCGTCATGGCGATGCCCGACAGGAGCGCGATCATGGCGATGCCCAGAATGTCCTCGACGATCAGGATGCCGAAAATGAGTTCCGCGAAGCGCTCCTTCATTTTGCCCAGTTCGCCCAGCACTTTGATAATGACGGTGGTCGAGGACATGGACAGCATCGCGCCCAGGAAAACGCGGTCCAGCACCGGCCACTCCCAGAGCCGACCCACCTCGTAGCCGACCCAGAACAGGAGCAGGATCTCCAGGAGGGCGGCAATCAAGGCCGACGCCCCCACACGCGCGAGTTTGCGCAGACTGAATTCCAGCCCCAGCGAGAACATCAGCAGAATGACGCCCAACTCGGCGAGGGTGTTGATGGTGGCTTCGTCATGAATCAGCGCGTAGGGCGGCGTGTGCGGGCCGATGATGACGCCCGCCAATATGTAACCCAGCACCACCGGTTGCTTGAACCGATGGAAGATCACCGTGACCAGTCCGGCCACGATCATGACGACGGCCAAGTCTTGCAGGAATGTGACTGCGTGCATAATTGTGCCTCAGAGCCGTTCGCCGGCGGGCCCGCCCGTACCCCGACGTTCCATCCACCCGTTCCTCCCCTGATCCTAACACCAAAAGACCGCCACACCAATAAAGATGATGGGCGGCAAAATCCATGAATGTTGGGGGTCCAGCTTGTCAACGCGCAAACCTCCCTCGTGGAGACTTCCACCTCGACAACCGGTGAGGATTTGCGACAAAATCCCGCAAGCTCCGGGCGGCGAAGGCCGTCCTCGCGCCGCGGCGGAAGAAGGAGTTCGATCCCTTGAAGCTCGCGTTGCCTGACGACGATTCGATCGGCCACGAATCACCTCCGCCCGGAGTGGCTCCGGCGCCCGTGAGCCGGCGGGCGCGCACGAACCCATGACATTATTGAAAGCCAGATTGGGGTGGGTATGGTTCCCGCTGATCGGAGTGGCGGCCCTCGCGTTGGGGCTGGGCTGGTTCCGGCACGAGGCGGAGAAAACCCCGCCGCGCCGCCCATCCCCGGCCCCCGGAAACGCGTACGCGGGTTCCTCCGAGTGCCGCGAATGCCACGAATCGTTCTACGAAAAGTGGGCGCCCTCGCGTCATGGGTTGGCGATGCGGCCTTACACGCCCGCCTTTGCCCGCGCGGAACTCACCGCCTCCAACACCACGGTAGTCATCGGCCCATACCGTTATCGGGCCGAAATCGACGGGCCCGAGGGGGTGGTCCGCGAAGAAGGACCGAAGGGGCGGAAATCCTATCCGATGGTCCACGCGATGGGCGGGAAGAATGTCTATTACTTCCTGACCCCGGTCGAACGGGGGCGCTTGCAGGTGTTGCCCATCGCATACGACGCGCGCCGCCGGGAGTGGTTCGACACCACCGCCAGCGCGGTGCGGCATTTCCGGGAACAGCCGGACGAGGCGTTGCATTGGCGGGAACAGCCCTTGACCTTCAACACCTCCTGCCACGCCTGCCACGTCAGCCAGATGTCCGTGAATTACGATTTGGGGCAGGATGCCTACCGCACCACCTGGCGGGAGCCGGGCATCGGCTGCGAAACGTGCCACGGCCCGGGCGATGAGCACGTGCGGGTGTGTCGCGCCGCGGCGGGCGGTCCGGCGCCGGCGGATCTGAAGATCGTGGGCACGCAGCGGTTCACCCACGACCAGATCAACGCCCTTTGCGCCCCTTGCCATGCCAAAATGAGCCCCCTGACCCGGGGCGGCATGCCGGGCGACCGTTACTTCGACCATTACGACCTGGCGGCGTACGAGGATCGCGACTTTTATCCCGATGGCCGCGATTTGGGCGAGAACTACAC
>CAIPTQ010000022.1 GCA_903868035.1 uncultured Phycisphaerales bacterium
ATGCAGTTCCGTCTCCAAAGCCGCCAGTGAAATGGTGGCCGGCGCCAGGTCAAAATTGCTGGCGATCTGCCACGTTATGTCCTTGAGGGAAGCGGAGTTACCGCCGCCTCCGTCAATGCGAAGCACATCGTACACCGACCGCTCAATCTGCGCATCGGGCACCGCCAGCCCCACGGCACAGTGCCCCTGCGGGTCCATGTCGATCAGCAGCGTCCGCTGTTCCAAGTGCGCCAGACACGCAGCCAGATTGATGGAACTTGTCGTTTTTCCACAGCCGCCCTTTTGATTGATCAGAGAAATAGTGCGCATAGCCTGTGCATCCTTGCAACTGGCGTTTCCCGGCATCGCGGCCCGGCCTCCTGCCAGGCTCCCATCCGTGGGCATTTTGACACCGCTAACTATTCCAAGCGGCCAATGGCACCCGGGAAGCTCTACTCCATCTCATCGGAGCGGAAGCCGCGAAGGCTTGAAGTTTTCATATAATATCCGCGATATTACTGTAGAAACAACAGGATTTGGTGAGTTGACACCGGGGGTTGAGGCCCCATTACTCAGGCTATGAAAAATAAGGGATCATTGATCTATGGTCATTGGCTTTCAGGCCGAAATGTCCAACTGGGAGCGGGACTTGCCAAATTTGACGGTGGGATTCTGCCAGGACTCGCTGAGGGCGGCAATTTCGACCCTCTCTTCCGGCTCGTCCTGGCGTTTGGCGTCGCTGTCCTTCCGCCCCCCACCGCCCCCTTGTTTGCGTTCATCGACCGAATTGACGGCCGTATCGTCGAGTTCCTCGACATCCTCGGTGTGGTGGGAGTCTTTGTCGGATTGCACCTTGCGGGCGCGGAGCAACTCATTGGTGGCCCGTTGCACCGGCGTAAATGCCGCGCCAATGGCGGTGAAGGGAATATTCGTCATGGCATGACCTCGTGTGTGCCCGAATCCTTCAGGCTGTTGGTCGCGTCCTGCCACGGCATTTATCGACAGGTAGGGGTGTTCCCGATAAAAAAGCAGGAAAACGCGGCACCCTGTTTCAGGGGATGCCCGCGCCCATGCACGAACATCCACATGCTATATCTAATACATGTTGGCATTTGTCAATGGATATATTCGCTCTTACGGTCGCGGCTCCGGCGAGTGCGATGGCACTTCGACCTGCGGACCCAATCCGGTTATCCTGCACCTTATGGACATGCTGGAGTTGCTCGTCTGCCCCCTCACCCGCGCCCCACTCCGCCGCGATGAAAGCGGCAACTTCCTCGTCACCGATGCGGGCATTAAGTACCCCATTCAAGACGGCATCCCCGTGCTGCTGTCCAGTGCCGCCATCCTGCCCGCAAATACAGCCGAACCGCTCAAACCCGCTCCGCCGACGCAACCACTTCACGATGCAACCACATAACCACGGACCAACGCCTCCATGCCCACACTTTCCCTGCTTGCCGACCCCGCCGGATATCGCCCCTGCACCACTGAGGACATGCACACCGACATCCCCTTCCGCGACCACTGGGTGCGGCACTTCATGCGCCACTTCAAGATGGTGATGCGGCTGGCGGTGGAGACCTACGGCATCGCCGCGGCCCCCCGTGCCGACGCATGTTATGCCGAACTCATCGCCACCCTGCAGGGCGTCCTGGACCATCCCAGGCGGTATCCGCGGCTGGACCTGCTCTTTCTGGACGCCCTGCGTCAGGACATTCTGCTGGCCCACGGCCTGCCCGATCCGTTTGAACTCGCCAAGGCCCGCGAAAATGAGGCGAGCGTGCCGTTGTATCCGAAGATCGTGGCGGAACTCGACTCCCACACATCGGAACAAGAGGCCCTGCTGAGGGCGGTGGAAGGCGTCTTCACCGGCAACATTTTCGACCTCGGCGCGCATGCGACGGTGGAGATGTTCGCCGAGGAGTCGCCGGACTTTCTACAGGTGCGCGATGGTTTGGGCGGCAAGCGCCCCTGGCTCATTGACCATTTCGACGCCTTCGCGCGGGCCATGTCCCCCACCTCCCGCGCCTCCCATGCATCCCCTTACCGGCAGGCCATGTTCTTCTGCGACAACGCCGGCCCCGACTTCATACTCGGGGTGCTGCCGTTCTGCCGGCTGCTGGCGCTCCGCGGCCTGCGCGTGCTGATTGCCGCCAACCGGCTGCCCGCGCTTAATGACATCACCGTCACGGAAATCCGCGCGCTGCTGCCCCGTCTCCAGGCCCTTGATCCAGCGCTGGACACACTGGTGCGCGGGGGCCGTCTGCTGCCGATAGACTCCGGCAACACCATTCCGTTGATCGACTTGCGCACCATCTCCGAGGAAGCCAACCACCACGCCCAGGAGACCGACCTGTTGATCCTGGAGGGCATGGGGCGTGCCGTGGAGACCAATTTGGAAGCCCTCTTCACCTGCGACTCGCTGAAGCTGGCCATGATCAAGGATAAGATGGTCGCCCTGCGCCGCGGGGGGAAGTTGTTCGATACGGTGTGCAAATTTGATGCGGCGGTTGCCCGTCAGAGGCGATGAAGTCACAATATGGGCAAGGGCACCCAATAACGGTGTGAACGATGCGCATTGATGACGAAGATGATAATGACTCGGCACCGTGGCGCGCGGAGGACGATTTCCGCGACGAATACCCTGACAACGCGGACCTTGACGGAGAGCCGGGGACGGTTCCGTGCGTCCAGTGCCGGCGGTCGATCCACGAGGATGCCGACCTGTGCCCGTATTGCAGGCACTGGCAGACCGATGGACCACACACATCCCAAAAGCCGATGTGGATTATCGTGACGGCGATCCTGCTGCTGGCCGCCTTGTCGGGCGTGTTGTGGATCGTGCTGGATCTCGTGGGACGGGGGCGTTCATGACGGTGACGACCACGCAACCGCTGTTGACACAAGCCGCGGAGGCGCCCCCAACGTCGGCGCTGCGCCCGGCGGAGTCCGCCCGGCACGCCTGGCCGTGGGTGCTTCTGGCCTTGGCGGGGCTGGTGTACATGATCTGGGCGGGCTCGTCGTACGATCCGCGGAAGCTGAGCCTGTGGATGTTCAAACGCGACGATTGGATCGCCCTGGCGCCGGGGGCCGGGCATTTGTTGATCGCCCAGGCGCTGGTGTTTGCGGCGTTGTCCGTGGTGGCCTGGCGGGCGACGCGGCGGACGGGGGCGGCGGGGGGTTGGCTCTGGCAGGCCGTCATCATCGGCGTGATTGCCGTCATCGCGCTGGATGTGCGGCTGGCAGTGATGCGGACGTGGCTGCCGGTGACATTGGACCCGGCGGTGATCGGGGCGCGGGCGTATCGCCCCGGCGGAGGGGGGCGGGGGCCGGCGATTCTGGCCGACATGCTGACGCTGGGGATTCTGTTTTTGGCGCTGGGGTTGCAGGGGAAGAGTTACTGGCTGGCGGCACTTTTTGCGTTGCATCCCCTGGCGATCATCGAGAGCGCGGCGAACGGTTCGCACATCTCGTGGATGGGGCCGGTGCTGGCGCTGCTGGCGTTGGGCTGGCGGCTGCAACACTGGCTGCGCGACCTGGTGATCTTCGGGGCGGCGGCGGGGTGTACATGGTGGGTGGCGCACCTGGCGCTGACGGGCAGGCCGTTCAATGGCTTGCTGGCGGAATGTGTGGTATCGCTGGGCCTGGAGGGGCGGGACTGCGCCACCGTGCTGCTGGTGGTGGAGATGTTATTGCAGGCGCTGATCGTTGTTCTGGCCTATCGGCGGGGCTGGAGTCTGGCGCGGACGCTGGGGCATATCCTGCTGGCGTGGGCGGTGGTGTCGCCGCGGGTGATGCCGGCGGAGGTGTTGCCGATGCTGGTGTTGTTGCCGCTGGGCTGGACGCGCGGGGGATGGGTGCTGTCGGGGACGGTGTTGGGCGGGTACGCGATGCTGGGGCTGTATCATCCGAATATGCCCTGGCAAATGCCCGCGTGGCTGGTGTTTTTGATGATGTTGCCGGTGGTGGTGGTGGAGGCGGAGGAACTGGCCGCCGAAGGACTGCGGGGGGACGTTTTGGGCGGGCTTGGGAATCCACACGGGGACAGGTAGGATACCCCCGTTCGGGAACCTCACGGGAACGGAATCGCATGGCCGGCACGCGCAAGGAATGGCTGCAGTTTGGCTCGGGGAAGACGTATTTCCATCGCGTCCACAGGCCGCTGCAGTGCCTGGTGTTCATCACGCCGCTGCTGCTGTTTTATCAGATCGCCTCGTTTGTCACGCCTATCGAACTGGGCGGGGGGGTCGGCGGCAGCGGGCATGTGATCGCCTTTATATTGATGCGGAATTTTTTCGCGCTCTTCGGGGCCTTCGGCACCTTTCTGCCCCTCCTGGCCGTCATCGCCATTCTGTTCTTCTGGCACCTGGCCCGGCGCGATCCGTGGGAATTGGACCCCCGCCTCTACGCCGGCATGGCCGCCGAGGCCATCATCTGGGGCGTCCCCTGTTTCGTCATCGGGGTGGCCATCCAGCGGCATCTCCCCACGCCGGCCGCGGGCGTAGAGGCCGTGCGCGGCCTGGTCGAACTCTCCTGGCAAAACCAGGTCATCCTCTCCGTGGGCGCGGGCGTCTACGAGGAACTTCTCTTCCGCCTGATCGGCATCAATATCCTGTCGATGATTTTCGTGGATGCCTTCGAAATCAGACCCTCCGTGTCCATCCCCCTGATCATCGTTCTCTCCTCCGTGCTCTTTTCCCTCTACCACTATCTGGGCCACGAAAGTTTCGCGCTGGACACCTTCAGCTATCGGACGGCATTTGGGATTTACCTCGCGGGGGTGTATGTCTACCGCGGCTTTGGCATCACGGTGGGGGCGCATACGGTGTATGACTTGATTTATACCCTGTTTGCCATGGGTTGATGACGACGACGCCCGGACCCGCCCGCCTTGACTCCCGCCGGCCGACTCTCGACAATCCAAACGGCTCTTGTAAGGAACCCTGCGATGAACCTCTCACGGACGGCTTGGATATCCCTCGGATCGGTGTTCCTCCTGGCCGGCGCCGCGCCGGCCCAGGTCACCATCGAACCGCCGGGCGGGGGGGGGACCGGGGCGGGTAGTGTGCTCATCACCCCGCCCACCGCAAGCCCCGCGCCCCCAACGCAGCGTGCGGCCACCGCGCCGGCGACCATGCAGTCGGCGGAAAGCATTCTGCAGCAGTTGCTGAACAATAAAAATAATCCCGGCACGGCCACGGCACCGGGGGCCGGGGGCGGAGCCGGGGCGGAGTCGTTGCTGACGCCGGTCGGTCCCGTGCCCGGGCCTGATGGCCTGCTGCTGGAAGGCCAGCAAATTCAATTCCGCAGCGGTCATTTGAAAAGGGATGATGCCGACGGGGCGGCGGCGGGGGCCATGATCTTTGTGTTCGACGAAAAAGAGCCCCCGGTCTATCAGCCGATGGGCGTGGTGCCCTCGCGGCGGCTGGCCACCATGGAGAATGCCGCCGGTTTTGCCGAAAACGCGGCCGGCAGCGACATGAATTTCCGCATCACCGCGGAAGTGACCCAGTACCGCGGCCGGAATTACCTCTACATCAAGCCTTCGGGCATTCCCGATCCCCCGGCGGCCAAACCGGTCGCGGCGGCGGCGCCGGGACCGCTGGTCACCCCCGTGGCGCCCCAGGTGCCGGTAGCCGCGCCCATACCAGAGAGGAATGTGATTACCAAGCGGGTGGGGCGGCTGGTGCGGGACGCCAAGACGGGCATGGAACTGATCGCCTTTGATGCCGACGGCAAGCTGTTGGGCGATCCGCCGATGGGCGTGATACCGTGCAAGTATCTGGAGGTGATGGAGGCGGCGACGGACAATGGGAACAAGCCGCTGAAGTTTACGCTTTCCGGCGAGGTGACCACGTACCGCGGAAGAAACTATTTGTATTTGAAAAGCGTGACGATCGTGACGGACTTGAACAAGGGCATTGGAACGGGCATCAACCCGGGCGTAAGAACCGGGGGATGAAGAGGGGGATTCCGACCAAGTACGATAGATAACGGGGAGAGGGTTATTGCAAGCGCGGGCGGCACGCGCGTACGAACGAATGTGCCGGGCGTTGCCACGCCGGGCTAGAGGCATTCAATATTCCCCCGCTTTCCCCTATCATGGGTGTATGAATACCCCCATTGCTTTGCGTCTCGCCATTCGCCAGTGGCGCGCCCGGCCGTTGCGTCCGGTGCTCTGCGCGCTGGCGATTGCCGCGGCCGTCGCCCTGATCGTGGTGGTCGGGGCCGCCATGGATTCGCTCCACTTCACCATCGCCAACGCCATCGGCCAGAACCTGGGCGTGGCCGAAATCCACATCCGCCCCGCCCAGCGCGGCACCGAGGCCCGCGTGCCCGGCTCCCTGCTGCACAAAATGCGGGCCCGCCCCGACGTCGAGCTCGCCTCCGCGCGCCTGGCCTCCCTGGGCGTGCTCACCAAGAACAAAGAGACCTTCTGGTTCGACGTCGTGGGCATCGACGAACCCAACGACGAACTCCTCCGCCCGAAAATATTCCTCTCCGGCCATACCCTCACCGGGCCGCCCGATGAAATCCTCATCGACACCATGATCGCCGATAAAATGGAGCTCAAACTCGGCGACGTTGTCACCTACACCATCAAGGAGAACCCGCCGCGCCAGCTCCGCATCGTCGGCATCCTCAAGCGCCCCGCCATCGAGTTCATCGCCAAGCCCACGATGTTCGTCCCCCTGGCCGTGCTGGCCAAGGACCTGGCCCTACCCGAAGAGTACAGCGTCATCGACCTCAAACTCCGGGAACCCTCCGCCGGCCTGGCCGGCGCGGCCGCCGGCGGCGCCTCCGGCGCCGAAATCGACTTCGACCTCTACGCCAAAACCCTGGGCAAGGAACTCGGCCCCTCCGTCGAGGTTTCCCCCGGCACCAAATCCAAGGCCAACATGGCCGACGCCACCCGCACGCTCCGCATCCTGCTGTCGCTGCTCTCGATGCTCTCGGCGGTCTGCGCGTCGCTCATCATCGGCACGACGCTGTCGGTGGGGGTGCAGGAACGCGTCCGCCAGTTCGGCCAGCTCCGCTGTCTGGGGGCCTCCCGCCCCCAGCTTGCCGTCATCCTGCTGGGGGACGCGCTGGTCATGCTGGCGCTCGGCGAAGTCATCGGCATCACCCTGGGGCTGGCCACCGCCGCCGTCCTGGTCGCCCAGTTCCCCCACTTTTTTCTGCAACTCGTGTTGACTCCGGCGTCCCTCTTGATTGCCGCGGGCTGCGGGGCATTTGCCACGTTCCTGGGCGCGCTGATTCCGATCTGGCAGGTCACGCGGGTGTCCCCGATGGCCGCCGTCAACGCCGTGGCGCTCCGCGCGCGGATTTCCCGCGTGCGCCTGGCCGCCGGGATCGGGATCCTCTGCCTGATCGTGCAGCAGGTTCTCTGGCATTCGTCCACCTCCCGCGACTTCCGCATTTTCAGCTACATCTTTGTGGGGGTGAACCTCATCTTCATCGGCTGGTGCCTGCTGGCGCCCCTGGCGGTGGTTTCCTGCGAGCGCCTGGGCGCCATCGTACTGGGGCGGCTCTTTTTCGTGCGGCCCTCGCTGCTGCGCAACGCCTGGTCGCGCACCCCCTGGCGCGCCGGGGCCATGATCGCCGCGCTCATGATCGGCGTCACGATCTTCACCACCGTCCGCGCCCGCGGCCAGAGCCTGCTGACCTCCTTCCCCACGCCGCAGATTCCCGACCTGGTGGTGAAGTCGCTGTTCGGCGGATTCACGGACCAGCGGCTCGCGCGGCTGCAGCGCGAGCATCCGGAACTCCGCGACCTCATCCCCCTGGATTATTTTGAGGTCAGCATGAAAATTCCCGTTTCCGTCGTCGGCAAAATCGTCGGCGACGAGAAAACCACCTTCATCGCCGTCGATCTCCGCAAATTCGCCGCCCTGGTCACCATCGACTTCCAGCAGGGCGACGCCGCCGGCGCTTTGGCGGCCATGGACGACGGCCGCCACGTTTTCGTCTCCACCGAATTCGCCGCCACCCGCAAGCTCGGCCTGGGCGACAAAATCCTCTTCAAGGCCGCCGACGGCAAGGATATCGAATTCTCCATCGCCGCCATCGTCAGTTCCACCAGCGTCGAAATGGTCAAAAACTACTTCGACCTCCGCGCCGAATTCGGCCAGCAGTCCGTCGCCTCCGTCATCGGCGCCATCCCCGACGCCCGGAAATACTTCATGCTCGGCGATCCCTCCCTCCTGCTGCTCAATGTCGATCCCGCCCGCCACAGCCAGATGACCAAACTTCGCGACCAGCTTGCCGCCGAGGGCCTCCAGTCGCTCTCCGCCGTCGAGATGAAAGCCTCCCTGCACACCATCATCACGCGCCTCATCGACGGCCTGACCATCATCGGCATCGGTGCGCTGTGCCTGGCCTCGCTGGGCGTGGCCAACATGGTCATCGCCTCCATCCACGCGCGGCGCTATGAATTCGGCGTCCTGCGCGCCATCGGCGCGGGCCGCGCGCAGCTCATCCGCCTCGTGCTGGCCGAGGTCACCCTCATCGGCTTCATCGCCGGCATCCTGGGCGCGTGCGCGGGCCTCTGGTACACCTTTATGATCTCCCGCGTGGATCGCGTCCTCATCGGCCTGCAAACCTGCGTCATCAACCCCGACCCCCGCGCCGCCGTGCTTTACGCCCTGTTCCTTATCGCCCTGTCCATCGGCCTGACCACGCTTCTGGGCTGGCTGGCCGCCCTCGTCCCGGCCGTTCGCGGGTCCATGACGGCCCAACGCACGCTGCTGGCCTCCGGCCGCGGCTGACCCCCCACCCCCCAAGGAACGCCTAACTTCCGCTGGGCTGTGCCGGCGTTTCGTTTCCGCTTTTCGTCCCCCAAGCCCCGCCGTATAATTCGCGCACACTTCCGACCAGCCCTTTGCCGAAAGGATGAACATGAACCTCGCCGCGCGTTCCCTGATGATTCTCGCCGTGCTGTGCATGATCCACGTCCCCACGCAGGCTCAGCAACCGCCCGCCACGGCACCCACCACTATCATACCATTCCATAGGGAAGCCAGTGGTGGTAACCAGGCTCAGCAACCGCCCGCCACGGCACCCACCACCGCCCCAGCAACCCGCACCGCCGCCCCCGCCAACCCCTACACCAGATACGCCACCACCGTCCCCGCCGCCCAGATTCCGCGCGACCGCCTCCCCTTCACCAACGACACGCTCAACAACCTCAACCCCAAACTCCCCACGCTCTTCATCGCCGGCGACTCCACCGCCGCCACCGGCAACGCCACCACGCGCGGCTGGGCCTCCGTCCTGGTCGACTACTTCGACACCACCAAGGTCAACCTCTCCAACCGCGGCGTCGGCGGCGCCCGCTTCAACACCTACCTGGGCACCACCTGGAACGCCGTCCTCGCAGCCGTCAAGCCCGGCGACTTCGTTGTCATCCAGTTCGGCCACAACTCCGGCCCCCTCGCGGGCATTGGCGAGGAAACCGGCCCCGCCACCGGCCGCGGGAACGCGCAACCCATGCACACCCACGGCTGGTATCTCCGCCAGTTCATCACCGACGTCCGCGCCAAGAAAGCCATCCCCATCGCCGCCACGCTCACCCTCCGCGACCTGTGGCTGAACGGCAAAGTCGAACGCGTCAAGAAACTCAACGTCACCGACGAACTGGGCATGTCCGACTGGACCCGCCAGGTCGCCGCCGCCGAGAAGACCCTCCTCCTCGATCACTCCAACATCATCGGCGACATGTACGACAAACTTGGCCCCGCCGAGGGCCACAAACTCTTCGGCGACGGCTACCTGCACACCAACACCGCCGGCGCCATCATCAACTGCGAAGCCTTCATCTCCGGCCTCAAGGCCCTCCCCGACATGCCGCTGGTGGAATGCCTCAACGACAAGGGCAAGGCCATCCCCGCTTACAAACCCGCGCCCGCCGCCATGCCCGCAACGCAACCCTGACTGGTTGTTCAATTCAGCCCGAGTCATATCACACCGTGTCGGGCGGGAATATCGCGCATTCCCCACGGCGCGCCACTTTATTGAAATAATCGCCCTCTCAAACCGTCAGTATTCCAGAGCTTGGTTTTCTCGAACCGAAGGGATGCTTTTATGAAAATATTTCCGCACTGTGCGATCCTGGGCCTGTTTCCGCTCCTGGCCAATGCCGCCCAACCCTGGCAGGAGGTCACCATGCCCACCGTGGCCCAGGCGGCCACCACGTTCGCCAATCCGCCCAAGGAATACGGCGCCATCCACTGGGCGACCGGATTCCCGCCGCCCAAGGACCGCATCCTGTCGGACATCGCCAATATCGAGGCCAACGGCGGCAGCGGCTACATGATCAACAGCGGCGGCCGGTCGCCCAAGTACCTTTCGCCCGAATACCTGGATCTGTTCAAGGTGGCCGTGGACGAACTCAAGAAGCACGGCATGAAGATGTGGATCGACGGCGACGACGGTTATCCCGACGGATTCGCCGGCGGCCTGATCAGCGAGCGCTATCCCCAACTGGGCATGCAGGGCATCATCGCCGACGCCCACTACACCGTCGCCGGCGGGCAGACGCTCACGATCCCGCTGCCCGTTGACACCCTGGGCATCCTGGCCAATCCCCGCCCCGCCGCGGCGGCGCCACCGGCAACAGCGCCCGCGCCCGCTTTTGGCCCCGCCGTGGGATCCAACTTGATACCGGTTGCCGCGCCAGCGCCGGGCGCCCGCGGCACCGCGCCGGGAACACGGGGCGCGGGGGGGGCGGGGGGAGCCAGAGGTCCCCAAGCCAACATGTTGCCCCCGCCGGCGGCACAGGTGGTGCCGCTGCCCGCCGACGGCAATTTCAAATGGCTCGCCCCCAGCGGCGCCCAGTGGGAGGTGACTTTTCAGGGCAGCGCCGGCGAAGCCCGCTACAGTGTGGCCGCCGGCCAGACGCTGACCATCCCGCTGCCGCCGAATACCAAGACCATTCAGGCCAATCCCCGGACGGGCGGGCGCGGCGCGCCGGGCGCGGGCGGCGCACGCGGCGGTCCCGGCGGGCCCCAGGCGACCACGATCATTCCACTCCCGGCCAACGGACAATTCACATGGACCGCCCCCGCCAACGGCCTGTGGGAAGTCACCTTCGTCCGCCACGTCTACCGCAGTTCGCCCACCCGCGCCGGCCAGCGCGCCGACGGCACGCGGGAGAAGGACAGCCTCTATTCGCTGATCGACTATCTCGATGCCGACGCCACCGCCACCTACATCAAGCTCGTTCTCGAAACCTACGCCAAAACATCGGGCGACGAGTTCGGCAAAACCATCCTCGGCTTCCGCGGCGATGAACCCGACTACACCGGCTTCATTCCCTGGACGCCCAAGCTCCTGGATACCTTCCAAAAGCAAAAAGGCTACGACCTCAAGCCCTACATCGCCCAGTTCTTCGCCACGCCGCTCACGCAGGACGCCCAGCGCGCCAAGGCCGATTACTTTGACGTCTGGAGCGGCATGTTCCGCGACAATTTCTACAAGCCGCTGCAAGACTGGTGCCGGGCGCACAACATGGATTACATGATGCACCTTAACCATGAGGAACTCATGGTGGCCCGCGGCGGCAACGGCGAAGACCTCACCAAGAACGAAGGCTCCTTCTGGCGCGACATGCGCTACGTGGGCCTCCCGGGCATCGACAATCTCAGCCAGATCGGCCCCGGCATCGTCGCCGATTTCCCCAAACTCGCCTCGTCCGCCGCCCACCTGTTTGGCCACCCCCAGGTTTGGACCGAAGCCGGCGGCAACCTCGGCGCCGGCGGCAAGTTTGTCTTTGATTACCAGCTCGTCCGCGGCATCAACTACATGAATATCCGCGGCCTCAATGCCGCCCCCGCCCCCGGCGCCGCGGCCGATCCCGCCGCGCTGACCGGTTTTTACGCCAGCCGCGCCCAGTATCTCATGGCCATCGGCCGCCCCGCCGCCCAGGTCGCGCTCTATCACCCCACCGACACCTATTGGCTCGGCGGCACGGACGCCGCGGAAGCCGACGCCGCAGACGTCAAGCTGACCACGCAATTGCTGGAGCAGCAGATCGACTTCGACCATATGGATCAGGATTCGCTGGCCACGGACTGCGCGCTCGAAGGCGGCGGCCTGAAGAACCTCAGCGGCCAGGTCTACCGTGCCGTGATCGTTCCCACGTCCACCGTGATCCAGAAGAAAGTGCTGGAACGCCTGCGCGCCTTCGCCGCCGCCGGCGGCAAGGTCATCTTCGTCGGGCGCACGCCCTCCATGGTCGTTGACCAGTCCTTCCTCCATCCCGAGTCGGGCGCTCCCGATCTAAGCTTTGCCACCCTGGAACCCACCGCGGCCATCACCGCCCGAGTCGTCGCCGCGCTGCCCCCGCCGGACGTCAAGCTGGATGCCCCCTGCCCCCCCGTCAAATACATGCATCGCACGCTGAAGGATGGTGAAGTCTATTTCTTCTTCAACGAGTCCGACCAGAACCAGACGCGCTCCGCCACGCTGGCCGGCACCGGCCAGGCGCAGGTCTGGGACGCCGTCACCGGAAAGATTCAGCCCCTGGCCAACGGGGTCAAAGCCCCGCAGGGTGGCGTCTCCGTCCCGCTCACGCTGGCTTCGCATGAGGCGCGTTTCATCGTCATCGGCCCATAATCCAAGTCGCGACCCGCGCGCGTTGTCACCCTGTCACCCTGTCACCTTGTCACCTTGTCACTTCCCCTTCGGCTCATCCTTGTCCAGCAGCACCTTCGCCGTCGTCGGTATTCGCGGTTCCTGCACAAAGCCCTTGTCGAGCAGCTCCGCGAGTTTCAAGTCCGTCTTGTACGTCTTCTCAAACGCCGCCGCCGTCGTCATCCATTTCTCCGCCGTCACGTCCCGCTTCACCGGCAGGGCCGTGAGAATCGCATTCGTTGACCCGATGCAGCGCACCACGTGCCATTCCGGGAACACCGCATCGTACGTCTTGACCATATCCCCGTAGCTGGCCTCCGCCTCCCACAGGTTCGCCGCCAGCACGCCCCCGTCGGCAAGGTGCGCCTTGCACGCCACCAGGAATTCTTTGGTTGACAACAGGTACGGAATGGACGTGGCGCTGAAGGCGTCGAGCATAATCAGGTCGTACTTGGTGATCGAACCATCCTTCTCCTTTGCGGTTTCGATGAATTTCCGCCCGTCGCCAATGGTCACATTTTGCCGGGCGTCCTCCTTGAAGCCGAAATACTTCTGCGCCACCACCAGCACCGCCGGGTCGAGTTCCGCGGTGTCGATCCGCGTCTCGGTCAGCGTTTCGTGGAGATATCGCTGTATGCACGCTCCGCCCAGGCCCACGATGAGGATGCGCTTGGGCTTGTCCACCAGCGCGATCGACGCCACCATATGCCGCGAGTACGCCAGGGTGAGTTCCAGCGGGTTGGCCTTGTTCATTTCCGATTGCACGGGTTCCAACCCATCAAGCTTGGCGTCAAAGATCATCTGCCGGTAGCCGTTGGCGGTGTCCCAAACGGTGATTTTCTGGTACTGGCTGGGGACTTCGTAGACGATTTTCCCCTGCGGCTGCTGCGCCAGCGCCAACGACGTACACAACCCCAGCAACGCCACCACGCCCAGCCGTTTCCATCCGAACAATTTCATCGCGGTTCTCCAATAAGACCAAACCAATAGCCTAACGCCCCAGTCGCCATCACGTTGCACCCACGTAGGGAGCCGCGGTAGCGGCGGCACGAAAGTAGCCCACGACAAGCCGCAGGCGCCGTCGTGGGTTGATCGCCCCGCGAATTGTGCCAAGCCGCGGAAGCGGCGCTGGAACCTCGCCATCCGGGACCATCGTCACTCCTGCATAACGCGCCTGTCCGTATACGGAACCAAAATACCGCTCAGCGCACCAGCGTCGCCGACATCAGCCCGATGACCACATCATTGGCCAAGGCGCGTACGGTCAGGCTCTGCAGTTCCTTTTGCGGGTCCAGCGCCAGGTCCAGCACCGTCGCCGCGCCGCCGTCAATCCTGCCGCCCTTGCCCTTGGCGGTCACAGGGTCGAGCAGGCGGATTTCCGCCGTCCGCAGATTCACCCGCGGCGGCATCGGCCCGGGACGGCGGAACTGATAGTCGTCGATGAAGTAATCCTGCTCAATGGGCCACCAGGTGGTGGGGTTTTCCAGCGCCAGCCGTGCGGTCGTGCCGTCGGTGTAGGTGACCACCACCTCGCCGTTGTCAAAGCGGCTCTGCATGGGGTTGGTGGAGCCCGCCAGCAGCAGCAGCACGCGCCGGGCCTTCCCCGCCACCGGCACCTTGACCTCGCGCGGGTAGTTGTCCCATTGCGAGGTGTAGATGATGTTGCGGTCGGTGCCGGTGCCCGGCGTGGCGAATGGCGCCCCGTTGGGCATGAGGATTTTCCCGCCGTTCTTGGTGGCGGCGGCACGCAGCCCCGTGTCGTCAATGGCGGCCGTAAGCGTGGCTTCGCCCGCCCACGCCCCGATCCCCTGCTTGGGCAGCGCCAGCGACACCCACGGCGAACGCGGCGTGCGGTATTCGTTCTTGAAAATCTGCGTGACGCGGTCGTTGTATAATTTTGCGAGATCAACCGTCTCAAACTTGGTGGCGGGATCAGGTTTGGACCAGTCGAAGGGAGGTGCGGCGGGCGCGGGTGCGGTCACATCAAAATCGTAGGGCATCCACCAGGTGAAGGCACCCTGCGACAGACGCACGAAGACCGTATGACTGCCTGCAACCGAGGCGACGCGCGCGGAGAATCCGGCGGGCGCTTGACTGGGCACGAGTTCGACCAAAGCGTGCTGGGGATTCACGACGCCGACGCCCGTCATGCCAATATCCATATGTGTGCCAGCCGCGAACTGAACTTTGATGGGACTTCCCACGGAGGACTGCGGTGCCGGCACCTGGCGCGCCAGGGCCGCGCCCTTCCATGCGATGCTGAGATCCCACTTGGCCGCGGCCGGCGCGGTGATAATGACGCGCGGCGTGCCGACGGCATCATCCGGCTGCGCCCACTGGGCGGGCTGGCCGTTGACGGTGAGGCTGGCGATGTCCTCGGCATATGCCGGCCACTCCAGCCGCAGCGCCATCGGCTTGGCGAACCGCGCTTCAATCATGAACGCATCCGTCTGCCCCGTGCGCTTCCACGTGAAGCCCGCATCCGGATGCCGGATGCTCGCATGGTCCCATTTTTCCGGGAACCCCGGCACAATATTCAACACACCGGCCAACGCGTCCGGCCGCAGGCCAAAAAGCCCCTCGACCACCGTGCGGGACAGCGTGCCCGAACCATCCCCGAAATCCCGCTGCGACTCCCGCCGATACACGTCCAGGTAATTCATCGTCCCCACGTTCCCCGGCGATATCCCCATGTACATGCTCGCCAGCACCCCGCTGGTCAGCAGACGCGTCCCTTCCTCCCCGCGCCCGGCCTGATAATACGCCAGCGCCGTGGCGTTGTTTTCGTTCATGCACACGTTGTTGATCGACCAGAAATATGGCATCCACGTGGATGTGGGGCACATCGACCAGTAGCCCGCCGGCACGCCCGCCCCCCGCACCGGAATGTGCGGCATCTGCGTGTCCACGTACCGCGTCATCTGCCAGGCCTCCAGCGGCGTGGCTACCTCCGAATCCATCGTATGGTAGACCGTCCACAGCGCCGCGCTCGGATGCGCCAGTTGCAATCCCAGGTAATCCCGGTACTCCGCGAACCACCCGCGGTCCCCCAGCCACAGGTACTGCCGCATCGCCTTGGCGATCAGCTCCGCCTCCTTCTCGTAGGGGGCGGGGTCAATGCCGAGGGCCTTGGCCACGCGTGCCGCCATCTTATTGTGATAATAGTTGTACGCGGTACTGTGCGCCGCCCCGCCCCCGCCATATTGCAAATCATCGCTCGCCCAGATCGCCGCATACGCCTCATACAGCGGTAACTTTTCCGCGCCAAACGGCCGCCGGAACATCCGCTGCTCCCACGCCAGATGCCGCTCGATCACCGGCCATTCCTTGCGGGCGAACTCCATGTCCCCCGTCCACAAAATATGCCGGAACGCCGCGTCGATATGCACCAGGTTCATGTCATAGTGTGAATTGGACATATCCCCATTGCTATGCAGCCCCGTTTCATTGCGCGACAGGAGCGAAGTCGCCCCCTCGTCCGCCGCCGGCAGCTTCGCCGGGATCGCCCCCGTGTTCTGCCGCGTCGCCCAGTACGCGAAATTCTCCGTCGCCCGGTCATGCCAGCCCAGATCATCCAAGAGATACGGCCCGCGCCACCCCAGCAGCTTCGTGCGCCACGCAATCGCCCCGTGCATGATCGCCTTCTGCGGCTCATCCCACACCGCGTCCGCCGCCACGTTCAACGCCCCCACGGCCGCGTTCAAATACGCGTCCGGCGTGTCCACCATCACCCGCTGCCGCAAGCCCGTGAAATACGTCGCGGCATCCGCGAACACCGCCGGCAGGTCCGCCGCCGCAAACGCCGCCACGTTCCGCGACACCGGCGCCGCCTCCGCCGGCCGGCTCGCCGTCACGTCGCGGTACGTCTGCAACTCCGTCGTCGTCACCGCCCCCAGCCGCTGCAACGATAGATACCGCGGCTCGCCAGCCGCCAGCGCCGCATGCCCCACCACCACCGGCTGGTTGGCCGGTGCGGCTTGCACCGAACCCAGCAAATCGTTGGGCGTGGCGGGCGCGGCCCATTGCCGCGCATCGGCCACCTCCGGCTTGGCGTCCCCCGGCACGCGCCCGAAAATCGTCGCCGCCGTGGCCTTCATCGTGAACGAACCCTCCCCCGTCTCATACACATTCCCCTGGCAAAACGCCGGTGTAAGCTGAAAATACTCGCTGATCGGCACGCGCTCGGTCCCAATATCCCCATCCCGCGTCCCGCGCTGCCCGTTGACCCCGCCATACGCCCACACCAACTCCAGCCCCGCCGCCGTTCCCCGTCCCTCCACACGCACCACCAGTCCCTCCGTCACCGCCAGCGCATACGCCTCGATATGCAAAACCCCTTCCGCCCCCAGCATCGGGTCGCGCACATCATAAATCATCCCCCCCGGTCGATACCGCGCCGTCACGCGCTGCGCCGCGCTCAGCCACTTGGCCCCCGCACCGCTCCTGATCCCCAGCCGCAGATTCCCCCCGCGCCCCGGCAGATACAGCGAAAACTCCGGCTTGTCCCCCGCATCCACCCGGAATGCCGTATTCCCCCCATACAGCGGCCGGTTGAAAAACTCCGCCCCGTTTTCAATCACAAAATCCCCGCCGTCCGGCCGATACCGCAGCGGCATGTCAATGTTGCTCTCCAGATTCGGCCCCAGCCGCCGCGCCGCGATCGCCTGCCCAAAAGCGCCGCCGGCCATCGAACCCAGCAGCATGGCGGTTATGACAATCCGTTTCATCTAAAGTCTCCAAAGAGTGTTTTCGCGTGTTGACGGCTAATCTACCACTATCCCGCGATATGTAAACCAACGACAAACTCGCCCCAATCATGCCCTCTGCCCCACCCGTGCGAACCGCCCCCCTCCCCGTTACAATACCCCCCACCATCCCCTGTCCCCTATGAACTGGAACCCTATGCCCGCACCCATCTATCAACGCATCCTCCTCAAAATCTCCGGCGAGGGCCTCTGCCGCGAGGGTGGCTTCGGCCTCGAAGCCGCCGAACTCACCACCATCGCCCGGCAGATCGCCGCCGTCGCCCACTCCGGCGTCCAGGTCGCCGTCGTCGTCGGCGGCGGCAACTTCGTCCGCGGCGAAAAACTCTCCGCCGCCGGCCACATCCAGCGCGCCACCGCCGACTACATGGGCATGCTCGGCACCGTCATGAACGCCCTGGCCCTCCAGGATATGCTCGAATCCGTCGGCCAGCCCACGCGCGTCGCCTCCGCCCTCACCGTCGCCCAGGTCTGCGAACCCTTCATCCGCCGCCGCGTCCTCCGCCACCTCGAAAAGGGCCGCGTCGTCGTCCTCGCCGCCGGCACCGGCAACCCCTTCTTCACCACCGACACCTGCGCCGCCCTCCGCGCCACCGAACTTCAGGCCGACATCCTCATGAAAGCCACCAAGGTCGACGGCGTCTACGACTCCGACCCCAAGACCAACCCCGCCGCCAAAATGTTCACCCGCCTGACCTACAAGCAGGTCATCAACGACAACCTCCGCGTCATGGACATGACCGCCATCAGCCTCGCCCTGGAACGCAAAATCCCCATCCTCGTCTTCAACCTCAAAAAATCCGGCAACATCGCCCGCGCCGTCGCCGGCAAAAAAATCGGGACGCTGATCACGGTGGACTAGCAAATGGGAGTAAAAAATGCTCATTGTTGGAAGACTGGAGAAGAACCTGGTCGATCTCGCTGACTCGGTACTGCCGGCACATGAGAAAGCGGATAAGAAAGCCCCTTGGCGCTCGTCGCCCGTCGAGATTGCGATCCTGGACAATCTAAAGCTTGCTTCCGTTTGTTTATTCAACAAGCATGTTGCGGGACTTGAAGGCATTTCAACCGAAAACGCAGTTACGAAATCGCGGTTCCCCAATACGCCATGGTGGAGTATTTGCATCTGGCTTCCGATCTCTTTTCCCTTGCCCAATGAGCCTCCATCAGAGTCTGATGGTTGTCCAATCTTTGTGGGTAGCACCTTGGCTCTGCTG
>CAIPTQ010000023.1 GCA_903868035.1 uncultured Phycisphaerales bacterium
AACGGGGGTGACTGCGATGGGCGGCGTGGGTGTGGGGTCTATCGGGGCGGGCGTGGGAGCAACGGGAGTGATTTCGATAGGCGGCGTGGGTGTGGGCTCTATCGGTGCGGGCGTGGGAGCAACGGGGGTGACTGCGATGGGCGGCGTGGGTGTGGGGTCTATCGGGGCGGGCGTGGGAACAACGGGGGCGACTGCGATGGGCGGCGTGGGTGTGGGGGCTATCGGGGCGGGCGTGGGAGCAACGGGAACGACGTCGGTTGGCGGAACGGGATTAGCCGCTGGCGGATCGGCGGGGGGTGGCTCGGCACCCTCGCGAGGCGACAGGTGAAACGCAGCATCGATGCAGACTGGAGGGTCAACACGATTACCGGAATACCAGACCGAGTCCACGATATAGAGGAGATAACTGGAATCCACATGGAAAAGCGTCGTGCGATCACGGTAATCCGCAGTAGCCACAGAGTTGGTGTCCACTGTGAATTCGGCGACGAGCACCTCCCAAGTGTTGGTGGGATCGCGGCTCGCCGGACCAGCGACGCCTGGAATGACAAGGCCTCCCTGCAGGCCAAACCATCGAGGATTGATCACAGTCACAGTATTATTTATGTAACACAAACTATTGGGACAATAAAACGATTGCTTTTCACCCCAATCAGCGATGCCATCATTAGAGATATTGGTTGCAGAGCCATTTTTGCTGGCTGGATGTGGGAATAATGCCCAATTAACATTCGCCGCGACCAGGCCGCCGCCGGCCAACGCGCCGCCCCCCACCTGGCTGCTGGCCACGCCGAAAATTCCGATATTTAAATAATCATTGGTAAAATCAGTATCTCCGGTGAGTTGGGCGAACAACTGGAGCGTATAAGTGGCGCAGTGCGGTCCCGCCAACTCCACGACATGGCCGTCGGCACTGACGCCCAACTGGCCCGGGGCGAAGCGCAGGTCGTAGGTAAACCCGGAAAGCAGGGTGCGGGTTTCCAAGCGGTCGAGCTCGTAGATGAGGTAGGATTTGTAGCGGCGGGAAAAACGGTGCGTGCGGAGGCGCTTCTGGTGGTTCATGGGTTGTGCTCCCTGTCATGAAACCAAACATTAGCTTAAAATCTTAGAGAGTGCAAGCATATCCGAATCGATGATTCTGGATATGGATATCCATAAAATCGACCATGAAGCGCGTGGCACGCGGCGACGGCCAATCGGGAGCTTGGCGTTCCAGGTCAAAGCCCCGCGCGGCGGCGGAATTCGGCTTCGTCGATGACTTCGATGCCGAGCTTTTTGGCTTTGTCGAGTTTGGAGCCGGCTTTTTCACCGGCGAGGACGAAGCTGGTGAGTTTGGGAGTGGAGGTGGTGGTGAAGTGAGAGGGGAACACGAAGCACCGAAGCTATTGGCTGGGTATTTTCCCATCCTCCACGGGTCATGGGATCAGCCAATTTTCGATGCGCAAGCCATCCACGCGCCGAAATTCCCGCACGTTGTTGGTCACCAGGGTCAGGTCCAGCGTCAGCGCGTGGGCGGCGATGAGAGTATCCAGCGGGCCGATGGGTGTGCCCGCGCGCTCCAGCGCCGCGCGCACGGCGCCGTAGGTTTCGGCGGCCTGGTTGTCAAAAGGCAAAATGGCCAGGGGCGCACAAAACCCGGCCAGCAATACCGAATTTTGCGCCGGTCGAGCTGACTTGGCCACGCCGTATTGCAACTCCGCCAGAGTGATGCTGGAGATCGCCACGGCATCCACGGGGTATTGCCGCAAACGGTCGAACACCCGGGGCGCCCGGCCGCGGATCAAGGCGATGCAGATGTTCGTATCCAGCATGAAATGCGTCACGTTCGCCGGCCTTTTCTTTGGTCCAGCGGCAGGCGTGCGTCGGCGCGCCGGGGCTGGTTGCGCTCGGCCATAAAGTCCTCATCGACGTGGCCGAGCGCCTGGCCCATCAAATCCCAGGCGGCATTCCGGGGGAACAGCAGCACGGCCGAGCCGATGCGCTTGATGCAGACCGCAGCGGAATCGAAGCGAAACTCCTTGGGCAAACGAACCGCCTGGCTGGCCCCGTTTTTGAACACCTTGGCAGTGGCGATCATGGCGCGTCTCCTTAATCTATATTGTAGTATATACACTGGGACAACGCGGGGCAAGATGCGCCACCCCGACCGGCCAGCGGGCAAATACGCCACCTTACGGTCGCGGCTCTGCCAATCGGGAACTTGGTTCACGGGAGTCAGAACCCCGCGCGGCGGAGGAATTCGGCTTCGTCGATGACTTCGATGCCGAGCTTTTTGGCTTTGTCGAGTTTGGAGCCGGCTTTTTCGCCGGCGAGGACGAAGCTGGTGAGTTTGGAGACGGACTCGCCGGGCTTGCCGCCGAGGGCCTGGATTTTGGCCTTGGCCTCGTCGCGGGACATTTTTTCGAGGGTGCCGGTGACGACGATGGTTTTGCCGGCGAAGGGCTGGGGGCCGGTGGGGATGGTTTTGGGCTCGTCGGTTTTCAGCCCCAAGGCGCGGAGCTCGGCGAAGGTGTTCTGGCCGGCGGCGGAGTGGAGGAAATCGTGGAGGGACTTGGCGACGACGTCGCCCACGTCCGGCACGGCATCAATTTCTTCAAGAGTGGCGGCGAGGAGTTGGTCGAGCGATTCGAAATGGTCGGCGAGGACGCGGGCGGTTTGGGTGCCGATGTGGAGGATGCCCAGGCCGGCGAGGAGGCGCGCCAGGCCGCGGTCCTTGGAGGCGGCGATGGCGTCGAGGACGTTTTGGGCGGATTTTTCGCCCATGCGCTCCAGGCCCAGGAGCTGGGATTTTTTCAGGCGGTAGAGATCGGGGATGGATTTGATGAGGCCGTTCTGCAGGAGTTGGGCGATAAGTTTTTCGCCGATCTCGGCAATGTCCATCTGATTGCGGCCGGTCCAGAAGCGGATGCGCTCGGCGATCTGGTCGGGGCAGGCGGGGTTGAGGCAGCGGACGAAGCCGCCATCGTGTTCAAGATCCTTCGAATGGCAGGAGGGGCATTCGGCGGGGCGTTCGATTTTTTTGGCATGGGGCGGGCGTTTGGCAGGGACGATGCCGACGACGTAGGGGATGACTTCGCCAGCTTTTTCGATGAGGACGCGGTCATGGAGGCGGATGTCCTTGCGGTCGATTTCGTCGAAGTTGTGGAGGCTGGCGCGGTAGACGTTGGTGCCGGAGATGAAGGGGGCGGGCTCGAACTCGGCGACGGGGGTGATGGTGCCGGTTTTGCCGACCTGGAAGACGACGCGAACGAGTTCGGTCTCGGCCTGTTCGGGCTGGTATTTGAAGGCGATGCACCAGCGGGGGGATTTGGCGGTGGCGCCGAGGCGTGTGCGCTGGGCGAAGTCGTCGATTTTGACGACGACGCCGTCGGTGTCGTAGGGGAGGGCTTTGCGGGCCTCGGCGAAGGTGCGGATGTATTCGAGGACGGCGTTGATGTCGGGGCAGACCTGGAAGTGCGTGCTGGTGTGGAAGCCGGATTTTTGGAGGACTTCCTGCCAATCGCGGTAGGAGGCTACTTGGAGGCCCTGGAGTTCGCCGGCGCCGTGGGGCAGGAATTCGAGTTTGCGCGCGGCGACGACTTTAGGATCGAGCTGCTTGAGGGTGCCGGCGGCGGTGTTGCGGGGATTGGCGTAGGCTTCGAGGCCGGCATCCTCCTGCTGCTGGTTGATGCGGGCGAACTGGGCGCGGGAGATGTAGACCTCGCCGCGGACTTCGAGAACGGCGGGGACGGGTGACTCGGAAAAGAGCGAGGATTCCGGTTGGGGCGCTTCGTGGCGGAGGCGCAGGGGGATGTTGCGGATGGTTTTGGCGTTTTGAGTCACGTCATCGCCGGAGACGCCGTCGCCGCGGGTGGCGGCGGTGACGAGAAGGCCGTTTTCGTAGCGGAGGGAGAGCGAGACGCCGTCGATCTTGGGCTCGCAGGTGTAGCGGAAGGTGCTGGTGTTCAGGAGTTTGCGGATGCGGGTGTCGAATTCGCGGACTTCGGCTTCGTCATAGGTGTTGTCGATGGACATCATGCGGGCGGCATGGCGGACGGAGGCGAAGGCGTCGAGGGGCTTGCCGCCGACACGGAGCGAGGGGGAGTCGGGGGTAACCCAATCGGAGTGGGCGGCTTCGAGATCGAGGAGTTGGCGCATGAGGGTGTCGTAGTCCTGGTCGGAAATCTGGGGGGCGGCTTTTTGGTAATAGAGTTCGTCATGGCGGCGAATTTCGCGGCGGAGTTTCTCCAGGTCGGCGGGGGTCATGGGAACCTCTCCACAAAGGTCGGAAACGTGGGCATTGTACCGGGCGGGGGCGTGGGGGTCACGGGGCGAAAAGTGCCGGCAAGGTTCACACGCGCGGGTTTTGCGTGTGGGGCTAAAAAGAGGGGGAAAATGGGCTTGTCGGAGGGGAAAAAAGTGCGTATTTGCGGGGAAATTCAAGCAAATGCACAATTCCGGAAACTAGAATTTGCCTAACGGTTATTCTGGACTATATTGTCTGTAGAATCGGGTGCCGGAAGTTGTTTTCTTCGTCAGTTTACGCGAAGCCAATTGTTGAGCGTCAACCGTTCGGTGGCACTGGTTCTGCGCCGTGGCGGTGGAGCCATGTGCGTGTGGCAGGGTCGTTGATTCTGCGCGTCAGGCGACCTAAAGGTTCCTGTGGAGGGGACCTAGCGGAAGGTGACACCATGGGGTTTGCAACCTTCAATCAGATTTCCGTGTATGACCTGCTGGCCATGGCTGATGGTACGCTCGAAGACACCATTACAGACATGGATTTCCTGGAGACGCTGGCGGGGCAGCGGTGCGTCGTGGTGCCGCCGTGGGTGTTGCTGACGTCGATGACCGGCAGCCTGACGAAGGTGACGCCGCTGGTGTTCACGGTGGACGGGGATTTGGACAAGCCGCGGATACTGCTGGCGGTGGCGAGATTTATGCGCCGGCGGCGGGAGCTGGGGATGGGGCGGTTTGGGCGGCGGTTCAGTATTTAGTCCGACTCACTACACATTCCACACCCAACAGGTTGACCGTATAATTCCGCGCCTATGGCTGCGCGGGTGCTACATGTTCTGGATGCGACGACGCCCTCGGATGCGATGGACATCCTGGCTCCACTGTTGCCGCGGCATGAGCATCGGCTGGTGGGGCTGGGGCATCGTTCGACGCAACAGTTGGCGCGGGGGGCGGGGATTGACGAGCCGATCACGTTTGTGCATGCCATGGGCTGGGCGGACCCAACGGGCTGGCGCGGCTTGCGGCGGGTGATCCGGGAATATGCCCCCACGCATGTACACGCCTGGGGGATCCCCGCGGCTATCGGCGTGTCGATGTCGCGGTTCAAGGGGCGGCGGCTGGTGTCGCTGGTGGACATGCCGCACGGGGGGTATCTGCGGTTGCTGCAGTTCATCCACAAGGGGGGGTTGTGGATGTCGGTAAGCCCGTGCCACTGGACAGTGACGACGACGTGGCTGAAGCGCGTACTGCACGCGCACGGCATCGCGGCGGATGCGGTGACGCTGATTCGGCCGGCGGTGTGCCCGCCCGCCTCCACTTTCCCTGCGCGCCCGGAAGTCAACGGCACGTGGGGGACGGCACGCGGAGCGGGCCTACTACTTTCCCCCACTTTCCCCGTGCGCCCGGAAGTCAACGGCGCACGCGCGGAGTTGGGGCTGCTGCCGGAGGATGGGCCGGTGATCTTGCTGGGCGGGGACGGGGGCTCGGGGACGGTGCTGGCGCAGCCGGGCATGGATCCGCAGCCGCACGGGGGGCGCGGGGGCCCGCGGCATGACCTGGGTTTGTGGGCGGCGGCGATCCTGCAGTTGATTTTCCCGCGGATTCGCGCCATCGTGCGCGAAGACCCGCGCGGCCGGCCGGACCCGGGGCTGGAACGGCTGATCAATAACCTGGCGGATGAGGCGGTGGTGGTGGTGGCGCCGGCCCAGTGGCCGTGGGGCAAGCTGCTGGGGGTGGCGGATGTGCTGCTGGTGACGCCGGACGGGCCGTTTGCGGCGGGGTCGATCATGCAGGCGTTCGCGGCCCAGGTGCCGGTGGTGGGGACGCCCGTGGATGCGGTGCGGGAGCACATCACGGATGGGCACAACGGGCTGCTGACGGCCTCGACGCGGCCGCGGGAGATTGCCGCGGCGCTGGAACGGTTTTTCAATGAGCCGGAGCTGCGGACGCGGCTGACGCAACAGGCGCTGGCGGATGCGGAGACGCGGCATGACCTGGGGGCGCTGCTGCGGGGGTATGAGGCGCTGTACGGTTAAACCAGAGGGCTGTTTCGCCGGGGCGCGGGATGCGGTATTCTGTGGGCATGCCGACGTTGGAACAACTTCTGCCGCTGCTGGCGGCCGAACCGGACGACGCGTTTGTACGCTATGCGGTGGCGATGGCGTATGCCAAGGAAGCGCGCCTGGCGGAGGCGCTGCGGGAGTTTGCCGAATTGCTGCGCCGGCATCCGGATTATGTGGCCGGGTACTTCATGGCCGGACGCACGGCCAAACGCAATGGGGATGTGGCGGAGGCCAAACGCTTGTTCGCGGAGGGCATCCGGGCGGCGCGGCGAACCGGGGACCGGCATGCGGAGAGCGAGATAGCCGAGGCGCTGGGGATGCTGGGGAATCAGCCTCCGGCGTAGGCGCATTCATACTGTTGTTGTCGGTTGGAGTTGCCGCGCCGCCTGCGACTGCGCCGCATGCAACTGGCGTATGGCCGCCGACGCCAGCGCGAGCAGCGCATCGAGTTGCTTGCCGGAGAAGGTCGCATGTTCGCCCGTGCCCTGCACCTCGACATAGGTGTTGTCGGCCAGCATGGCGACGTTCATGTCCACCTCCGCCGCGACATCCTCGACATAGTCCATGTCCACCACCGGGGTGCCATTGACGATCCCCACGCTGATGGCCGCGACCTGGTTGGTCAGTATTTTTGCGGACGCCGGCAGCAATTCGGCTTTCCGGGCCGCCGCCAATGCATCATTGACCGCGACCCACGCGCCGGTGATGGCCGCGGTGCGCGTGCCGCCATCAGCCTGAAGGACGTCGCAATCCACAAAGAGGGTGAGTCCGCCGGCGGGCCCCTGCAATTGCGAAAGGTCGATGCAGGAACGCAACGCCCGGCCGATCAGCCGCTGAATTTCCACCGCGCGTCCGTCGGGCTTGGAGGTATCGCGTCTTTTGCGGGTAGGCGTGGATGAAGGGAGCATGGCATATTCCGCCGTCAACCACCCCCCCATTCCCGGACCCTTGGCCTTGAGCCACGGCGGCAAATCCCGCTCCAGCATTGCCGTACAGAGGACGCGCGTCGCGCCGAACGAGACCAGCACGCTGCCGCCAGCATGGCATGTGAATTCCCGCTGAAACGAAATAGGACGCAATTGCGCGGGCGTGCGGCCATCGTGGCGGACCTGCGCACACAAAGATGTAGTGGTTTTAATGTGAGTCGCCGTGGAATGTTTGCGTTTCATGAAGTTCCTTTTTACCAAATCATGTCAATATAGGTAAATATTGTGACACTGTGAAATAATAACCGGAAATTCACAAAAAAAAGCCTAGACAATTTAAAAATAAACGTGTACAAGACAAAATCATCAATATTGCAGGTTACACATCCGGGTTCGACCGAAGCGGTTGCGATTCTCCCATTTCGGCAACGGAGGGAAGATATGCATATATATTCCACGCACGAGCGGTCCCGCGCTCGCGCCCTTGTTGCCAAAATGTTAATGGAAACGCTCGAATCCCGCATTCTGTTAAGTAGTGCGCCCGACAGCTTCACGCTCCATCTGACGCCCGCCCCACCCTTCGCCCAAACCGCTTTCTTGGCCCCGAACCCGAAAACCATCGCCCCGACCACGCTTGGCACCACTATCGCGCACGCGCCGAACAATCTGGCTGCCCCCCTGCCGCTGGTGGTCGCGCCGACAACAAAACCGCTCCTGGTCGCCCCGGTGATCCCACTGGCCCAAGCGCCGAATCCTGACACTTCCACCACCACCACCATTACCGCCGCCGGCGCATCGGCCGCCGTCGTGGGCCGGTACATTTACTATGGCGCCACCGCCCGTTTCGGCGATGTCCTGGCCAGTGACAAATCCGTGCTGCTCCCCAATGCCACGGCGAACTTCACAAACGTCACGAGCTACACCGGGGGCATCAACGAGTTAATGATCGATGTCACCAATGCCTCCGCCACATATGGCGCCGGCGATTTTGTTTTCCGCGTCGGTCAATCCGGCGATCCTTACACGTGGAGCCTGGGGCCAGCGCCGGCGTCCGTAAGTGTCACGGCCGGGGCGGGGACCGGCGGCAGTTCGCGGGTCACGCTGCGATGGAACGCGGGCGCCATCATCAACCAATGGCTGCAAGTCATTTTCACCCCCGCCAGCGACACGTTCTACGTGGGCAACCTGGTCGGCGACTTGGGCAACTTGCAGGTGACGGCGGCCACGGAAACCACGGTTCGCACCCATTCCACCACGCTGCTGTCGCCGGCGACGATCACCAACATATACGACTTCAACCGCGATGGCAGAGTCGATGCCACCGATCAACTGGTGGCCCGCGCCGCGGCGGGCGCAACCTTGACGGCCCTGGCCGCGCCTCCGGTGCCCGTGCCGCCGCCGGCCTATGACTGGCATACGCAGACGATCAACGGCGCACTGAACATCTGGGCGCCCAATCCCAGCAACTTTGGCACCACGTTCACCGTGACCGATCCGACCAAGCTCTTCGGACCCGATGGCATTCCGCAAATCGAGGGCGTCCACCAAAGCTCCATCGCGGACTGCTACTTCCTTTCCGCCACCGGGTCGCTGGCTTACTCCAATCCCAGCCGCATACAGTCACTCGTGCAGAACGACGCGGGCGGGGGCTGGGCGGTGACGTTCCAGTCCTGGAACACGCCGACCAACAGCTACGTGCCGTTGGTCATACACACGAGCAATCAGCTTTCCTCGACCAAGCAGGTGGTGTCCAACAACGAGGTCTGGTCGCTGGTGCTGGAAAAAGCCTACGCCGCCTTCCGGACGTGGAACGGCGTGACGAGCACGAACACGCTGGATTCGCTGGGCTGGGGTTTTGCCGGCTCGGCGCTCACGGACCTGAACGACCCCTACCAGTATGTCAGCATCAGTTCCACGAATGAAGCCGCCGTTTATGCCACGCTGCAAACGGCGCTCACGGCCCACCAGCCCATTCTTTACCAAACCAGCAGCAGCGCCCCGACGATGGTCAAGTCGCACGTATACGTGATCACGGGGGTGTCAACGGATGCCAACGGCGTGCGGTGGGTCAATACCTACAACCCCTGGGGTTTCTATGACACCCGCAAGGAAACGGACCTGCTGGCCAATGGCATCGGGGCGTTGGTGGTGGGCGCGCATTGAGCATCCGGGTAAGGGCCGGCGAATCAATCACTGACAGAAATCGTGGAACCGACGCCCTCGTCGGATGCGGCCGGCACTGGGTGATCGAAAAGCCGACGAGGGCGTCGGCACCACATTATTGTCATTCAACGGAGGCGGAGGGATTCGAACCCCCGGTACCCTCTCGGGTACGCCGGTTTTCAAAACCGGTGCATTCGGCCGCTCTGCCACGCCTCCAATAATCCTCCCGTAAACAATCATATGAAATCCCGCCCTCGCCGCAAAGCTCTACGCCCCACAACCCCACAACAATCTTCCCGTGACAAACCGCTGACCACGGGCAATTGGCCACAGTCTACTTGGGCTCCTTGAGCGCATCGGACTTGGGCAAATCCTTCAGCGCCGCCAGGCCGAAGACCTCCAGGAAGTACCGCGTCGTGCCGTAGAGCATGGGCCGGCCGATTTCCTCGGCCCGGCCGACGATTTTGACAAGGTTGTGTTCCATGAGGGAGCGGAGAACCTCGCCGCAGGCGACACCGCGGATGGCTTCGATGCCCGCCCGCGTGATGGGCTGTTTGTAGGCGACGATGGCCATGGTCTCCAGCGACGCGGGGGTGAGGCGGCCCTCATCCTTCTTCTTGACGAGGCGCTCGATGTACTGGGCGTACTGCGGGAGGGTGAGCAACTGATACCCGCCCGCGCGTTCTTCGATGCGGTAGGCGGCCTGGCGCTGCTCGTAGCCCTGGTTGAGCGCCTCGAGGGTCAGCTTGACGGGCTTGGTGGCATCCAGGCCGACGATCTCGGCGAGTTTCCCCGCCGAGAGGGGCACATCGGTGGAAAACAAGATCGCCTCGAGCACCTGGGGCAGGGGCATGGCGTCGGACGTCAACTCATGCCCGGGCGCGGGGGCGGCGGCGGCCGTCGCCGGCGGCGTTTCCACGGGTGATTCCACGGGCGTTTCCATGGGCAAATGATCGGGTGTTGGACTCATCCGGGCAATGTAGCCGGTGGGATTGGCAACGTCCAGTCAAGCGCCAACGAGTGAAGCCCCAACGAGAGTCATTCACGGCATCGCCGGCTGTTCGGTCCCTGCCGGCACTGGCTGCACCTGGAACGTCGTCATCTTCACCAAATCCCGGATCACCTGCTTGGAGACCTGCACGTCGGTGTACAAAAAGTTCTGCTCGGAGGACTGCACGGTCCAAGTCACCCCCTGGCCCGCCCAGCCGACTTTCAGCTTCTGGAGCATATCCGGCGTCAGCCCCGGCATGCCCCCGGCGTCGATGGCCGCCGCCGCCACGGCCCCCAGGTCCACCGCGCCGGCGCAGAGCACCGACGACTTGCCATCCAGGCCGGCGTTCGCCAGGTCCACCACGTACTTGGCGTCGGAATTCAGCGATATGGCTACGTAGAGCGTCCGCCCGCTCTGAATCTCGTCAATCACCACCTTCTCGGCGGCCTGCGCCCCGCCCGGGGACAGCGTCAGCCGCTGGGCCTTCTTGTCCCCCACGGTATACGTCGAACTGTCCAGGGTCAGCTTCGCGCTGCCGCCCTCGGTCGCCAGGCTCACGCCCTCCTTGGCGATATCCGCGATTTCCTTGAGCGCGTCGAAATCCGCGGAGAACTGGTCCACGAGATAGAACACCGGCTTGCCCTCCTTCATCGCAAACGCCACCGACACCGCCTCCGTCCGCGTGTTGAGCGTCGCGGCCTTGACGACCAAGTCCTTGACGCGCTTGTGCAGCGCCGCCGGCGTCCCCATGCCGAAAGCGTCCTCCTGCAGGGCCGCCAGTTGCTTCTCGATATAACCCGCCGCCTCCACCGTTGGATACACCACGTGCATGCGCATGATCATGCCCGCCGGAAACGCCGGGCGCGGGGCCTCCTTGGCCTTGATGGACAGCGGCGAGGGCGCCAGCCAGCTCTTGAGATGGAAGTTCACATCATCCTGCGCCAGGGCGATGGTGAGTTTGTCCACCTTGTCCAGCGCGTTTTCCACCGGCTTGCTGTCGGTCAGCACGACGAGGCCCAGCGAACTGGGCAGCGACGTAATCTGCTTGGCCAGTTCCTTGTACGCCTCGGGGGCGGCCTTGCGGAAGGCGTCCATGTTCGCCGAGGCCACGAACAGATTCGTCGCGTCCTTGTAGTCCGCGGTGAACAGCGCGTCGGTCAGCGTCGAAAGGCCCCACGTCCCGGCGGCCTCCTTGACGTGCAGATAGTCCGCCGTACGGCGCACCAACTGCATCGCCCCGCCAACCCCCGAGAACGTGTCCGTCGTCCCCTCAACCGCTTTCCCCCCCGCCGCCATCAGATCGGCCGCCGTGGCCTTCCCGGGCATCACCGGCACACTGATGAACACGCTGTCCTGGATCGGAAACAACTTGTGCGGATCGCCCGCCAACACCACCACCCCCACGGGCTTGTCGGACGCCACCGTCCCCGCGCCCAGAAACGGCGCACTCTCCAAGCCCGGCTTCAGGTCAATGCTGTTGTTCAGCGGCAGCCCCAGGTCGGTCAAAAATTTGTTGAGCGCGTCAATCGAAGCCAGCGAAAACCGCCCCACCACCACCGGATCCTTGGCCGGTGCCGGCACCTGCGCCAACCCCACCGAAGCCGACACCGCCAGCGCCAGCAAAACCGGCAATACCCGACGTGAAAAAATGCTCATGAATTCTCCAAAAAAAACAAACTTCTTACTTCTTACTTCTTGCTTCTTGCTTCCACCCTCAACTCGTCCTCCCCGCCAGCTCATGCGCCAACTCCGAGAGCATCCACGCCCCCGGCCCCAGCCGTTCGGCCACTTCATCGGCCAGGCTCACCTGATCCGCCAGATACTCCCGCGCCCTCTCCAGACCCACCAGCGACGGATACGTTAGTTTCCCAATGGCCGCGTCCTTGCCGGTCTTCTTGCCCATCTGTTCTGACGTTGCCGTCACATCCAGGATGTCATCCATAATCTGAAACGCCAGCCCGATGGCCCGGCCGTACAGATCCACCGCCTCCAATTTCTCCCCTGGGACTCCCGCACACAACCCGCCCATCCGGCAGGCGCAGCGGATCAACGCCCCCGTTTTCATCCGGTGTATCCGCTGCAACTGCGGCAGCGTCGCGGCCGCCCCGGACTTGGCCTCCCCAGGATGACACGTATCCAGCACCTGCCCCCCGATCATCCCCTCCGGCCCGGTCGCCTGCGCCAGTTCCCGCACCAGTGCCGCCGCCAGCGCCGGCTCCTTGACCCGCGTCACGATCAACTCGAAGGGCAGCGCAGTCAACGCATCGCCGGCCAGAATCGCCAGCGCCTCGCCGTACACCTTGTGATTCGTCGGCCGCCCCCGCCGCAGATCGTCATCGTCCATTGCCGGCAGGTCATCATGAATCAGCGAAAAACAATGGATCATCTCAATCGCCCCCGCCGGCGCCATTGCCGTGGCCAACTGTACTTCAGTCCCCCCCGCCGCCTGGCAGCACAACAACACCAGCGCCGGCCGGATGCGCTTCCCCGGCCCGAGCAGCGAATAGGCCATCGCCTCCTTAAGCCGCGGGGGACACTCCGCCAGCGACTCGACGAACGCCTTGAGATAGGCGTCGGTGCGCGCCGCCGCCGCCTGCAAAAACACTTTCAATTCGGAACCCGGCACGATGATACCTCCGCCAAGCAGGCGGGCATTATACCCGGCGGGGAGGCGTTTGCGATTGCCCCGCGGACCTACAAATAGGTGCTGGGATCGCCACCGGCTTCCTTCCGCCCCCCACCCCGGATAAACTGCCCCCTTGCAGGAGACCCTATGACCATCAAGCCCGTCCTCAAACCCTATCGCCTGGCCCTTCCCCTTTGCCTCACCCTGGGCCTTGCCGGCTGCGGCTTTCTGGGCATCGGCGCCGCGCCGCAGGTGCAACTGGCCACGCAATCGTATGGCATGCCGTACCCGGGCCTGGCCGACGCGTCCGTGGCAATTGTCGTGTACGCGCCCCTGGCGACGCTCAACGAATACCCCGGGGCGCGGGAGGAAATATCCACTTTTGTCGTCACGCAGATGCGCGGCCACATGCCCACCACGCGCATCGTGGACCCCTTGGACGTCATCAACTGGCAGGCCACGAAGTTGAACTGGGCGAATCTCTCCGCCCGCGACCTCGGCCGGCATTTCAACGTGGACCGCGTGCTGGCCATCGAGGTGCTGGATTATTCGACCCGGCGCCCCATCGGGGTGTCCAATCTCCAGGGCCGCCTCCGGGCCCAGGGCAGGATATATGACACCACCCTGGCCGCCGCCGGCCCCGACGAGCGCGGGCATGTGGCGCCGGTCTGGACCGGCCTGGTGGATGCCGCCTGGCCCTCCGGCAAGCCGTTGGATCCGACGCAGACCAACGAGGCGGCGGTGCGGCTGCGGACGCTGGATGTGTTTTCCGATTTGCTGGTGCAATATTTTTATGAACGCCGCGAACCGAATCCCTCGCTTCGCGGATGATGGCGGACGCATCTGGAGGTGCCTCATGGCGCGTGGTTGGCGTGGTCGGTTCGGCAGGGCGGCACCGGCGTTGGTGGTGCTGGCGGTGTTGGGCGGGTGTGAAATTCTTTACTTCGCCGCGGGCAAAGGCAACCAGCCGGCGCTGTTTAATTTTTCCAAGGGGCAGCGCGTCCTGGTGCTGGTGGATGTCAGCAACGGCGTGGCGGCGCCCCCGACGTTCGCCACCACGCTCGCCGACCAGATCGGCAATCATCTGTGGGCGCATAAGGCCGTGAACGTCCCCCTGGTGCCGCAGGACACACTCCTCAAGTTGCAGCAGACCAATCCCGGCTACAAGAACCTGGGCGTCGCGGACATCGCCCAGGAGACCGGCGCGGATGTCGTCCTCTACGTGAATGTGCGCCAGTTGCAGACGCCCATCAGCGCTGATGGAGCGGTGGCCGGCGGCCATGCCGAAGTCCTGGTCAAGGTGATCGGCCGTGAGGGGAATCGGATTTGGCCGGGCGAGCGTGATGGGAAAAGCGTCACGGCGGACCTGGAGATGGGCATGCTGTCCGACCGGGCTATCCCGGAGATCATCAAAATAATGTCCGGGCTGTTGACGGTGCGCACGGGCCGGATGTTCCATGAATATGACATGGAAGATCGCTCCATGAACCAATAATACCGGCCTGGGGAGTCACCGTTCCGCCGCCTCCCGCTTTCGCACCCGCCAGTACAGCCGCTCCCGCCCTTATGGGACATGGGAGAGCGCCCAGATTATCCAATGGCTGTTAATTGACGATAGATGGGGCATGAAGCCGCGCGACGGAACTCGCGCCGCTTGGCAACGCCGCCTGCCGGCAGGGGAGTATATCATCATGCCCGTCTCACGCCGCTCACCCACGCGTTCACGTTCTGACCGTGTACTCCTGGAGACCCTGGAAGCGCGCACGCTGCTTTCGAGCGCGCCCCTGGGTTCGGTGGACTTGCTTTCCCGCACGCAAGTCACCGGCTGGAGCTACAACGCCGACGACGGCGCCGCCGCGCTCAACATCGACATCACCATCAACGGCGTGAAGACGACGCTGGCGGCCAACCAGAGCCGGATGGATTTGGCGTCGTGCCTGGGATCGCCCTATCACGGATTTTCCTTCACCATGCCGGCGCTGGCTCCGGGCAGCACCAACGTGCTCGTCGAGGCCGTCAGCGTGTCGTCGGGCGCGCGCACCACCCTGCGTTCCGGCGTGCTGACCAACCCCGCGCCCACGGGCGCGATTCAAACCGCCACCGCCACCCGGATCACCGGCTGGGCCTACGATCCGGATGCCGCCGGGCCGGTCAGCCTGCGCCTGGACCTTGACGGCGTGGCCGGGACGCCCTTTGCCGCCAGCATCGCCCGTGCGGACATCGCCACGCCGCGGGGCTACAACACGACGACGCTGGGCTTCGACCTTTCCGGCGCCTATGCCGGGCATGTGGTTGAACTTTTCGCCCTCGATGCGCCCACGGGGGCCGCCACGCTGCTCTACACCAACAACACCAAGCCCATCGGCAGCGTGGACGTCAACAACGGAAGTATCGTCAGCGGGTGGGTCGTCGATCTCGACAACAAAGCCGCCGCGATCAACGTATACGTCGAGATCGACGGCGTGACCCTCGCCGGCACGCCCACCCCGGCGTCCAACAGCCGGCCGGACCTTGCCGGCGCGCTGGGCTCGGCCAACCACGGCTTCTCGATCAATATCCCAGGCCTGAGGCCCGGCAGCCACACGATCAGCGTCTACGCCAGCGATGGCCAGGCCAGCTCACAGGCGCCAGTGCTGCTCGGGTCCAGGGTGGTCACCAACGCCCCGCCGGTGGGCGCGGTGGATGCCGTCAGCGGCACCAGTGTGGCGGGCTGGGCGCTGGATCCGGATTTGGGCGCCGCCGCCGCCACTGTCCATGTGTACGTCGATCAGCAGGCGTTCGCCTCCGTCTCCGCCGCGCTGCCGCGGCCCAGTCTCACGAGCACTTACGGTTCGCCCAACCATGGCTTTTCGGTGAACCTGTCGAGCCTGCCGGCCGGTTCGCATGCCATCACGGTCACCGTCTCCGACAACCTCATCAGCGACCAGGATGAAGTGGTGATTTACGACGGCTTCATCAACAACCACCCCCCCGTGGGCAGCTTCGACAGCGTGACCGGGGCGATGATCTACGGCTGGGCCTACGATCAGGATGCGCCCGGCCAGGCGATCTCCGTGGACGTGTATGTGGACGGCAGTTTTGCCACGACCTTCCAGGCCGATCAGGCCCGCGGCGACTTGGATGCCGTGCTGCCCACGCCCCATCACGCCTTTGCCCACGCGCTGCCGGCGGTCGGCTTTGGCACGCATCGCATCGACGTGTACGCGGCCGAAGCGCAGGGCAACGTCTCGGTGCTCATCGGGTCCAAGACGGTCGTGAACAACCGCCCGCTGGGCTGCCTGGACGTCGCCAGCGCCACGACCATCGGCGGCTGGGCGGTGGACATCGACCGGCCCGGCGAAAGCGCCGACCTCCGCGTCTACATCAACGGCACCCTGGCGCTCACCCAATCCACCAACGTCAATCGCGCGGACATCGCGGCCATTCCGCCGCTGTCCATGGTGCCGGGATTCAGCGCCTACGGCTTTAGCATCACGCTGCCGACGCTGGCCGCGGGGCGGAACCAGATCGACGTATTCATGGCGGACATAAATAATGGCCTGCTGACGCCGCTGGCGTCCCGCGTGATCACGATCTAGGTCGGATTATCTCCCGGCGTCTCAATCTTGACATCCCGCCGATTGATCCACGGGTCAGGATTGAGTACCATATTTTATGGCTTTGCTGGATGATATTCAGAATAAGATCGCGCGGCGGCTGTATGAATTCTCAAAACACGCCGTGGATCAAACGATCATTCGGAACATCAGCGTTTCCGAACTGGAACAGGCGCTATCGAACCGCAGCGAAGTGCTTGAGGACTATCCCGAGGATAAGTATGGGCCGAGTTGTCTGATACTGGGTTTCACGAGCGCGGGGCGGCCGCTTCATGTGCAGTGCAGCCACCCCACGCGGCCTTTGATTAAAATAATCACGGTCTACGAGCCGGATGCGGAACTCTGGATCGACCTGCGGATTCGCAGGACGGAATAACGAGGTGCGACCATGAAAGAAACGATGCTCGATACCGAAGTGACTTACACCGTGGTAAATGGCGGCAAGTTCATCCTCATCGAGCATGTGCCGGCACGGGTATGCCGCGAAACCGGGGAGCAGTTTTTCACCCCCGAGACGGTGGAGCATATTCAGGCGGTGATAAAAAGCCGCAAGCAGCCAATCAGGGTCATGGAAACGCCCGTCTATAATTATGCATGACACAGCGCGCGGGTCCCGCAAGGCCATTCATGCCGGCGTTGCATATTCTTTTCCCAGCGCCCCACTTGGGCTAAAATCCGGACATGATGTTTCAAGCCCCCCCCTACCCGTTGTTCCTGGACCTGGCCCAGCAACCCGTACTCATCGTCGGCGGAGGCACCGTGGGCCTGCGCAAAGCCAAGGGCCTGGTGGAATGCGCGGCCCGCGTGACGGTCGTCAGCCCCGTCTTTGTGCCCGGTTTCGACACCTTGACGGACATCGAGCGCTTGCAGGCGACATACGCCCAGACGCACATGGCGCGCAAGATGTGGCGGCTGGTGTTCGCGGCCACCGAGGTGCTGGCGGTCAACGCCCAGGTGCAGAAGCATGCCGAGGCCGCGGGCATCCTGTGCTGCCGGGCGGATGAACCCGACGAGGGGGATTTTTCCAGCGGCGCCACGGCGCGGGTGGGGGCCACCCACAAGGTGGATGGCCGGGGCGTGCGGGCGGTAGGGAATGCCGGGGGCATCGTGGTGGCGGTCAGCACGGCGGGGGCCTCGCCGATTCTGGCGGCGCGCATTTGCCGCGAGGCCGCCGCGGGGATCGACCCGGTGCTGCCGATGCTGGCGGATTTGCTGCAAGACTGGCGCGCCACGGTGAAGTCCCAACTGCCCGATTTGCGCGTGCGGCGGGCGCTGCTGTACCGCCTGGCGGGGGACGTGATGGAGGCGCTCCTCCGCAAGCACGGGGCGGAGGCGGCCCAGCGCACCTTCCAGCAGTGGCTGGATGAAGCCCATGCCCAGTTGCCGCAGTCCGCGGCGCTGCCCCCGGATTCCAGCCCAGCGAAAGCCCCCTGACATGACCAACCAGCTCATTCAATTCGGACTGCTGCTCGTCACGAGTCTGCTGTTTGCCGCGGCTTTTCTGCTGGGTCTGCTGCGCATGCGGCGCATCGCGCGGGCGATGGCCGCCGCGCCGGCGGGTTTGCCGCACGAATCCTCGATGGGAACGCCGGCCCGGGCCGCGGTGATCGCGGGCACCTGCGTGGGGCTGGGGTTGCTGATCTGGCGGGCGGCGGAGCGGCGCTCCCTCGTGCTGCCGATGTCGGACCCGTTCGACGCCTTCCTGGTGTTCGGCTTGATGCTCGCGCTGACGGTGATGTATTTCCGCTGGAAGCGGCACCTGCGGGCGCTGTCGTTTTTTCTCCTGCCGATGATCGTGCTGCTGCTGGTGATCGGCCTGCTGCTGGCGATCATGCACCGGGATGAGGGCCAGCCGCTGAATTACCTGAACGTCTGGACGCTGCTGCACATTGTGACGCTGATCGCGGCGACGGTCTGCTTCGCCCTGGCGTGCGTGGGGGGCGTGGTCTATCTGCTGGCGGCCCGGCAGTTGCGCCGCAAGGGGATGGCGGTCTCGCACCGCTGGATCGGCCTGCCGTCGCTGGAGTCCATCGAGACCCTCAACCGCTGGCTGATCTATGGCGGGTTTCCGCTGCTGTCGATCTCGACGGTCGCGGGCGTCCTGCGGCTGTACCAGGAGCATGCCCAGACCACCCAGCCGGCGGCGGGCGGCGGGCACACGAAAATCGCGATGGGCATTCTCTCCTGGCTGATTTATGCCGTGCTGCTGCATGTGCCTTTGAATCCCCGGTTTCGCGGCCGCCGCGCCGCGTGGCTGTCGATCGCCGGGTTCATCCTGTTCATCGCGACGTTTGTAGCCGCTTACTGGAGATGAGGCCTCTTGTGCCGATGTCGGTTTCGCCATCACTACGCCTGCTCGTGGTCGGGTTGAATCACCGCACCGCGCCGCTGGAACTGCGCGAAACGGTGGCGTTCACGCCGGCCCAGGCGCTGGCGGCGACCAAGGCGTTCCGTGCGAAATTTCCGCGGGCGGAGCTGGTCATCCTCTCGACGTGCAACCGCGTGGAACTGTACATGGCGCGGCCGGTCTCCACCGAGCCGACCCTGGAGGGCGTGGCGGCATTTCTGGGGGAGTTTCACGGGCTGACGGGCGAGCAGCTCCAGGGGCACCTCTATCACCACGAAGACCGGGCAATGATCGAGCATTTGTTTGCCGTGACCAGTTCGCTGGATTCGATGGTGGTGGGGGAGACGCAGATACTGTCGCAGGTTAAACACGCGTATTTGCATGGGTGCGGGCCGGTGGGCGAGGCGGGCATGGAAAACCCGGGCGGGGGCAAGGGGGTGGGTTCGGTGCTGCATGCGCTGTTCCAGCGGGCGCTGGCAGCGGCCAAGGACGTGCATGAGAAGACCCAGCTTTCCACGGGACACCTGAGCGTGGCGAGCGTGGCGGTGGACCTGGCGGCGTCGGTGTTCGACCGCTTTGACGACAAGACGGTGCTGTGCGTGGGCGCGGGGGAAATGGCGGCGCTGCTGCTCACGCACATGGCGGAGCTTAAGCCGCGGACGATGCTGCTCGCCAACCGCTCGCCGGAACGGGCGCAGGCGCTGGCGGAGGAGTTCGCCGCCGGCGGGATGAAGGTGGAGGCGCGGCCGTTTGCGGCGCTCGATGCGCTGCTGGCGGAGGCGGATATCCTGCTGACCAGCACGGGGGCGTCCGCGCCGATCATCACCGAGGCGCGGTTCCGCGAGGCGCTCAAGCCGCGGCGGTATCGGCCCATCGTGATGATCGACATCGCCGTGCCGCGGGACATTGAACCGGGCGTGGCGAAACTGACGAACGTATATTTGTACAACATCGACGACTTGCAGGAGGTGGCCGCGGGGAACCGGGGGAAGCGCGACCAGGAGGTCGCCGCGGCGCGGGAGCTGTTGACGGCGCATGTGGATGATTATCTGCGGTGGTTCGCGGCGCGGGACGTCGGGCCGCTGGTCAAGGCGCTCTATGCGCAGGCCAACGCGCTGGCGAAGGCGGAGGTGGCCGAGCATCTGGCGCGGCATCCGGACATGCCGGCCGCGCAGCGCGAGGATGTGGAGCGGCTGGCGCACCGGCTGATCGCCAAGCTGCTGCATACACCGGTGACGCAGTTGACGACGCGGGCGGAGACAACGGCGCGGCCGATGCTGGCCGCGGCGCTGCGGAAGTTGTTTGAGATACCGGATGCCCCCCCCCGCCGCCTGCCCCCCCCACCGACTGACCCCTGACCCCTAAGCTAAGCTAAGGATTGGCGAATCAATAACTGTCTCCGTCAAAGTAGCAGGCACTTTCCACGTGCCGTCTGCCAAGGGCGCAACGGCACACGGAGTGTGCCTGCCACTTTTGACAGTTATTGATGCGCCAGTCCTAAAACCTCGGGCCGCCGGTGATGGTGATTTGGTAGTCGGCGGAGCCGGGCGCGGCGCTGCCGCCGGTGATGTTGGTGATGCGGAGGGAGCGGAGGGCCTCGTCGAAGTGGAAGGCGGAGGTGTCCTTGAGCCTGAGGCTCTGGGCGGCGACGGCACCGTACAGCTTGGATGAGTTGGACATGGTCAGGTCGTGCTGGGGCGCGTAGATCGAGCCGACCATCACGGCGCTGTTGGAGAACTGGATAGTGCCGCCGCTGGAGCCGCCGTAGATGGCCATGCGGGAGGTGACGCCGTTGGAGTTGTTGATGCTGCCGCCGCTGAAGGTGACATTGCCCAGGACGAAGAGGGCGAGCGTGGAGTTGTTGCCCAGGACGATTTTGCCGCCGTTGATGGTGACGTTGCCGCGGATGATGACGGAGGCGGTGACGCCGTCATTGAGGGAGAGCGCCGAGGTGGGGAACGAGCCGAGGGCCATGGAGCCGGTAATGTTATAGACGCCGCCGGCAGTGATGAAGATCGTGGCGTTGGAGGCCGAGATGTTGTCGTAGGTGCCCGGGGCGCCGATGTTGAGGACGCCGTTGCTGCGGACCATGGTGCCTTTGTAGGTTAGGCCGGCGGTATTGGGTAAGACGACGACGCCGGGGTTCCGGGTTTCCAGTGCGGTGGCGGTGGCCGAGGGGCCGGCCGCGAAGATCAGTTGCACGACGTCGGCAATGACGGCGTTAGGCCCGGCGGTATAGGAACCCCGGAACACCGACGGGCAATAGACCTTCAGATCGTTATGCCCGAGGGCGTTGGAAACGAAGGAGGCGTTGGTTCCCGGGAACGACGCGTTGTAGGGCGCCACCGAGGAGTTGTAGGAATCAATGGTGGCGGGGGTGAAGAGGTCGCCATTGCCCAGGGTGATGTTGCCGGCGATGAAGCTGCCGTTTTTGAAGACGGTGCCGCCGCCAGTGGGGCGGATGGTGGCGGTGAGGGTGAAGTTGCGGTTGTCGAAGGCGCCGGTGGCGGAGAGGGTGACGGGCTGGGTGGGGTCGTCGGCAAAGTTGCCGGAGGAGTCGCCGTCGGCGGCGTTGACGGTGACGGTGCCGTCGCCGATGGGGATGTTGTTGAGCCAGCGGCCGGGGGACATGGTTTCGCGCCAGTCGGGTTTGTTGCGGATGAGCCAGTAGCACATATCGATGCCGGACTGGGCGAGGGCGTGGCACTTGGCGGCGTCGCGTTCGTTGCGGGCGATGCCGATGGAGGTGCCCTGGGTGGAGAGGAAACCGGCGGTGAGGATGGTGCAGACGACCATGCCGATCATGACGAGGAGGAGGGCCATGGC
>CAIPTQ010000024.1 GCA_903868035.1 uncultured Phycisphaerales bacterium
ATCACGGCGGCGATGACGCACTCGCTGGCCGGGCCAATCGTTTTCGAGGGTTATACCAATACCATCGGCGACAAGGGCCGGGCCACGATAGACGGTGGGACCAGCGGAAGCTACTACATCCTGCTGACCATCAGCGGGGCCAACGTATCGTTCCTGGATTTTGTCTTTGCCAACAACGGCGGAAGCTCGACCCCAGCCGACGGCATTTCAATCCCCATTGGAGGCGAAGTCTTGCTCAAGCGCGTTTGCGTTCACGATATGCGGCGAAGCGGTGTCATTTCCTCAACCAGCGTTGCGTTGGATACCTGCGAGATTTACAACTGCATGAGCGGGAACAGTGCCGGTTATGGAGCGTTCGCGGCGGCGGCGCAGAGCTTCCTCGACCGTTGCAACATCCATCACAACACGGGGGGAGCCAATAGCGCAGGACTCGTAGTGTCCGGGGCGTCAACCATGACCCGATGCATCTCGCATTACAACGGCGGGAAGGGGTTCAACCTCTCCGCGACGACAGCCGCGTATGGGCTCAACTGCGATGCCTGGGGGAATACCGGCGATGGGTTCGATTTCTCGGGCGCATCCTCGGCCTGTCTTACCCTCAAGAACTGCAACGCTCTCAAGAACGGCGGGATAGGATTCAATTCCTCCGGTTCGGCAATCCGAAACGGCGAAATGGCTACAATGGGGGTTGGCTCCGGGACGGTTACAAACACCGGTGGCAATTTTGCGACCGCCATGGGGGCGATGATTATTGACGGAACGGTGCTCTACGCCAGCGGAGTCACCCCCTGGGTTGACCCGACGAACGCGAATTTCAGTATCACGGTGTCGAGTCCTGCCGCTTGGGTCGGAGAGGGAACGTTTCTCCAGACGACCATCGGGGCTCCCACCAATACGGTGAGTTATCCAAGCATCGGGGCCTCCAGCCCGACCAACTCTCCGAGCGGCGGCGCGACGGCGGTGACGCGGGGAATGAGCTTTGCCCAATGAAACGCTGGCTTTACCTGCTCTTGCTGTCCTGCCTCCCGGCGGGCGCGGCCGTCCACTATCTCCGCGCCGGGGCCACCGGCACCGCCGACGGCAGTTCCTGGGCCAATGCCTGGACCACCCTGGCCTCCGTCACCTGGACGCGCGGCGACACCAATTTCATTGCCGGCGGGGCCTACACCGGCCAGTTGACCGTGAGCGCCGCCGCCTCCGGGGCCTCCTGGATAACTCTCAAGAAGGCCAACGCCGCCGACAATGCCGGGGACGCCGGCTGGAGCGCCTCCTACGCGACCGAGCAGGCCGTCATCACCGGCAAGCTCCGCCCCACCTCCAGCTACATCATGGTCGATGGCGTCACCGGGACCGGCGAGAATGCGCGCGGCTTGAAGGTCGCCATTGACTTTCCCACCTACAACACCGCCATTGACTGCTCCGCTTCCCTAAGCCACCTCACCTTCGCAAACCTCGAAGCCTCCGGGCCTGGCTTCGGCGCGGACTCCACCGGCAGCGACCTCCTCTACGTCTACACCATCACCGCCCAGAAGGGGCTCTGGGTGACAAACTGCTACCTGCACGGCTGCACGATTGACGGCATCGTCACCGGCTGTTTCCAGGGCACGGACTGGACCGATCCCGGCGTGCTTATCGAAAACTCCGTCATTGCCGAGACGGGCGGTTGCATCAACCAGGGCTTGCACGGCCAAGGCATCCAGTTCGGCGGCACGACCGCCGGGAATTATTCCTGCTACGAAATCATCCGCGGCTGCCTCTGGAAGAACATCACGGGGTCCGGGATGATCCAGTTCATGAGCGAGGCCCATGCCAACGTCCGCATTTACAACAACCTGTTCTACATCACCGATGGCGCGGTCTATACCACCATCTCGCCCACCGTGGTCGGCTCCTATGGCGGCACCGGGAGCACCAGCAACGTCTGGATTTGCAACAACACCTTCTTCAACATCCACAGCACGCCCGACACCGCCATCACCAGCATCCGCTTTTTCAACAGCGGCACGAAGGCCAACATCAACCTCGCCAACAACATCTTCGAGAGCTGCTATTTCTCGTATGGGGTGGACCCGAATGTGACGCATGGGACGAATGGGTATTATGGGTGCAGCGGGGGCGGCGTGCCGAGCGGGACGCCGGGGCA
>CAIPTQ010000025.1 GCA_903868035.1 uncultured Phycisphaerales bacterium
CTTGGCTGAGTACGGTTTTCAGTTTCGTTCCCTGGCGGGGCGACACTTTCCAAGTAGCGGGAATGTACGGCACCTTCTTCGAGGGAGAAAGAGTCTTGATGCTCATGTCATTGCCTTTCGGAGAGTGACCGTTTGAACGCCGCGGCGGCGGATGCCGTTAGTTCCATCGGCGTGTATTGTATTCCGCCGTAGTTCTTCTTTTCAACGCCAAGCATGGCAAATCCGCGTTTGCGATACCAAGCAATTCCCCCGGGACTGGCACACAATTCTATACGACCTTGGCATCCCATCTCGAAACTCAGGTCCACGGCCCAATCCAAAAAAAAGAGCCCTACGCCCAGCAGCCATTCGCCTCGATCCGATCTCAAGTCCGGCCGATTCCGCGGTGCCGTGGCAATGGCCTCAATGAATACCGTTTTCAGATTCGGATTGGATGTGCATGGCCTGGGATCGCCAACAACGACCATCGCCCCTTGGACTTCATCCTCGCCCATGACAACTGCCAGGAAATGTGTGTTACTGGAGCATCGCCCTGCTTCGTAATCGGAAACTGCGGCCCCCCAAGGCCAATCCATATCCACCGGCGGATCCAAGAGATCGAGGCTGATTGCCGGATCCTCCCACCAGGCCGCCCCCATTCCGACTGCGACGAGATGTCTTGTCAAGGGAACGATCTGTGCGACGAAATTCGTTTCGCTTGGTTTGTGATATAGGTCGATCTCTCGGGGCAACTCGGGCACGGTTGACGCTCTCCGATCATTCAATTGAGCAATAGCATAGTCGCTTCTCACTCACCCTGCCACCAACATACCAACACGGCATGCGGCATTCTGGCGATGATGATCGGGGCCAACGACGTGGTGAACCCGGCGGCCCGGCACGACAAGAACTCGCCGATCTACGGCATGCCGATCATTGACGCGGACAAGGCGAAGACGGTGATGGCGATCAAGCGGACGATGAACCCGGGGTTTGCGGGGATCGACCATGAGTTATACACGCAGGACAATACGCTGATGCTGTTCGGTGACGCCAAGGCGGTGGTGGCCAGCCTGGTGAAGGAATTGGCGGAGGCGGGCAAATAAGGCGCCGGGGGCGTGTCTGGACATCCACGGAAGTGCCAAACCGGCGTCGAGGCGGCTTGGAGGCTTGTGGAGTCCACCGGGACCACTATAATCAGCGCATTCAGCAGACGCTGAATCGCTGAATAATAGGAGTGTAGTGCAATGAAAATTCGATCCTGGGCCTTGGCGACGCGTGTTTTTCTCGTAACCCTGTTTTTGGCCTGTACGCTCGTGGCGCAAACGACGGCGCCGGCGACCGGCACGGCAACGGGTCCCGCGACGGCTCCGGCAACCGGTCCCGCCCGGGGCCGCGGCGCCCGCCCCGCCCCGCCGCCGCGCTCGACCACCCAGCCGTCCCTGCAAAGCGCCCAGCGCCATGCCGATTTTCTGGCCCGCGCCAAGCAGGGCAACATCGATCTGCTCTTCACCGGCGATTCGATCACCGACTTTTTCTATTACGGCCGCCCCGGATATCCGCTGATGAACGGGCGCACGGTCTGGGATAAGTATTTCGGCACGCTCAACGCCGCCGACTTTGCCGTCAGCGGCGCGCGGACCGAGAACGTGATCTATCAGTTCCAGAATGGCGAGTTGGAAGGCTTCAAGGCCAAGTGCATCGTCATGATGATCGGGACCAACAACATCTCGGCGGGCAACACGCCCGACGAGACCGTCGCCGGCATCAAGGCCATCATCGCCGAAATCCAGAAGCGCCAGCCCGACGCCAAGCTGCTGCTGCTGGGAATCTTCCCCCGCGGCAAGACCGCCGCCGATCCGTGGCGTCCGGGTATCAAACAGGTCAACGACGCCATCTCCAAGCTCGACGACAAGCAGCGCATCTTTTACCTGGACATTGGCGCGAAGTTCCTGGAGGCGGACGGCTCGATTGCGCCGGAAATGATGTCCGACGCGCTGCATCCGGCGGAGAAAGGCTACACGGTCTGGGCGGAGGCGATTTTGCCCAAGGTCAAGGAACTGCTGGGCGTGAAGTAAGAAGTAAGCCCTTCCGGATGACCCCACCGCAGCCTGTGGTATCATACCCCCCGAGGTGATGATGCGCGTGTCCTGGTCCACAGAGCGGAAGATCGTGCTGGGGTTCGGCTCGGCGCTGGTGGCGTTGTGCATTGTGGCGGGCATATCGGTCTGGCTGACGCTGGCGCTGCTGGGGGATCTGAAGGTCGTCGCCGAGCAAAACAAAATCCTCACGCGGATCAGCGAAGCCAACGGCATATCGCCGCAATTGGCAACCTATGCCCGCCTGCTGGCGGAAAAAGACGAGCGTGACGTAACGATTTTCCAGGAATGGAAAAATGAGAAGGTGGAGTTTGAGGAGAAGTTGGACGAGATCGACCAGCTCACCAACGACAGCCCCACGCAGCGCCAGCGCATGACGCAATTAAAGCAGATATTGGACGACAAAGTCCGCATCACAACGCTCAACGCTGATAAGCAGCTTCTGCTAGACGCCTGGGGAATCAAGGATGGGTTCTCGCAGATGCGTCCGATTACGGACCTGTTGATCGCCATGAGCGTCGAGGAACGCACCTATCTGGGGATGAAAAATGACCAGGCCAAGTACGAAGCCACGGCCGCCCTGTGGGCCATCGGGAGCGCCTTTGCGCTGGCGTTGCTGCTGATCGGGTGGGCGGTGCTCATGATCCTGGGAGATTTGCGGGTGCGGCGCCGGGCCGCCGAGGAGCTGGAGCGCGCCCGCCAGGCGGCCGAGACGGCCAACGTGGCCAAGAGCGCGTTTCTGGCCAATATGAGCCACGAGTTGCGCACCCCGCTGACGTCCATCATGGGGTATGTGGACCTGATGCTGGACCCGGAGGCCGCGGCGGCGGGGCGGGCCGAGTATCTGCAGACGATGCGGCGGAGCGGCGAGCACCTGCTGACGCTGATCAATGACATCCTGGACGTCTCGAAGATCGAAGCCGGCCGGATGGGCGTGGAGGCCGTGGAATGCCGCCTGATGGACGTGCTGGCGGAGATCCATTCGCTGATGCGCGCCCGGGCGATCGAGAAAGGGATCGAATTCAACATCGAGTATCAGACGGCGATTCCCGAGCGCGTCAAAACCGATCCGACGCGGTTCCGGCAGATTCTGATGAACCTAGCCGGCAACGCCGTCAAGTTCACGGACGAGGGGGGCGTGCGCGTGGCGGTCAGTTGCAAGGAAAACTTCGGCAAGGCGGCGCAGGGGTATCGGATCGTGGTGGAAGTCATCGACACGGGGGTGGGGATCGCGCCCGAGCAACAGCGGCGGCTCTTCCAGCCCTTCACGCAGGCCGACATCTCGACGACGCGCCGGTTCGGGGGCACGGGCCTGGGGCTGTCGATCTCGCGGCGGCTGGCGCAGATGCTCGGCGGCGACCTGTCGGTGCGCAGCGAAGCGGGGGCGGGCAGCACGTTCCGGCTGTCGCTGCCGATGGATGCGGTGGCCGGGGCGGCCATGATACCGTCCGGGGAGGCGGGGCAACTGGTGCGGGGCGGCGGGCGCGGGCTGGAAACCAGGGCGCGGGCGCTGGGCCTGCGCGTGCTGCTGGCCGAGGACGGCGCGGAGAACCGCGACGTCATCATGCTGCACCTGCGGCACGCCGGCTGCGTGGCCACGGCGGTGGAGGACGGCGAGCAGGCGTATGACACGGCCCTGCGGGCGTGGCGCGGCGCGGATCCCTTCGACGTGGTGCTGATGGACATGCAGATGCCGGTGATGGACGGCTACACGGCCACGGCGAAACTGCGGACGCAGGGGTACACCGGGGTGATCATCGCCCTGACGGCGCATGCGATGAAGGAGGACCGGGACCGGTGCCTGCGCATGGGCTGCGACGAATATGCCGCCAAGCCGGTACACATTCCGGGCCTGTTGCGGATGATGGCGCGGTTCAGCGGGCGGCAGGGCGGCCCGGCGGGGGTGACCGACAAGCTGCTGCAAAACCCCGCCCTGCGGCTGTTGACGCGGAAATTCTGCGACGGCATCGCCCCGACCCTGGACGCATTACGGGAACTGGCCGTCAAACTGGCCTGGGGCGAACTGGCGATGGCGGCACACCGCCTGGCGGGGGCGGGCGGGGCCTACGGCTTCGACGAGATCACCCGCGACGCCAAAGCCCTGGAGCGGGCGGCCCGGGCCGGCGCGCGCGACGAGGTGGAAGCGGCGCTGCGGGTGTTGGCCCAGACCTGCGCGGCCGCCCGGCAGCGCGTGGAAGCCGCGGACGGCCCGGCAATCACGGCCGAACCGGCGGGCGGGGCGGCCCCATGATTCCCGCGGCGGCAAGGCATTAAAATTGGCCGGGCGGCGTTCATCTTGTTACCAAAAGAACTGGTTACAAAAAGAATTGCGGATTCCCAGAAGTTCCCTGGCCGCCGTGACCGGCGGCCCGGGGGACAGCGAAGCAGGTGGTCATGAGAACGGCGGCTATTCCCTCGAGTTTGCGGAAGATCAACCGGCGGCTGATCCTGCGGCATATGGTGCAGGTGCCCACGGCGGCGCGCGGCGAATTGGCGGAGGTGGCCGGGACCAGTTGCGTGACGGCGGGCAAGATCGTGGACGAACTGCTGGAACAGGGGGTGCTGGAGACGGCCGAAATGCGGCGCGAATCGCGCCCGGGCCGGCCAGGCCAGAGCCTGCGGCTCAATACCCGGGCGGCGCGCTTCGTGCTGATCCAGTTGGGCGCGGCCCACACGCGTCTGGCGTACGCCGCCCTGGGCACCGCGGAGGAATCCCCCTGGGCCGTGGAAATGGAGACGCCCGGTTCGGCCCGGGAATGGGAACGGGCGGTGCGGGAGGCCCTGGAGAAGCTGCTGCCGCGGCGCGGCGGCGGCGTTTGGGGGGCGCTGATGAGCGTGCCGGGGATCGTCGATGAATCCGCGGGGCGGGTGCTGTTTTCGCCCAATGTACACTGGTCCGAGGGGGTTGATTTCCCGCAGATGCTGCGGAGCATGACCAACGTGCCGGTGGAGATGGTGCAGGAAATCCGGGCGTTGGCGCTGGGGCAGTTGGCGGCGTCGCCCATGCAAAAGGATTTTTTGCTGGTGGATTTCGGGCATGGGGTCGGCGGGGCCTCGGTGGTGGGCGGGGCGCTCTATCCGGGGGCCTTGCCGCTGGTGGGCGAACTGGGGCACACCCCGGTGATGGGCAACACCCGGCCGTGCGGCTGCGGCTCGATCGGCTGCATGGAGACGCTGCTGTCGCGCCGGGGATTCTTTCAGAGCATCCAGGAACATGGCGACAAGCGCGCGGCGGGGGGCAAATATTCCTGGGGCATGGTCGAACAACACGTGCGGGAGCATGGGCTCGAACCGTGGCTCATGCAGAGTCTGCAGGCCGGGGCGGCCAGCATCGCCGGGGCGCTGAACGTGCTGGGCCTGGGGCGCGTGGTGATCACGGGCGCGGTGACGACGCTGCCGGAGGCGGTGAAGTCGTATTTCGCGGGCGAAATCCGCAAGGACGTGATGTGGGGGAAATTCGGGGAGGTGGCGATCGATTTTGCGCCGCGCCGCCGGATGCGCGGGCTTATCAGCGTGGGGATCGAGCGGCTGGTGGTCGGCATCGAACGCTGAGGGCGGCCGGTCCCGTTCCGATTCATCCGCGGCGGCGCAGGTCCGGCTTGCGCCCCGGGCACACCCCCATCCGTAACCTTGGCCCCGCTCCCGGCGTAGAGACCCATGTACAAGTTCTTTTCCCAGACGGAGATACATCATGCGATGCCTGGCACTGTGTGCGTGTACGTTGTGGGCTGCGGGAACATCGGCGTATGGCGATCCGTTGGCGGGTTCCTCCCTGCCGCAGGGGACGCGGTGGGTGATCCACGTGGATGTGGACGGCGCGCGGCAGGCGGGGTCGCTGTGGGAATTGGCGCGGGTGAAGCTCATCGAGCCGCAACGCGCGGCTCTCCTGCCGAAACTCGGGATGCTCGAACGGATCACCGGCATGAAACTGCCGGGGGATTTGCACGATGTGACGCTGTATGGCGGTTCGTTCGAGGAGGCCGGCGTGTGCGTGCGGATTCATGGGGTAATGAACGAAGGCAGCATCGTGGCGTTTCTGAAGGCCGATCCGGAGTTTCAGCAGACCGCGTACAACGGGCATGACCTCCTGCAGTGGCGCGACCAGGCGCGCAACCGGCTGATGTATGCGGGCTTTGCGCAGACGGATCTCGGCGTGCTGTCGGCGGATATCAAGGCGCTGCATGCGGCGCTCGATGCGCTGGACGGCAAGGCGACGCTCAAGGCGGACTCGCCCCTGTCGCCGCGGGGTGCGGGCGCGGGGGGGGGCGCGGGGGGGGTGGGGGGGATTAAAGCGCCCATATTTTGGATCGCCGCGGAGAATCTTTCGGATTTGCCCCGTTTCCAGAATGTGGAATCGCCGGTGCTCGCGCAGATCGACGCGGCGTCGCTGGCCGTGGGGTGGTCCAACGACCGGGCGCTGGCGGAATTGCGCATCGAGGCCAAAAGCGAGAAGACGGCACAACAACTGGCGGCCGTGGCCGAGGGGGTCAAGGCGTTTGTGGCGCTGTCCGCCGGCGAAGAACACGCGCCGGCCAATCTGCGGCTGCTCTCCGATGCGCTCCAGCAGATGAATGTGCAGGCCGAAGGCAAGACCTTGAAGGGGGACTGGTCGGTGACGCTGGATAAAATTGAGATGCTCGCGAATCTGGCGGCGCAGGAGGCCGCCGCGGGAATGATGACCGGGCCGGCGGCAACTTTACCGCGTCCGCCATTGTTGCCGCCGCCGGCGGCGACCGCCAAGCAACCATGAGGCATGCCAGGTTTTGTATGATGACGCAGATGCTGCAAAACCTATCGGATGAGGAACTCGCGCGGCGGGCCCGCGCGGGGAGCGCGGCCTGCTACGAGGAGATTGTGCGGCGCTATCAGGTGCCGCTGCTGCGGTTTTTGACCCGGCGGTTTCCCTCGCGGCGGGATGCCGAGGACATTTTGCAGGACACGTTCGTGAAGGCGTGGCAGTCGCTGCATCAGTTCGATCCGCAGTATCCGTTGCGCACCTGGATGTACACCATCGCCTATCGGCTGGCGGTGTCGCGTGGGCGGCGCGAAACGGCGCCCGTGGAGGCGTTGTCCGAACATGCCCCGGCGCGCGGCCCGCGGCCGGAACTGGCGCTGGAGGAGGAGGAGGGCCGCGGGACGCTCTGGGGCCAGGCCCGGCAGGTGCTCTCGGAGGAGCAGTTCATGGCCCTGTGGCTGTTCTACGTCGATGAAGTGCCGGCGGGGGATGTGGCGAAGATATTGAATCGAAGCTGGGTGTCGGTCAAGACGCTGCTGCACCGCGCCCGGAAGAAATTGGCGCCGTTCGTGATGGAACTGGCGCCGGCAACCGTAAAGGCAGGTGAGCCATGAAACGCGAAGCGCTGGAAGCACTGGAAGAAAAGCTGCGGGACGAGGCCCGGCACATCCGCGGGGAAAATGGGTTCTCGCCGATCCTCCATGAGCGGATCATGGCGGCGCTGCGCCAGCGGGGGCTGGCGGCGCTGGCGCCGGCGGAGGGGGGCCGGTCGTGGTGGCGGATCGTCGGCCCGCTGGCGGCGGCGGCGGCCATCGCGGTGGCGGCATGGTTGATCCTGCGGCCCGAGCCGGCGGGCAATCCGCCGGTTGTGCCGCTCGCCGGAAACATGCCGACGATACCCACGGTGCCCATCAACATGAATCCGACGGCCACTGCGCTGGAGGAGCGCAAGTATGCGTACCTGGACCGGGACGCGCGGAAGCTGTTGTTGTTTGTGGCCGATCAGTTGCCGGAGTTCCCGGGGGAGCCGGGGCCGAAGTGATACATATGGGTGAATACGGGGGGATGTTTTTAAGCAGATACTTGACTCGCGTATCTATCATGTTGAAAATGTATGTGGAGGCTTTGGTCGGCCATCAAGGGCTGATCATTGCCTTTACTTATTTTTGCGGCATTCTTCCTTCCAGGCGTGATCAGGTTTTCCGCGCAACATTCATACTCTCAACTCACGGCCCAACGCGGCGTCCCGCGATGAACACATGCTCAATCTGCCCCGGGCTGATCGTGTACAGCAGCGCCGAAACCTGCTGCTCCTGCGGCAGATCCATGATCCACTTTTCCGGCCGCACCACCAGGCAATCCGCCTGGAAACCCTGCGCGATGGTGCCGATCATGTGGCCCAGGCTCAGGGCGGCGGCACCGCCCGCGGTGATCAGCCACCAGGCTTCGCTGGGCGCCAGGGTCTGGCCGCCGCGCCGCGGCAGGGAGTGGACCCGCAGGGCCTTGGCGGTCTGCAAGCCCTCCACGGCGACGCGCGGCATGAACGGCTCGAAACCCCCGCCGATGCTCGAGCCCAGGGCCATGCGAATGCCCGCGGCATTGCGCACAAAATAATCCACCAGCCCGCTGCCGCGGAACAGGTTGGCCGAGGGGCAGTTGACCAGCGAGGTGGCGCTCTGGGCGATCTCGCGGCGCTGGTGCGGATCGACAAACGCCCCGTGGGCCAGGATGGTGCGCGGGCCCAGCACGCCCATCTGCTGGAACAACTCCACTTCGTCGATCTGGTCGGGGTAGCGGTTGTGGAACTCATCGAGTTCATCGGAGGAGTCGGCGACGTGGGTTTGCAGGTAGCACTTGAACATGGTCGCCAGTGCCGCGGCGCCGCGCATGAGCTTTTCGGAACAGCGCAAACTGGTGCGGGGGCTGAAAGCGTAGAGCAGCCGGCCATGTTCGCGGCCATGCCATTGGGCGGCCAGGGCGCGGGCGTCGTCCAGGGCCTTGTCGGGCTGCTGATTGAGTTCGGCGGGCATGTCGGTGTCGTTGAGGGCCATGCCGTAGATGGCGCGGAGGCCCCGCTCGGCAAAGACGCCGAAGGTGGTATCGACCTCCTGCTTGAAGGAGGAACCGAAGGCGGCGACGGTGGTCGTGCCGTTGGCGATCATGCCGCGGGTGAAGTCCTCGGCCAGGGCGCGGGCGGTATCGCCGGCGGCCAGGCGCACTTCGGCGGGGTAGCCGATTTTCTCCTGCCACTCGAGGGCGGGCAGGCCGTCGATGCCGCGGCGGTCCCACTGGGGGACATGCAGGTGGGCGTCGATGAAGCCCGGGAGAATCCAGCAGCCGGCATCGCCGACGAGTTCATCGGCGGGGTCGCGTGCGGCGCCGACGGAAACAATGCGGCCATCGTCGCCGAAACGGACGGCACAATCCCGGGTGATCTCGCAGCGCAAGGCGGAGGCGGGCTGGAGCAGGGTGCCGAGGAGGGTTTTCATGGGATTCCTTGGGTCAGTGGTCAGTGGTTAGTGGACAGTGGTCAGTGGTTAGTGGTCAGTGGTCAGTGGTTAGTGGTCAGTGGAAAAAACCACTTGAACAAATGAACAAAGGCATTCTAGCCCAGGGCGCAGCAAGAGCAAATCGGAGGGGAGTGCCCGAAATTCCCCCGCGTTAGCTGCCGCCAACCGCTGGCGTTCCCGCGCCTTCCGCCGCCCGCGGCTTGACCACAATCTTCATCCCGCTGACCTCCAGCACCTCCACCTCCGTCCCCTTGACCACAAAACTCCCATAGCTGACCACGCCCACCAGGTACTCGCCGAACCGCGCCTTGCCCGCCGGCCGCAGGTCCGTCTCCGCCCGCCCCAGCGCCCCCACGAACACCGCATCCCCCGCCGGCCGATCCGCCGAATCCCGCACCGCCTCGTTACCCAAGACCGCCACCGCCGCCACGTTCGCGCCCCGCCTGCCCCCCGGTATCAACTGCAGGCGATTAAACCCCGGCGTGAACGCCAGGTACTTCGCCAGCAGATAGAACGCCCCCAGCGCCACAAACGTTCCTCCCACCACCACCCCCAGCCCCGTCTGTGCCGCCACCCACGAACTTTTCGAGGTCATGAACCCGCCGGGATCCGTGGGCACAAAACTGGCGATCAGCCCGATCGCCATCAATATGAACCCCGGCAACGCCAGCAGCCCAATCCCCCCGAAGGCCACCAGGTCCGCCACGATGATCCCCAGCCCCACCACGATCAGCGCGATCTGCCACACCTGCGCCAGCCCCGTCAAAAACGGCGCCCCGATCAGCAGGATCAGGCAAATCACCGCCGCCACCCCGAAGATCGTCACCCCCGGATGCGAAAACTCCAGCAGCCCGAACACCAGCAGCCCCACGAACAGGAAGGCGCGGATGGACCAGGCCGTCAGAAACACCGTCGCCCGCTCGGCCCAGTTGAACTTGAGCAGCGTCATCTCGCCGCTGATGTTGCAGATATCCTTGAGTTGCTGCTCGGTGTTGATCGTCGCCTCGGACATCCCCATGTTCACCGCTTCATCCGCCAACAATGTCAGTAAATGCGTCTTGTCATCCCAAGTTTTTATCCACCGCCACGGATGAATCTTGGCCACCGCGGGCCCGCCCGGACCAGCCACCTCCTCCGCATCCAACTTCGCCTTATTCTCATCTCCCACAAACTTTGTCTCTCCGGTCACGGTATTCAGCATCTCATGCACTTGCGCCTCCACCACCACCATCGCCAGCAGCACGTCCTCGTTCCACCGGTTCTTCTTCGCTGAATCCTTGAACTCCGCCACCACCCCGTCCTCCCGCTTGGCCCGTTCCGTCGGCGGCAACGGCACCATCTGCGGATCGCCGATCCACGGGGCGGACACCGCGATCACCCCGCACAAACCGTATGTCCCTTCCGCGGACATCACCACATGTTGGCAAGAGGCCGTGATCATCGACCCCGCCGAGTACGCCTTGGGGTGTACCCACGCCACCGTGATGAATTTCTGCTCCGGCAGTGTCTTGATGTACTTGCTGATATCGATCGCGCTCGTCACCAGCCCCCCAAACGTGTCGATCTCAAAAATGATGACGCTGCACCCCATCTTCCCCGCGAGATCCACCCGCCGCTTGATGCTCCGCAGCATCACATCGTCCACCTCGGCATCCAGCCGGATCACCGCCGCCTTCGGCTGCGGATCCAAAATCGGCTTCGCCCGGATCATCGCATCCGCCGCCGGCCCCCCCCCCCCCCCCCCCCCC
>CAIPTQ010000026.1 GCA_903868035.1 uncultured Phycisphaerales bacterium
ACTGCCGGATCTCGAGGTTCTTGGGAGCGCGTGCAAGGGCCTCTCGATACATCTGAACGGCCTCATCGACATTGCCGCAGTCATCGCGTGCGGTGGCGAGAAAGAAGAACGGCATGGCGGCTGTTGGATACTGTTGGGTGGCCAAGCGCCACTCCGCCAGACGCGCGCCGGCATCCGCGTTTTTTCTCAAGAGTCTGTCCAGGAGATAATAACAGGGAAGAAAATCGGGCGATGCGCTGATCGCGCTCCGATAGGTCTCCGCGGCGGCGGCCCAATCTCCCTGGAGTTGGAGTGTGTCAGCCAACTCACAGTAAGCGCCCATATTACGCGGGTCGAAGGATAACGCTTCACGGCATTTTTCCGCGGCGCGCTCCCACTCCCCGCTGCTTCGGCATTTGCGCGCCTCGTATAGCATTCTCACGGGAAAAGGCCGAACCACGTCATCTTGATTCCATCGCACGAAACCATGGAGGCCGGGCCGTATGGTCTGGTAGGGCCTGAACGAATGGATATCTGCCGGCAACGTGAGATTGAGCGGAATATGAAACGCGCGCGGGTCCGCCACGCGGTGGAGGCCGATGAAATCCCCGGCACATTCCTTGGGAACCGCGATGCCCACGAATCGAGACCAGGAGAGTTGCGCGGAGGAATCCGAACCCTCTCCTTCAAGGTGCGCTCCGAAGTCTTTCTCGTATATCGGGAAGAAATGTTTCGTGGTGCCGGCCTGTTGGGTACCGGTTCCTTCGATACTGACAAACAGGGTGAAATCAAATGATACGGACCCAGTTTCATAGATGATCCAAAACCAAGTGCGGGCTGGGTTCGGGTGAAACTCCGCCGTCCAAAAGGATTCTCGAAACTCCGGCGTCTTCGGGCGTAGCACGCGAGGGTTACGCACGTCTTGTCCGCCCAGACGAAACAGGACGTAATCGTTCCAGTCGTACTGAACGGTTTTCACAAGTTCCGGGCGCGCGGACACATAGGGTTCCAAGAGACGATCCACTTGCCGCACTTGGTAGGCCCGGGCTGCGTAGAGAGGAACCAGCAGCAACAAACTGGCGCCAATTGAAAAGCGGACTATCCGCCGGGCACCGGGCGAACGCCACAGGCTTGGCGGCCGCAGGAAGGCTCTCAACTGGGCGCGGGCCGAAGGATCTCGCAGCCGCTTGAGTTCCGGCCATGATTTGTCCGCGAGGAAACCCAGGATCCAGAAAGGCAGGAAAACCAGGTGAATATAGTGGCGCGCCTGGAACTGGATGGCGGTGTAGCCGCAGAGATAGACAATCAAGATTAACAGCGCCCACGCCTGGCGGGGGTCCCGTGCGGCAATTATCCACAACGCGACGAGAGCCAGGGGAAACCGGTCCGATCCCCCCAACAGCGTTACAACCGCCGCATACACGCGAGACACCATATCGCCCGGGAATATCGCCACCATGTCCGCGAGCAGAGACGCTCCAAAGTGACCGGAGGGCGCAGCGCCACCTTCGCCGGAAGCAGGTAGTTCTACGTGGCGG
>CAIPTQ010000027.1 GCA_903868035.1 uncultured Phycisphaerales bacterium
CCGCCCTCGTCCCCACATTCGTCGCCGGCGCCACCCCCGTCTCAAAGCACCCCAAATCCGGCCTCTCCCCGTTGAACGCAAACCGCGTCGCCCCCTGCTTATCCTTGATCTCCACCCCCTTGTCGATCAGCTTGCTCCCCGGGACCAAATGCATGAACGTCACCTCCGGCAAACTCCCGTCCGCCTTCCGCGGACCCACCAACTGCTTCTCGTCCACACTCACAAAGTCGGCATCCGTGAGCGCCAGCGGCGTGCCGCCCGGGCCCAGCGTGAAATAATTGTCCGCCACGTCGCTCTTGGCGGCATTCAAATTGGCCACCTCGTTGCGCCCCTTGTACCCCAGGCAATTCCGCATGAACGCATCCGGCCCGGGCGCGTCCGCGGCACTGCTCAAAATATACTCCAGCATGTTGTAGTTGTTGGCGTTCCGGTATGCCGTGTCGTTCAGCCAGTCCGCCCCGCCCGTGTGGTGGTTGGCGTAAAAACCCGCCGCCTTGTTCCCCACCGCCAGGCAGAACTGCACCGTGTTCCGCGGCATGGGGCTCGGCACGCGGCTGGGTGGCTTGCCGTAGCCCCCCGCCTTAAAGCCGTTCCCGTCCCCGGCGCTCCGGCCGTCCGGCGTCAGACCGTTGTACATCGCCCAGCAATGGTCGAACAGCACGCTCTCGGCACAGTTGATGCAGTCATACCCATCATCCGAGTTGTACCACGCCCGGCAGTTGCGGAAGACATTCCCCGTGCCCCCCTTGGCGACGTGGCAGCCGAAGCCGTCGGTGTTCCCCCCCGCGCCCCCCTCGGAAACCGAATCCCAGTTGTTCCACGCGTCGCAGTTGAGCACCAGGTTATTCGACCCCGCCAGCGCGTAGTAGCCGATGGCCATGCCGTCGTGCATTTTGAGCTGCTCGTAGATGTTGTTGCTGCCGTGGTTCTCGAAGCACTCGGACTGCGTGTGCCCCGTCTGCGTCACCTGGATGCCCGTGACCTCAAACCCCTTGAAGTGAATCCACGAGGCCGACACATAAAACGCATACACCCGCGGCCCCGGCTTGACCGTGGCAAAATCGAACACCGCCTTTTCATCCTTGTACGAGAAGTAATTGATCGGCGCCTTCTCCGTGCCGCTCTTGGCGATCTCAAACACGTGTACCGCATTGCCGGCACTGCGGTTGACGATCTGCGCATCCTTGATGTCGTACTTCCCCCCGCGGATGAACACCGTGTCCCCCGGCTGCGCCGCGGCCTGCGCCTTGGTGATCGACGCGAACGGCTTGTCGATGCTCCCGTCGTTGGCGTCACTGCCGTCCGGGGCCATGTAGAAATCCTTGGCCAATGCCGTGGCGGGAAGCAGGAGTGCTGCGGCGGCGAGCAGGGCGAATCGGCGGCAGTTATTCATGAACATTCCTTATGTAAAAATGCTGGGCTGTCTAGGATAACGCCGAACTCGGGGGATTGTTCAGGTATAATGCCGCCATGACCAAGGCGGGCACTGAGGATCAAGCGGCAACCGGGCGGACCAACTTCCAGCTTGTGATGCGGATGGCGCGGTTCATTGGGCCGGTGCGCCGGACCGCCGTCATCGCTTGTGCGTTGGTCGCGCTCTGGGTCTGTATTGACGTAAATGCGATACGCCTGACCGGGGATATCATCAACAAGGTCCAAGTCTCCTTACAAGTGGAAAAACAGGGGGACTCTGGTGAGGTTGCGGTGGGCGTACCGGATTTGGAAGAGGGGCACAAACTGGGGGTTTGGGAGATGCTCCGCCGGCCCCCGCTCGATGCCATCGCACGCATGGTCGCCACCCTGGGCCTGCTGGTTCTGCTCGGCGGCCTGGTCCGTTTCGGCCGCGAGTATTACAACGCAAAGTTCTCCATGGACATAGTTTACGGCATGCGCGCCGGCATCTACGACCGCCTCCAACGTGTCGGATTTGCATTTCACGACGAACACAGCAGCGGTGCCCTCATCAACCGCGCATTTTCCGATTTGCAAAATATCCGCGCCTTCCTCCAAGTCGGTTTAATTCTCACAATGGAAATTATCGCGTTTGTGTTGGGTAATATCCTCCTTATTTTGTCCCGTAACCCCTGGATCGCCCTCCTGGCCCTCGTGCCCGTCCCCTTCTGGATCTTCTATATCCTTAGGTTTAGCAAGAAGATACAACCCGCCCAGCGCGCCCAAATGCAAGCTGGTGACGACGTCGTCACCATCGTCACTGAAAACGTCGCCGGCGTCCATGTCGTTAAAGCCTTCGCGACCCAGGGAACCGAAATCGCCAAATACAACGCATTGGCGGACAAGTTCTACGACAAAGTGATGACCTCCGTCCGCATCTGGCGGAACTTCGTCCCCATCATCCGCGGCATCGCCTCCGCCAGCCAACTTACACTATTCGCCGCCGGTGCCGTCATGGTCGTGCAAGGTAAGGTGCCGGTGGGGGATTTGCTTATCTTCGGCATGGCGATGGGCCAAATCCTCAGTCGATTGCAGCAAATCAACCAAATCAGCGAGCAATATCAGAAGGCGATCGTCTCGGCACGCCGCTTCTACGAGGTCATCGACGCCCCCCCCACCGTGCCCGAGGACGCGACGCTGTCGCTGCCTCCGCGGAACGCGGCGCATGGCGGCGGGGCGGTGGAATTCAACTTTGTCACGTTCGGTTATGACCCGGCCAAACCGGTGGTACACGACATTGCTTTTGACGTCCCAGCAGGCAGCATTGTGGCGTTGGTGGGGCCGACCGGAGCGGGGAAGAGTACGCTGGTGCAGCTTTTGGCGCGTTTTTACGACCCCCAGTCGGGCCAGATTTTCATCGACGGGGTGGACATCAAACGCGTGCCGTTGAAGGCTTTGCGCGGGGAAATCGGGTTTGTTTTCCAGGAAACATTCCTCTTCTCCGACACCGTCGCCAACAACATCCGCTACGGCAAACCCGAGGCGGCCATCGGCGAAGTCGAGGCGGCGGCACGCATCGCGCAGGCGCATGATTTCATCATGGAATTGTCCCATGGCTATGACACCATGCTTGGGGAACGCGGGGCCAGTTTGTCCGGCGGGCAGCGGCAGCGCCTGGCGATCGCCCGGGCGATCATCTCCAACCCGCGCATCCTGGTGCTCGATGACGCCCTGGCGGCGGTCGATCCGGAGACCGAACACCTCATCAGCCGGGCGCTGGAACTGGTCATGGTGGACCGCACGGTCTTCATCATCGCCCACCGGCTCTCGACCGTGAAGGCGGCGGACCTGGTGATCGTGCTGGAAGGGGGATGGATCACACAGGCGGGCAACCACCGGGAATTGCTCCACCAGCCGGGGCACTACCGGCATATCGCGGAGGTCCAACTAGCATATCAGGAAAAAGAAATTGTGGCCCAGGCCGGGAAGCGGGCGGATATGGCGGCGAGCCGATGACGATCTCGGAGTTGATGAAGTTCCGCCGCGGGCAGCGCAAAATTGTGGCGCAGGGGGCGGGCGTGCGCGCGCGGGCGGCGGGGCGGGACCCCAACGCCAACGAGGAGGAGGAGCCGTACAAGGCGCTGGAGTGGCCGCTGGTCCGGAAGATTCTGCACTGGATGATGCCGTACCGTCGGCAGTATGCCATCGCGCTGCTTCTGAACGTGGTCTTCACGGTGCTGGAGATGCTCGGGCCGATGTTCATCCGGAACCTGATCGACCATGACATTCCCGGCGATCCGCATTTTCTGACGCGCGCGGCGGGGTGGGTGGCGGAACTGTTCGCGGCCGGCGCCGGGGGGCGGCTGGACGCCTTCCTCGCGCCGCACCGACCGTACTGGAACATCAGTTGCACGGTGGGGCTGTGGGCGCTGGCGGTGCTGGGGGCCAACCTGTCACTCCGGTTCAACATCGAATACAACCGGCGCATCGGGGAGAAGGTGCTCTTTGCGATCCGCAAGGCGCTCTTCGGGCACTTGCAGGAACTCAGCATGTCCTATTACGACCGCACCAAGTTCGGCCGCATTCTCTCCCGGGCCACCAGCGACATCGACGCCCTGGCCAATCCGGTCATCAACGGCATCAACACGGTGGTCATCAACGGCATGATGATGACGGCGGCGGCGGCCATGCTGTTGTTTGCCGACTGGCGCATCGCGCTGGCGACGCTCTGGCTGGGGCCGGTGCTGTATGCCATGCACCGCTTTTACAGCCGGCGGATCGGGGCGCAGTGGCGGATTGCACGCGAGCACTTTACCCGCGTGGCCACCAACCTGGCGGAAAACATCAACGGCATGCGCGTGGTCACGGCCTACAACCGGCAGGAGGAAAACCTTTCCTACTTCAACGCGCTCCAGGATCAGAACACCATCAACAACGTCCGCGTCGGCGGGATGAACGGCATCTATCAGCCGCTGCTGTCAGTGGTGGGATTCATCGGCAAGGTGATCATCCTGATCACCGGGGCGTATCTGGTGATGGCCTCCGGGCGAAGCGGCGGGGCGGGCGGGGGGGGGTTCACCGTCGGGACGCTGGTGGCGCTGATGATGTACTGGGACTGGTTCATGAACCCGGTGCTGAATTTCGGGAACTTCCAGAACGAGATGATGCAGTCGATGGCGTCGGCGGAGCGGGTGTTTTCGCTGCTGGAACTCAAGCCGGAGGTGGCCGACGCGCCGGGCGCGGCGGTGCTGCCGCGGATAGAGGGGCGGGTGGCCTTTGAGGGCGTACACTTTGCGTACGTGAAGGACAAGCCGGTGCTGCACGATGTGAGCTTCGCCGCGGAGGCGGGGCAGACGGTGGCGCTGGTGGGGCACACGGGCTGCGGCAAGAGCACGATCATCAATTTGCTGTGCCGGTTCTATGTGCCGCAGCAGGGGCGCGTGCGGATCGACGATGTGGACCTCGCGGCGGTGACGGCCGACAGCCTGCACCGGCAAATGGGGATCGTGTCGCAGAACAACTTTTTGTTCACCGGCACGGTGCTGGAGAACATCCGCTACGCGCAGCCGGCGGCGAGTGATGAGCAGGTGATTGCCGCGGCCAGGCAACTGGGGAGCCACGCGATCTTGGAGGCGCTGAAGGACGGGTATCAGACGCAGGTGGGGGAGCGCGGGGCGTCGATGTCTTTGGGGCAGCGGCAGTTGATCTGCTTCACGCGGGCGTTCCTGGCGAACCCGCGAATCCTCATGCTGGACGAGGCGACGAGCGCGGTGGACACGCATACGGAGATGGTGATCCAGGAGGCGCTGGGGCGGCTGGTGAAGGACCGGACGACGTTTGTGGTGGCGCACCGGCTGAGCACGGTGACGCGGGCGGATGTGGTGCTGGTGCTGGACCATGGGCGGATCGTCGAGCGCGGGACGCATGGGTCGCTGGTGGCGCTGGGGGGGAAGTATGCGGAGCTGTACAAGGAATTCACACGGGCGATAGAGTGAATTTTGATTTTCGATTGGGGGGGGGCGGGTGCGATTTTTAACCCTAGTTCCGCAGTTATTAAAGGGAAAGGTCGGCATCGGGGATGTCGCTACCGCCGATCATCGCACTGCATAACATGGGTTCCTCGACGAGCAGTTGGGTCAGCGGGGAAACATCGGGAAGATTCAAGGTTTGTGCGAGGGCCGCGTTAATTGCCTGCCGCGTGGAATCGGACGCCGCCAGGCGAATGGGCAACAGTTCGCGTTTGGCCAGGTTGTCGAAAGCCGCCCCCAGTTGGTTGAGTTGCGCCGTGCCGAGCGCGCCGACATCCAATGCGGGCATGCCTTCGAGCACCGGCTTTTTGAACTTGACCCAGCCACCCTCGGTTTCGACGCGATGACCGATGAGCAGGAGCATGCCGAGCGTCGAATTCTGCCACAAGACGAGCGCCTTCTCGTGATTGATGTTGTTTCCGGCGCGCAGCGTCGCGGGCCACCACGTATTGGCAATCACCCGTTGGGGACACAGTATGGCCGGCGTGCGCACGGTGTTTAAGCGCAAGCGTTCGGCAAAGAGCATGCGCCCCGCCTTGGCAAAGACCGCCGACGCGCTCTTGAGTTTACGGCCGGGTTTGGCGGCGGCAAGAGGAGTCAGCCAGTTGTTCGCCGGATGAATGAGGTGCGTCGATTTCCCGGTCTCGTGGCTCCACAGCGCCGGGTAGGAGGTCTTAGTGCCCGCGAGTTCGAAAGCGTCATGGACGTCCCGCGCGTCGTAGCCGAAGCGAACCAGCGCCCCCAAAGGCTTCAAAGCGATCTTTCCCGCTTCGCCGCCACCGGGAAGATAGACATGGCCTTGGCGAAGCGCATACAGCGCTTTATTTAGTTCGAAGGTTGCAAAGGATGCCGGCACACCCCAAAGATTTCCCTGCACCTCGCGCCAGGGCAAGGACACCATTTGACCATAGTTCCGGTTGCCAACCATCAACATTTTTGGGGCGTTGGTTGTGGCTAGGTCGGGAGCGACTCCCGAGGCGATGGCGCGCGCCACCGCCAGGGCCTCGATGGATGTGGAAAGCTGGCGATGGAGATTTACATAGATCGTGCGCGGGGCCGCCGGCGGTTTATGCGGCGCGTTCTTGCGGGCAACCACCAGCACTTCGCTGAGCTTGGTGTTTTCCGAGAAATTCCACTTCCCCGGCTCGTGACTGGTGATGATGTATTCCAGGGAATAATGGTCGGAAATCAGGCGGCGCGTTTTTTCCCAGGCGGGCCCTGAAAGCAGCGCCTTGGGAAGCACCAGCGCGAGGCAGCCGCCGGGCTTGATGTGGATGTCGCCCAGGGCGACGAACACCGGGCCGAGTCCGGCGGTGATATTGGCCTGCATGTTGTTTATTTTCACCAACGCCTTGAGGCGCTTCTGCATGCCGTGGCGTTCATCGGGAAGATTGCCGAACAGCAGATTGCCGCCCACGCTCCGGGTGAAGGGCGGATTCATCACGCACAGGTCCAGCGGCGGGATGCCATCGGTGGTAATTCGCTTCCCCTTGCCCGCCACCTGCTCGACGACGCCGAACAAAGTGCCGGGGGCGTGCAACGACGCAATGAATTCCAGCGAGCCGAGAGCGTTTTCCCGGCCGCCCAAGGGCATGGCATACAGGTGCGTGACATCGACGGGGGAATCGGGGACACGAAGGGTGAGGGTGGACGCGGTCAAATGCACGGCGGAAGCGAGGACATCATATCCATAGATCACATCGGCAACCAGGGCTTTTTGCAATGCGGTCACATCCGGCGACTTATGTGCGGCCACGCAAGCGCGAACATAATTATCCGTGATGACATCCGCACTAGCCATCAATAACGTGCCTGTTCCCGAGGCCAGGTCCGCGATGCGCATATCCTTAAGGTGGGGAATTGAGGTCCATTGAAAGGGGAATTTCGCGGGATTGAGCGCCAGTTTCAATAGGAGTGTGGCCGAGGGGATCGCCGTATAATAGGCCCCAAGATATTTCGCCTCCTCCAGCAGCCGGTGGTAGATTCGGCCAGCCAGATCGTGCCGCAGCGAGGCCCGACAGGCGACAATTTTCAGCGCGGTGTCGATCAACCCCCGCAGGGCCGCCACCAGATCCTGATCCGTATTGAGGCATTTGAGCAGGTGCAGCGCCGTGGCGAAAATCGGGAAATAATTGATTTCCCTGAGTATGTGATCCCATTCGGCGGTGAGCTTGGTAAGCAGGGTCGCGTCGTTACGGAGCGTGTGGAGGGGCGTCACCGCGGATTCCTTGGCCGACAGCACCTCATGAAAGATCAACGCGTTGGTAACAATCAAGGCGGCAATCTTGTTGAGCGGGTCGGTATATTGTTTCTTTATCTTCCCGCTCTTGGATTTGTAATCGGCCACACCCAGGGCCTCGGCAATCCGAATGGAAGCCGCCGGCTGGCTCCATAAGGCCCGGGTCATTTGCGCCAAACCCACTTCCACGTTGGTCACGGCCCGATCCAATGTGTCATCGCGTACAAGCTGTTCGTAGGAGCGCCGCAAGGCATCGAAGAAATCATCAAGTTTGCCGGTGAAAAACTGCGTTTCGCGCTCTTCCTGATCGAACAGATGCAACTGGGTTTCGAGCGCAGTCACCTCGTTGACAATCGCGTAGTCAACCTCGGAATTGGCCAATGCGGCATGGACTTGCGGCCAAGCCAGCATTTTCAGTTTGGGCGGATAGACGACGGCAATGCCAATGTGGGCGACACCCGTTTCAACCCGCGACTCGGCTTTTTTGAAGGCCTTTTTGCGGGCCGCTTTTTGGGCGGAAAGCGTGCGTGATCCAAATTCCGCCTCAATGGCCAAACGCAGGCCCTGAAAATCAATGAGCACATCGGGCATCTGGATATTTTCGTCGATGGGCGAGAGTATTTGCTCGGGTGCCGCAGCCAGGCCGCGCTCCTGGAGCAACTGGGCAAGGAGGACATTCAAGGCTTCTTGGCGTTGGGCCATTTAGGAGACACCCACATTAGACGAATTCTTCCCTGAAGGAGCCTGTTGGCCGCGCATTTTGAAGTAGCTTCATGGAATAAGCAAGCGAGCCCAACGTGCCGTAACGGCTCATTTCCTAATCCACACCGCGCCCAGGGCCGCCAGGGCGGCGGCGAGCCAGAGCCAGGGCGCGAGGGGCAGGGCGGCGCGGGGCGGGGACCCGGGGGGGCCGGCGCCGGGGGGGAGGATTGTGGTGCCGGGGGGGAGTTGGGC
>CAIPTQ010000028.1 GCA_903868035.1 uncultured Phycisphaerales bacterium
CGGTGGGCGCGTCGGCGGCGATGCCCGCCATCAGGATGATGTTGGCCGCCAGCAACAGACGCATGAATCGACGGCCCAAGAGAACCTCACTATCAGATGGTGTAAAGGGGAGTATACGCCTGAACCGGGCGCCGGCAAAGGGGGGGATGGGGGGCATGAGGGCCCAGGCGGAAGCATCCAGCAGCATCCATCAAATCCGTCAGCCCCGGGCCTTCCGCCCGGAGCCATGCGCTGCTACACTTGCGGCATTGTTACAGGAGTATTTTATGCAGCGCACGTTCCGGCTGGTTCCGTTGCTTTTGGTTTTGGCCACCACGGGGTTGGCGGCGGAGTATGTGGCGCCCCCCTTGCCGCCGGAGGTGAAGTTTCCGTCGGACAAGGTGGTGAAGATCGCGGACGTGGGGGCGGTGGCGGACGGGGCGACGCTGTGCAACGATGCGATTAACAAGGCGATCGAGCAGTGCGTGGCGGCGGGCGGGGGGATTGTGGAACTGGCCAAGACGGACAAGGGGGCGGAATATCTGGCGGGGGCGATCCATTTGAAGTCCAACATCACGCTGCAGATTGACGAGGGGGTGACGCTGAAGTTCACGACGGACCGCACGAAATATCCGCTGGTCAAGTCGCGGTGGGAGTGTACGGATGTGATGAACTATTCGCCGCTGATTTACGCCTATCAGTGCCAGAACATCCGCATCACCGGCAAGGGCACCATCGACGGGCAGGGGCAGACGTGGTGGACCTGGGCCAACGGCAAGCCGGCGGCGGGCGTGCTCCGGCAGTACACCAACGACCGGGAGGGGAAGTTTCCACTCGAGCAGCGGGTGTTCGGGGAGACGGTGCAGGGGCTGCGGCCGTGCCTGATTGAGCCGTACGAGTCGAAGAACATATTGATTGAGAATGTGACGGTGAAGAACTCGCCGTTCTGGACGATCCACCCGCTGTATTCGGAAAACATCATCGTGCGGAACGCCACGATTCTGGGCACCGGCCCCAACACCGACGGCTGCGATCCCGACTCCAGCAAGAACATCCTGATCGAAAAATGCGCCTTCACCACCGGCGACGACTGCATCGCCATCAAGTCCGGCCGCGATGGCGACGGCATCCGCAAAAACGCGGCCTGCGAGAACATCACCATCCGCGACTGCACCATGAAGGGCGGCCACGGGGCGGTCACGATGGGGTCGGAGACGTCCGCGGGGATCAAGCATGTGTTTTCGGACAACTGCCAGGTGGACGGGCCGGATTCGGCGATCCGGCTCAAGTCCACGCGCGGGCGCGGCGGGGGCATCGAGGATGTGTTCATCCGCAACATGACCATCACCAGCGCCCTGAGGTTCGCGATCACCATCAACATGCGCTACACGACCATGCCGGAGGCCCCCAAGTCGGAGACGACGCCGGTGTTCAAGGACATCCGCATTGAGAACGTCACGTGCAAGAGCGCCCCGCAGGCGATCGAGATTCTGGGCCTGACCGAATCGCGCGTGGAGAATGTGATTTTGAAGGATGTCACGATCAATGCGACGCGCGGGGCGCGGCTGGAATTCGTAACGGGATTTTCGCGGGATAACGTGAAGATCACGCCGGCCAGCGGCGAGGCGTGGACGATTACGAACACGACCGAAGTGCCGGCGGCGACGGGGCCGGCGACTAAGCCGTAAAGGGAATTGCGGCGCTATCTTCTTGTGGGCCAGAGGCGGGAGAGGGGAATATCGAGCAGGGGGAACGGTTGGGCGCGGACGATCTGGCCGTTGCGGGCGGAGACGGCCATTACGTAGCGTTTGCGCGCCAGCTTGTAGGCCACGAAAGTGCGCTCCAAGGGATCGACGAGCCAGTAGTGCGGGACGCCGCTTTGGGCGTAGAGGTCGAACTTGTCGCCCTGGTCGTAGTCGGCCGAGCCGGGGGAAATAATTTCGACGCACAGGTCGGGGGCGAAGTGGATGCCATGGCCCTTGCCGGCCAGGAGATGGAGGCGGGCCTTGGCGATGAAGATGATGTCGGGGCGGCGGACGTCGTCCTCGTCGAAGATGGTGTCGACGTCGCCGACGAGTTCGCCCAGATCGTGGTCGTTGATGTGTTGCAGCAGGATCGCACCGAGTTGGTAGCCTACAAACGAGTGGTCATACGCCGGGCTGGGACTCACAATGATATCTCCATGCACAAGTTCCAAACGCACGCCCGGCGGGTCTGCGCCGAGCATGAGATACTGGCGGGCGGTCATTTTGGTGCTGACGATCATGGGCACGGCTCCTGTTACGCACCGGCATTATAGCAAATTCGGCGAATCGGGGGGCTACCGCCGGCACGCCGGCGGCTATATCCTTAGTTCATGGTTGCCAAGCCGCCCATCACCCTGACCACGCCCATCCAATACGCCAAAGGCGTCGGTGAGGCCCGCGCCGCGCAACTGGCGGCATTGGGGATCACTACTTGCGGAGACCTGCTGTTTCACCTGCCGCGGGATTATCTGCATTTCACCGATGAGGCCCCGGTGGCGGCGATGCGTGTGGGCGAAGTGGCCACGGTGCGGGGGACGATCTTGCAGACGCGGATGCACGGGCGCAAACGCGGGTGGGGCGGCGGCGGGGGCAAGGCACGGCTGGAGGCGCTGCTGGAGGATGCCACGGGCACGGCGGGCGGGCGCTGCGTGCTGACGTGGTTCAATCCGTACGACCTGCAGAAGAAGCTGATGCCCGGGACGATGGTGCGGGTGACGGGGAAGGTGACGATGTTTCGGAATCGCAATCAGATTGTGCAGGGGAAGGTGGAATATCTGGACGGGGCGGAAGCCGAGGCCTTGCAACCCAAGGGGGCGCACATTGAGCCGGTCTATGCGGCAACGAAAGAAATGCCCTCGCCGGTGATCTGGCGGATCACCAAGGGGGTGCTGGAGGAGCTGGTGCCGCAGTTGGAGGAGTGGTTTGCGCCCGCGTATCTGGCGGAGCGGAAACTGTTCACGCGGCAGGAGGCGATGCGGCGGATACACTTGCCCCTGTCGCTGCCGGAATCCATCACCGCCAAGCGCACGCTCGCCTATCACGAATTCTTCCTGCACCAGTCCGCCTTCGCCATCAAACGCTTCCACCAGCGCCACGGCACGCCCGCGGTGCCGCTGCGGATGGATGAGGCGGTGGACGGGCGCATCCGCGCCCTGCTGCCCTTCACGCTGACCGCCGCGCAAAACCGGGTCATCGAGGCCATCCGCAAGGATCTTGCCGGAGCCAAGCCGATGAACCGCCTCCTGCAGGGCGATGTCGGCTCGGGCAAAACGGTCGTGGCGCTCTACGCGATGCTGGCGGCATGTGCGACGGGGCGTGCAAAAGACGAAAGACGAGAGACGAAAGACGAAAGCGGAAATATGCAATCGGGGGAGGCCGCGGAGGCAATCGAAAATCGAAAATCGAAAATCGAAAATCCCTTCACCGGCTATCAGGCCGCACTGATGGCCCCGACCGAAATCCTCGCCGAGCAGCATTACATCACGCTGACCCGGCTCTTGGAGGGCAAAAAGGTCAAGCTCGCGCTGCTGACCGGATCGGTCACCGGCCCCGAACGCCGGCAGGTGCTGGCGCAAATCGAGGACGGCACCGTCGGCATCGTCGTGGGCACCCACGCCCTGCTCGGCGAAGCGGTGAACTTCAAGGCCCTGGCCGCGATCGTCATCGACGAGCAGCACAAGTTCGGCGTCGAGCAGCGGTCGCGGATACGCACCAAGCCCGCCGCCGCGGGCATCACGCCCCACATGCTCGTCATGACCGCCACCCCCATCCCGCGCACGCTGGCGATGACCGCCTTCGGCGACCTCGACGTCTCGGTGATCGACGAACTCCCCCCCGGCCGCCAGCCCATCTTCACCCGCATGACCCCCGCCACCAGCCGCGAGGAGGTGTACGCCTGGCTGGCCCGGCAGGTGGCCGGGAAGGAGCAGGCGTATGTGGTGGTGCCCGCGATTGATGCCGAGGCGCCGATGGAGGAGGAGTTGGAACTGGCGGAGGATTCGGTGGAGGCGGGGGGACAAGAAGACAAGGAGAGGGGGGGACAAGGAGAGGGGGAGACGGGGGGAGACAGCGACGCAGCGAATGAGGCGGCAGTGGAGGCGACGATCCCCGTCCCCCCCATCGAAAATCGAAAATCAAAAATCGAAAATCTCCGCACCGCCGTGGACGTCCAGCGCGAACTCCAGTCCGACTGGCTCAAAAACGCCCGCGTCGGCATGCTCCACGGCCGCATGGGCCGCGACACCCGCCAGCACATCATGGAACGCTTCCGCCAACACCTCATCGACGTGCTCGTCTCCACCACCGTCATCGAGGTCGGCGTGGACGTGCCCGAGGCGACCATCATGATCGTCGAAAATGCCGACCGCTTCGGCCTCTCCCAGCTCCACCAACTCCGCGGCCGCGTCGGCCGCGGCAGCCGGCAGTCCTACTGCGTCCTCCTCGGCGACCTCACCGGCGACCCCGGCATCGCCCGCCTCCAGGCCATGACCCGCCATTCCTCCGGCTTCCAAATCGCCGAGGTGGACCTCAAACTCCGCGGCATGGGCCAACTCATCGGCACCGCCCAGTCCGGCCGCACCGACATCCACTTCGCCGACCTCCTCTTCGACCCTATTCTGTTGCCGCTGTCGCGCCGGGACGCGTTCAACACGATTGCCGCCGACCCCCGCCTGCTGGACCCGGGCCACGCGAAACTGCGCGGGGCGATTTTGAACCGGTTTGCGGATTCGATTACGCTGGCGGATGTGGGGTGACAATATCTTGACATGCAACACGTCATACCGGAAACTTTCACCTTCTCGGATTTCCAGGGTTAACAATGCCACGCGTTTTTCGTCTTATGCAACATGATGACAGAGATTTGCCTGTTATTGGTGCAAAGTTTTGCCAATTGGGCGTGCGCCCGTCGGACATTGCTCCCGATGACAAAGGCAACGTCCACAAAGGCAAAAAACAGGGGATGTCCGTCTCCCCGGCCATCAGTGCGATGAAACGTTTGGTCTTGCATGTTCCCAGTGAATTTGGAAACGAACTCGAAGGTGCGGCAGGTGACGGCAGATATTCGATATTTCGCATGGGTCAGGGCGGATTTGCCGATGGACCGGTAACCGAGCGGATTCATTTGGCGGTCACTTCCGCCGATCACGGCGTCTACGAACCTGCTAGAATGATGCCGTTGACGCAATTCGAGCAAGCCCTGTACGCAACGCAAGTATCTTGGAACAAGGTCGAGCCGAAAAAACCATGATTCAGATTTCAGCCCAATTTCAGGAAGCCGAGCAAATCGTTCTCGATCTCCACCGTCTCATCGCGTTGGGTCAGGGCGACTCCGATTGCGCCCATGAACTTCGCAACCAAGGGACGAACATACTTGAAGAACTTCCGGAAGGGGAGGTTGAAGAAATTCAGCGGCTATCCGCGGAATTGCCGATGCTCTATGGAACGGAATCTCCGCGGAAATCGCGGCGCGCGAGCGTCAAAAAACCGCACCCTCCGCGGAAGCAGTTTTTCAGGTCGGGTAACGCCCATGGGCCGAGACAGGTGCTCGTAGATGCCCTGCAGAAGCAGGACTGGCCGGAAGTGCTGAATTTGCTTCGCGAAGAACCTTTGGTTGAGCCCTGGACGCGCGCCTACCTTCGCGGGTGTGCGTACTCCGCACTTCATCGGCATCGCACCGCCGCGACTTTTTTTGCGTTCGCCGTGGGCGCCCTGCAACGTGTCACCAAACCCCCAATATCTTCCCGCAGGTCGATGGGATGGGATCGCGCGTTTGAACATGCGGTGAATGCCCAAATGTGGAGCCATGACGCCTCGCAAATCGCCGACTATCGCTTTACAAAACCCAGGCACAAGAACACCCATGAAACGCATCATCACGCTCGATCGCGATGAAACCGGCATGATCGTCGCCGACCCGCGGCGGCTGGACCCGGGCCACGCGAAACTGCGCGGGGCGATTTTGAATAGGTTTGCGGATTCGATTACGCTGGCGGATGTGGGGTGAAGCATGAGGTCGAAAACGCTCCTGGGACCAATCACGAGCTTGTTGACGGCGCTGTCTTGCTGTTTCTTGGTACTGGTGGTGGTCTTTTGGTTCCGCAGTATCACCGTTGGTGATTCGCTCACATGGCACCGTTCACCGCGACAAATCGATGCGCTGTCCCTGAACGGCGTTATGCAGATCGGTTGGGGAGAAATCGTCTCCCCGTTCCCGTCGCCTGAAGGTTGGACCGGCAGCTTCTGGCCATTCCACCGATCCGTTGACCGCATCACCGCGGATGGGAGTCTCTGGAGCGGAACGTGGCTCGGATTCCTGTATGAACAAACACATCGGCGCACTCCCACCATCGCCATTGACTACATAGACGTACGCATCCCCTATTGGTTCTTGGCGTTCGTGATGATCGTCCTGCCCGTATGGAAAATCGCGAAATACGTTCGGCGACGCCGCAAGCGTGACGCCGGCGCTTGCCTCACCTGCGGCTACGACCTTCGCGCCCACCGCCCCGGCGACAAATGCCCCGAATGCGGCACGCCCGTGCCCGCACTGCAATCTCCTGACAAACCCCCTATCAAATTGCCGTCAGAGGGAGCGTGAAACATGGTTCCGCCTCCCGCCAAAGCGCACATCGCCGGATTCGTGGTTATCGTCCTCCTGACGCCCATTCTCCTGTTTTCCATGAAGTTGGTGTTTCTGCTGTTCTCCCCCCTGAATGAATCACTGGCCATGCAGCTTGCGCATGGCCAAATCTCGCTACTGGTATTTTTCATCTACATAATGGCCGGCAGTCTGGCCGTGGGAGGTCTTTGCGGTATACCCATGTATTTGCTCATCCGGCGTTGGGGGCGAAAATACCGGCGCTTCGACCGCTGGCGGCGGCAGCGCTGTACGGAGTGTGATTACGATCTGCGCGCCCACGCAGGCGGCGGCACCTGCCCCGAATGTGCCGCACCCATCCCCAAAAAATACCAGCCGCCGAACCCAGTCCCGCCGCCCCAGCGACCGCGCTCGCTCTGGTTGACGATTCCCCTGCTGGTGCTGCCCGTCGCGGCCATGTTCTGGATTGCTCCCATTCTTGAAGACTGGCAAGTGGTTGAGAGCATCGGGCTGTTAGCGATGAACATCTACACATCTGCCGTTATATACGTGATCATTCGCAATGTGAACTTCCACCGATGGAGGAACGTTCGTTGCACGCACTGCCGCTGCGATCTGCGGGCGCATCTTGCCGCCGCCGAAGGCCCCGCGATCTGTCCGCAGTGCGGCACCCCCGTCCCCGCCCCATCTGCTACAATACCAGATCAAAGGAGCCGCCCATGAAACTCGTCATCACCCTCGACCGCGATGAAACCGGCATGCTCGTCGCCGAATGCCCCGCCATCCCCGGCTGCATCTCCCAAGGCCACACCCAAGCCGAGGCCTTGGCCAACATCAGGCAAGCCCTCCAGGGCTGCGTCGAATCACGATTGGCCAACGGCATGCCGGTCACGATAGCAACCCGCGAGAATCTGTTATAATAAGCGGCGACAAAAAGGGAGTTCTCATGACCATCATTGACCAAATCACTCGTGAAGTTGAAGCCTTGCCGTCCAAGCAGCGGCAGGAGGCGCTCAAACTGGTACGCGCCATTCGCACCCCTTCGGCCATCGTGAAAAGGCCCGCGCGCAAAACGCTGGGCCAGGCCCGTGCCGCGCTCCACGCCGCCAAGGGCATGTGGCGGAACCGCACCGATTTGCCTGCCGATACCGTTGAGGCCTCCATCGAACTGCGTCGTCGGATGATGCGGCGAGCCGGCAATGATGACTGATTATCTGTTCGATTCGACCCTCCTGATTGATCTCCTGCGCGATGATGCGCGCGCCGAGGCGTACCTTGCGGGTTTGCCTGACGATACCGGCCTGTCCACCCACGCCCTGGTCAAGGCGGAAGTCCTCGTCGGATTGTGGAACACAAAGGAACTCGGCAAGTTCGACCGCCTCTTCCGGAAATTTGAACTGCTGCACGCCAACGAAGCCGACTCCGCCGCGGCACTCCTGGCGCTCCGCCGGCTGAATTTTTCCCACAAGATCGGCCTTCCCGATTGTCTCATCGCCGCGACCGCCCTCCGGCTGGCGCTGCCAGTCGTGACCATCAACGACCGCCACTTCCGCCTCTTCCCCGGCCTTAGAGTCATCCGGCCCTATTGAACCACCCCGATTCTCACGGCTGTCCCCGCGCCCCCCCCGCCTGCGCCGCCGGCGCCTCCGCCTTCCCCGGCATGCACACCGCCACTGCAAACGCCCCCAGCCCCACCGCCGCCAACGCCACAATCCCCCAGCGCACGCGCCGCATCGACTTGTCAAACCGCGCCTCCGCCTCCGGGTTCACCGCCAGTTCCCGCACCAGCGCGGCACGGTTGGCCACCGACGGATGAAACCAGCCCCGCCGGTTCCGGTCGCGGTGTGAAGTCTCGATGATCGCGTCCAGCGACGACACGAATATCTCCGCCCCCGCCAGTTCGATGAACGCCGCCTTCCCCCCCGTCCCCCCCGCTCCGCCGTCCACCCCCGCCTCCCGGCTGTGCGGATACTCCCCCGCCACATACTGCGCCACCGTCACGCCCTCCGCCCCAGTCGGACCCTCCGGCAGCGCCTCCGCCAATGCCGCCGGCAGCGCCTCCCCCGCCGGCGCGGCCACCCCTTCGGCCGCCTCCCGCAGCCGCAGCGCCATATGCCGGCAGGCGAACCAGTCCGCCTGATGCTCGAACCGCGGCGAGATCACCGCGATCGCCCCCCCGACCAACGCGCACAACAACGCCGACGATAGCACCAGCGCCGCCATGTCCCCCTGCGCCTGGTTCACCGGCAACAACGCCACCGTGATGCCCGCCAGCCCCGCCGCCAGGCCCACGGCACTGAATATCGCCAGCACCATCCAGTGCAGGTGCCGGTGAATGCCGTGCCCCACTTCATGGGCGAACACCGCTTCCAACTGCTGGTCGGAAAACGACTCCACCAGCGCGTCGGACAGCAGAAAATACCGCCCCTGTGGTATCCACCCCACAATGGCCGCATTCACCATCATATTGTGCGACCGCCACAGCAGAATATTGCGGAACCGCAGGCCGTACAGTTCCGCCACCGCATCCAGCCGCCGGCGCAGCGGGCCGGTCAGCGGCGTGGTGGACCAGATCCGCGTCAAAATGGCCGGCAGCAGCAGAATCAGCAGGATGCCGCTGCCGCCCGTGACGATCACCTGCGCCAGGTTGCCCTTCGGGTCCGATGGCGTATAGCCCGTGATGATCGCCGCCAATATCGTGACCAAACCCTGGAACAGGAGAAAGATGAACGGATAAAAGTTGTGCCGTATCTGCATCACCAGGTATTGGCCCAGCCCCGGCATCTCATGCACCGGCATGCCCCGGGCCAGTTGATACGGCAGGCTGCGCTCGCGCAGCGCTTCGTCCACATGGTAGGCCGCCGTCCAAATCGCCAGCCACGCCAGCACCGCCGGCGTCAGAAACAGCAACTCCGGCAGCATCATATACTTGAGTATCTGCGTCCCCTCAAACCACCCCAGGGCCACCCGCGGCAGCGGCGTGGAAAATAGATGCGCTGCCGTGATCATGCAGATGAACCACCGGGCACGCGTAAAAAGCCGGTCGGTCATGAACGCGATGGGCGTGGCCGCGGTACTTGGCTCGTGCAACATCCGGATCGCCCCACGCGTCCGGGCCACCACCCACGCCACCAGCGCCGCCTGCGTCACCACCAGCGAGGCCCACGCCACCGGCACCGGAATAAACTCCAGTGCGGGCGCGGCGCCCCCGGCATCCTTGGCGGCCTGCGCAAGCTGGCCGGGCAGGCTCACGATGATCAGCAGGAAGATGAACTGGATGGGCAGCACTTGGATAAGAATATCGGGGCAAACGCCCCCACGCGTGGATATTTCACTGGGAATCTCCCACGCACGTTGCTTTCCGGATGGCCCAATGTTGCATTTGACTTTCAGAGCCGCGACCGTGAGAGAGCGACCGTGTTGTCACCCGCCTTTTCGATGATGCCCACGTTGCTTTCCGGACGGCCCAATGTTGCATTTTTGCAACAGACGGCATGGGCCGGATGCCTGTCACAGGAGCCGTAACCCCAAGGTGCGATAATCCGCCCCTTCCCAGTGTGCCAGGGCCGCGCCCAGGTTAATTAACTCCAAATCAAGTCCCGCCCGCGCCTCATGGCACCCCCTTTGTTACTCCCCTACGTGAACCCGACACTCCCCCAAGTTCTCCCGGAGTTGTCCCAAAGGAGCGTGCCCCATGGATGAAACAATGTTCCAGACGAAACTCGCCGAACTCATGGGCGAAATTTCCACGCTCCCGGTCACCGAACGCGAAAAACTCGAACACCTCGCCAAGGAAACCCAGGAACGCCACCAGCAGCTTCGCCAAAGCATCAACTCCCTCCAGGAATCCCTCGACTGGCTCCGCCTCTCCGTCAAATATCTGGTCTTCGACCTCGAAGCCACCCGCCGCGAAAATGCTTACCTCCGGCAAATGCTGGAAAGCAA
>CAIPTQ010000029.1 GCA_903868035.1 uncultured Phycisphaerales bacterium
GCGATGCTGCCGTCGGTGTTGAATCCGGCGATATAGATTGTGGCGTTTCGCATCGCCAGGGCATCGCCGCTGATGATGGCGTTCTGCTCGGCATGGACTCCGACACACAGTTCGTACCGCTCGCCTTTGGGTACCTGCTGCTCTTCCCTGACGCACCGCCCGGTGTCAATGCAGTTGGGCTCGCCGCGGCAGGCGCCGTTGTAACCGGTGCTGACAACGACGTGATCCCTGACGACCACGGCCCCGTACCGCCGTCTGAGACAAGTCGCCCGTTTCGAGACCACCTGGGCGATTTCGATGAAATACTCGTCCCAATCGGGACGCCGTTGTTCCTTTGCCATCCCATTTACCCCCGTACAGCCGGATTGTTGTCTCTATCATACCAAAAAATGACCGAGATGAGAACACTGTCGGCCGCAAATCAAAAACGGGGCCGCCTTGACGGCAGCCCCGGAGTATTGAGATACTCTATTTTGTCCCGAAAATCCGGTCGCCGGCGTCGCCAAGACCCGGAACGATGTAGCCATGGTCGTTGAGGCGTTCGTCCACCGACGCGGTGTAGATTTCGACATCGGGATGGGTCTCGTTGACGTGCCGGACTCCTTCGGGCGCCGCGACGAGACACATGAGTTTGATGTTTTTCCCGCCCCGGCGTTTGATCAGGTCGATGGCCGCCGCCGCCGATCCTCCGGTCGCCAGCATCGGGTCGATCACCACGATTTCGCGTTCCTCGATATCATTAGGCAATTTGCAGTAATATTCAACCGGCGCCAGGGTGGCCGGATCGCGGTAAACGCCGATGTGTCCGACTTTGGCCGCCGGAATGAGCTTGATCACCCCGCTCACCATCCCCAACCCCGCCCGCAGAATGGGGACCACGCCAAGCTTTTTGCCGGCCAGGACCTTGCAGCGGCATCTGGCCACCGGGGTCTCGATTTCGATTTCGTCCAGCGGCAGATTGCGGGTAATTTCGTAGGCCATGAGCATCGCAATCTCTTCGAGCAGTTCGCGGAATTCCTTCGGGCCGGTTTTTATGTCGCGAATCAGCGTTAACTTGTGCTGGATCAAGGGATGGTCGATGACTCTAACTTGCATTCGTCTTCACTCCCGTTCAGTCGATTTCAGCCGAGGTCGCCGTACAGCGGGTGGCAGGCGGTCAGTTGCCGCACTTGGGCTGCGGCCCGGGCTTTGACTTTTTCGTCTTCAGGATTCTCAAGCACCATGGCGATGATATCGCCAATGGCCTCCATGGCGTCTTCCTTCATGCCCCGCGACGTCACCGCCGGCGTTCCGATGCGGATGCCGCTGGTGATAAACGGGCTTTGGGGATCGAACGGGATTGCGTTCTTGTTGACGGTGATTCCCACCTCGTCCAGCAGCTTTTCGGTCTGCTTGCCGGTAAGGTTGTGGCTCCGCACGTCCACAAGCATCAAATGGTTATCGGTACCGCCGGAAACAAGTCCGAAGCCTTTGGCGAGCAGTTTTTCGGCCAACACCCTGGCATTTTTGAGGATTTGGGCCTGGTAAAGATTAAACTCGTCGCTCATCGCTTCTTTGAGGGCCACGGCCTTGGCGGCGATAACGTGCATCAGCGGCCCGCCCTGAGTCCCGGGGAAGATGGCCTTGTCAATGGCTTTCGCGTATTCCTGACGGCATAGAATGATCCCGCCGCGGGGCCCGCGCAACGTTTTATGGGTTGTGGTTGTCACGACGTCGGCGTGCGGCACCGGCGACGGATGGAGGCCGGCGGCGACCAGGCCGGCGATGTGGGCCATGTCGACCATCATCATCATCCCCGCCTCGCGGGCGATCTCGCCCATCCGGGCGAAATCGATGATCCGCGGATAGGCGCTGGCGCCCACCACCAATA
>CAIPTQ010000030.1 GCA_903868035.1 uncultured Phycisphaerales bacterium
CCCCCCCCATTTTGCGGAACAAAAACGCCCGCACGCCGCCTTCGCCCAAGGCCAGCGGCAGTTCCCCCTGATATTGCGTACTCCCCAACGCCCGGATCATCGTGCCATACACCAGCAGCAGTTCGTCCGGCTGCCCCGGATGCACATCGTACAGGATCGCCTCCGGCGCGCTCATGGCGGCATAGACCACCCGCTGGGCGAAATCGGCCATCCGGCCCTCCCGTGGCGTCTGCCGCACATCGAGCCCCTCGAGATGCGCGAAAATTGGTGGCCGAGCGACACTGCTCGCGGGTTGCGCTGCGCTCCCCGCCGGCATCGTTGCGCTCGACGTCCCGCCGCGGAAACTCTCCAGATATGCCGGTATCTGGCCCGGCTTGATCACCGCGGGCAGCCGCAGGTCGAGCACCGCATGCGGATACCGGCTGGCGTCAAAATCAAACAGCGCGTTCCACGGAATAATCATCTCCGGCCGGATGAGCATCTTGCCCACTTCGCCGTACGCCTTGCCGTAGAGTTGCACCGAGCGCTCCGCCGCCGGCCCCGCCGCCCCCGCCAGCGTCCCCGACAGCGGCTCACCGGGCGCGCCCAGCTCCCACCAGTCCAGCCGGTTGGCGTAGCGCGTCAGCAGGAACGACATGTACGGCCGCCACACCTCCGCGTTGCCGTTGAGCAGCGTGAACACCGATGCCGGATCCTGCCCCGCCAGCGGCGTGATCTTCGCCTGCAAAAACCCGGGCATTTCCGCAAAGCTCCCGATCACCCGCACATTCTGTTTCTGCAAAACCCCCAGCAACCCCTCCAGCGCCGGATCGCGCCGCGACAGCGCCTCCTCGGTGATATCCTGCCGCCACACCGGCAGTTGGATCATCCCCGCGCCGGTCTGCCGCAGCAGCCCCGGCAGTTCGCTCCACGTCCCCGTATCCGTGTACGACCCCGCCCCCAGCCCGAATTCCGCCGCCGCCGGCATACCGCGCAGCCCCTCCGGCAGGCATAAAAACTGCGTCTGCCGGCGCGCCACGATTCCGCCATCGCCTCCCGTCCGCGCCGCCTCGTCCACCACTTCCATCGTCGCGGTGTACATGCCCGCCGGCAGGGGCGCATGGGTGAACCGCTGCGACCACCCCTTCTCCGGCGTCGGCTGCGACTGCCAGTCCTGCTGGGCGAACACCAGCCCATCGCCGTTGATTACGCGCATCCGCGTGCGCAGTGTCTGGCTGCTCGTGCCCGCCGTCAGGTCGGAAAGCTGCATGTCCAGCTCCACCGCTTCCCCCGGCCCAAACACCCCCGCCGGCCCCGCCGCGCTTGCCGCATGATGCACGCTCACCCCCACCCGCGGCATCTGCAAAACCGCAAGGTCATCAAACCACACCGCCCCCTTGATGTCCTGCTGATAGATCGCGAATTTCCCCAACCCGTCATCCCCGCCGCTCCCCAACTGCTGCGGCTGCGACAGCCCCATCTGCAACACCAGCGACTTGGCCTTGCCCCCGCCCACACCCGCCGCGCTCCCGTCCGGTCCCGGCATAAAAATGTACAACACCTGCCACGCCTCGCCATCCACCTTCGCGCCCTCCGCCGGCACATACGCCTGCGAATGCGCCTCCGTCGGCAGCAGCAAATTCCCCTCCTCATCCGCAAACCATGCCGCCAGGTCCGCCCGCGCGTGTTTCAGCTCGCTCGTCCGCACAAACGCCAGGATGTAGTAGTCCGTATTGGCCTGGATCGGTATCCGCTTGTCCGCCGGGGGCGCAAAGCGATACGCCACCGAACCCCCCTCCGTCCGCAGCATGAACGACGTGTTGCCCGACCGGTACACCGTATGGTCAAAACTCCCCGCCGAATATGCCGGATATCCCCGCCCCACCACCTTGGACCAGTACATCGGCGTGGCTTCAAAATTCCCGAGCTTGGTCTCTTCAAAATCAAACGTCCGCAGCACCCGCGACCCCGGCATGCCCCCCCCGCCCCCCGCCGCCACCGCCCCACGCGTAGCCTGCCCCCGTGCCGCCGCCGCGACCGCGCAGAAAATCACCCACGAAATGTACCATCCGGCAGTGCGCATGCCCTCTTTATCGGACATCCACGGGTTTGTAGTACAGCCTTTAGGCTGTCGTCATTTCGTCTATACTCCCCCCATGCTCCCCGATCATCATCTCAAACTCGTCCTCGTGGAACCCGAAATCCCCCAGAACACCGGCAACATTGCCCGCCTTTGCGCCGCCACCGGCGCGGCCTTGCATCTGGTTCGTCCGCTGGGCTTTTTCCTCTCCGACAAGCACTTCCACCGTGCCGGCATGGATTACATCCAGCACGTCCCCATCACGCTTCACGATGACCTCCCCGCCCTCCTTGCCGCCATCGGCACTGACCCTTTCATCCTCACCTCGGGCCTGGCCGGCCAACCCCTCTGGTCCGCCACCTTCTCCCCCAACACCTGGATTCTTCTGGGCAAGGAATCGGCGGGGCTGCCCGCCGCCCTCCTGGCCGCCCACCCGCAGTACACCGTCCAAATCCCCATGCGCCAAAACACCCGCGGCCTCAACCTCTCCACGTCCGCGGGCATCATCCTCTACGAAGCACTCCGGCAAATTTCGCGGTAAGTTATACAGATCGGATGCGGGTGTTATTCGCGGCCGAGGACGGAGATGCCGAGTTGGTCGGCGCGGGCGAGAAGTTTTTCTTTTTCGAGCATGATGGTGCGGGCGGTTTCGAGGACCAGGGCGCCGCCGCCGTGGGCGTGGAGGAGTTCGATGGTGGCCAGGCCAACGGTGGGGACGTCGAAGCGCAGGTCCTGGTTGGGGTTGGCGGCCTTGCAGAGAACCCAGCCTTTGCGTTTGCAGAAGGCACCGGTGCGTTCGATGAGACGGTCGGTGCCTTCGACGGCTTCGACGGCGATGACGCTGCGGTCCTTGACGGTGAGGGCCTGGCCGATGAGCAGTTCGTTGGCGCGTTTCAGCAGGGGCCAGGCGAAGTCGATGTCGGCGAGGATCGCGGGGGTGGGGGCGGTGCGGGTCATGAGGCCGGGGGTGGCGAGGGAATCGGGCACGTAAGGTCTCCCGTCAATGAGGGTGATGCCGCCGGATTGTAACTCGTCGGCGAGGGCGGTGAGAAGGCGGTCGTTGCGGCGATCGTGGCGGGCGCGGACGAACCAGACGCGGGCGGTGCGCCAGTCCGGGACGTAGCGGAAGAGGTGGAAACGGGCGTGCATATCGCGGGCGCCGCCGGCGCCGACATGGCCGACGAGGACGGCCTGGGTGCAGCCGTGGCGCTTGAGGACGCGGAGCCACTGGTTGAGGCGGAGCATGCCGACGACGTGGAGGGAGTCGCACAGGGGGCGGAGGGCGTCGATTGGCGCCTGGCCGGAAAGGGCGGCACAGATGACGGGGCGGCCGGCGGCGCGGATGCCGCGGGCGGTTTCGAGGGGGAGCTGGCCTTGGCCGGCGATGAGGCCCAGGGGGGTGGGGAGGGGTTGGGACATGGGGGTAGATCGGAAGAGCACACG
>CAIPTQ010000031.1 GCA_903868035.1 uncultured Phycisphaerales bacterium
GCAGTAAACGGTCACGTCGTACTGCGGCCCGCCGCCCGGTTTCTTGAAATACCAGCTTGGGTTAACATCAGTCAGGATGTCTTGCCCGGTGCGGAACTCTTCGTTCATGTGATAATCGCCCACCCCAGAGGCTCCGGAGAGCACCCAGGCCAGCTTGCCCAGTTCCTGATTCAACACCAGGCGGCGCTCGCGCTGGTTGTGAGGGAACAGCATCATTCCCGGCGAGGCGACGATCTTCACGCCCTTTTTCGCCGCAGCCGAAATCAAGTCGTCCGCCTCGGCGGTGGTGGTCGTCATCGTCTTATTAAAGTGCATATGCTTGCCCGCCGCAATCGCCTGCATGCCCTGTGCGTAATGCAGCCCAATCGGCGAGCAAATGGTGACCATGTCCACATTCGAGTCCGCCAGCAGTTCCTCATACGTCTGGTAATGGGCGGCGACGCCATATTTTTTCGCCGCCGCTTCCGCCCGTCCCGGAACGGGATCGCATACCGCCGTCAGGCGGACGCGGTCCTGCACATCTGGTTGGCTGAGGTGCATCAAAGCCGCACGGATACCGATGGCGCCCGCGCCTACCACACCCATTCCCAATGCTTCTTTCATTGTGCAACTCCTTCTTTCAAATATTGTCGCCAGGAAGTCTTATGCTGCCAGCCTACTACCTGCTGCAGGCGTTTGTTGGAAAGGAACGACGCATGCCCGGGTAGCTCCCTGACCAGGGGGAGATACTCAGGCTTGAACTTTTCCAGGATTTCGAGAGACGGCTCTAAAATCCCGGTATCGTCGCCGTTGCAGTAATAGACGCCCGTCGGCTCGATATCATCGGCAGCTTCCATCAACAGGCGGTGGGCGGAGGCCACGTCCTCGCTGCCAACCCAGCAGTACATCCATTCACTCCACCCGGTGACGGGTTTCACATTCTCTGCCATCGACTTGCGGCGCTGCTCGTCGCAGATGCCGGCCGAGCGCAGAGAATAGGTGCGCATACCGTAGGCGCGTGAGAAGGCCGCCAGCATCTCTTCGGAGGCGTGTTTGGTATAGGAGTAAGAATCTTCAACGTCGCTGGGATGGTCTTCATCCACCGGCAGGTATTGCAGGGGGAAGGGCCGGTCGCTGATGCGAAAGCCGTGCCCGAGGGCGCAGTTGCTGCCGGTCATCACAAAAATCTTGATTTTCTTTTCGACGGCCGCCATGAGCGGGTAGTAAACTCCCAGCGTGTTCGAGCGCATGGTGGCGTCGAAGGGGATACCCCGCTTCTCGGCATCTTCACGCATTTGGGGATGGTCCACCGGCCAGGGCTGCGCCGCCAGGTGATGGATGGCCTCAATCCCGCCCTGCATGGCTTTCTGGCAGTCCTCAAAATTGTTGATATCCCCCAGGATCAGGGGCAGGTGGCTGAATTCTTCAGCCACGGGCCGGCGCGAGAACAAGACTACCTCATGCCCGGCATTGATCATCTCGCGAATGACGAACGGCCCTAGCTTTCCGCTGGCTCCAGTGACTAAGACTTTCATGGAAATAACCTCCTCAAAAATTATGGATTTAAAATGGTTCTCTGGGACTTGGCGTGGTAGGTCCCCGGATTTGGGGGTGTCATGACACCCCCAAATCCGGGAGGTCACCACGGCAACTCC
>CAIPTQ010000032.1 GCA_903868035.1 uncultured Phycisphaerales bacterium
ACCCTCAGGGCACGATGACGACCGGGAATTTTGCGGGTACTTGGTTGCGGGCGATGGCGGCTTCGGCCCAGTTGGGGTAGGCGCCCGACTGCACGAGATACCAGAGCCGGGTGTCGGCGCGAACTTCGGAGGTGATGACGGTGGCGATGTTGGCGGCGCGCAACTGGGCCTGGAGCGCCTGGGCACCGGCCTGATCCAGGAACGCGCCGTACTGGAGGGCGAAGCTTTTGGCGTACATGCGGTGTACGGCACGGTCATGCAGGGTGGCGTCGTCGCGGGTGGCGACGACTTTTTCGAACCAGGGGACGGCCTTGGTCCACTCGCCCCGGCACTGCAGGGCGGCGCCGATGCGATAGTTGAAGTAGGTGACGGCGGAGGGGGCGAGGGTGAGGTTGTCGAGGCCCAGGGTGTAATTGGTGATCGCGTCGGTCCACTGCTGCTGGTCATAGGCCATGTCGCCCAGGGCGCGATAGGCCTTGGAACGGAGGTCGGCGCGGGTGGTTTTGGTGAGGGCCAGGTGGAGGTCTTCGGCGGCGCCGGTGCGGTTGCCGAGGGTCATGCGGGAGATGCCGCGGAGATAGTAGGCTTGGTCGAGGTCGGAGGCGTTGGGGTTGGCGCGGATGTAGGTATCGGCGATGAGTTGGGCCTCGCCGACCTGTTGGGTGGAGTATTTGTTGAAGCCGTCTTGGAGGGTTTTGGGGTCGGAGGCGCAGGCGGCCAGGAGGAGGCCGGCGCTCAGGAAGAGGATTTTAAGGAAGGGAGAACGGGGAAGGTGGAGCATCGGCAGGTTCCGTGTAGGGGTGGAGATATGAACGACATGCTAGCGTGTGGGGGTTGCCGGGGGAAGCGAAGGATGGACGAATCGGCCCGGGGGTGGTATATCAACGGGGGTTGTCGTTTATAGGAGTTGAGACTGATGAAGACGCACATGATGCCGGACCAGGAACGCTATCAGCGGATGAACACGGAGGAGCTGCGGCAGACGTTTCTGGTGGAGGATTTATTTCAGGGGGGGCAGATCGTGACGCATTATCTGGATATGGACCGGACGATTGTGGGGTCGGCGGTGCCGCTGATGGCGCCGCTGGTGCTGGCGACGGCGGATGAGTTGCGGGCGGCGTATTTTCTGGAGCGGCGGGAGCTGGGGATACTGGTGGTTGCCGGCAAGGGGACGGTGACGGCGGACGGGAAGGCGTTTGAGATGGAGGCGCTGGATTGTTTGTATGTGGGGCGGGGGACGAAGGAGGTGCGGTTTGCGTCGGCGGATCCGGCGAATCCGGCGCGGTATTATTTGTTGAGTTATCCGGCGCATGCGACGTATCCGACGGTGCTGGCGCGGAAGAAGGATGCGACGGCGGTGCCGCTGGGCAAGCAGGAGGCGATCAACAAGCGAACGATTTACAAGTACATCCATGAGGGGGGGATTAAGAGTTGCCAGTTGGTGATGGGGTTCACGGAGCTGGAGGTGGGGAGCGGGTGGAACACGATGCCGCCGCACACGCATGCGCGGCGGTCGGAGGTGTATTTGTATTTCAACATGCCGGAGAGTGCGCGGGTGTTCCACATGATGGGCGGGCCGCAGGAGACGCGGCATCTGGTGGTGGCGGACAAGCAGGTGGCGCTTTCGCCGAGCTGGTCGATCCATGCGGGGATCGGGACGCAGCATTACACGTTCTGCTGGGGCATGGGAGGGGAGAATCAGGCGTTTGATGACATGGATGCGGCGGCGGTGGCGAGTTTGAAGTAAAGGCTGAAGTGTGAAGTATGAAGGCTGAAAGAGGCGATGGAAGCACCACGAGACATTCAGGAGCGAACCATGGATTACGCCTTGCGTGTCATACGGCTCTATCGTCATTTACAGAAACAGAAAGATGGTGCGGGTTGGGTGATGGGCAAACAGCTTCTCCGAGCGGCGACTTCAATCGGAGCCAACATTACCGAAGCTCAGTCCGGCGAATCGCGCGCCGATTTTGTTCACAAATACGCGATTGCACAAAAGGAAGCTCGCGAATGTTTCTATTGGTTGAAGCTCTTGCTGAAATCCGAATCGCTACCCACGGCAAAGCTTCAGCCGCTCCTTGACGAGACCAACCAACTAGTCGCTATCATCACCCGGATCATCGTTAACACAAAAAGAAACGGTGTATAAAGATGTTTCAGACTTCAGCCTTCATACTTCATACTTAACCCTCACTCACGGAGACTCACATGGGTATTCTCGATCTTTTCAAACTCAACGGCAAAGTGGCCATCGTCACCGGTGCCGCCCGCGGCCTGGGGCAGGGGTTGGCGCTGGCGATGGCGGAAGCCGGGGCGGATGTGGCGACGGTGGATGTGCTGGAGCAGGCGGAGACCAAGGCCAAGGTGGAGGCTCTCGGGCGGCGGTGCACCACGATTGTGGCGGATCTGTCGAAGACGACGGATATTCCGCGGATCGTGGAGACCACGCTCAAGACGCTCGGGCGGATCGATATTTTGTTCAACAATGCGGGGATCATCCGGCGGGCGGACCTGGTGGATTTTTCGGAGAAGGACTGGGACGACGTGATCAACATCAACCAGCGGACGCTGTTTTTCCTCTCGCAGGCGGTGGCGCGGGTGCTGATCAAGCAGGGGCAGGGGGGGCGGATCATCAACACGGCGTCGATGCTGAGTTTCCAGGGCGGCATACGGGTGCCGTCGTATACGGCCAGCAAGTCGGCGGTGATGGGGCTGACGCGGCTGTTCGCCAATGAGTTGGCGGCACACCGGATCACGGTGAACGCGATCGCCCCGGGCTACATGGCGACGGACAACACGGCACCGCTGCGGGCGGATGAGAAGCGGTCGAATGAGATCTTAGGGCGGATACCGGCGGGGCGCTGGGGCACGCCGGATGATTTGAAGGGGGCGGCGGTGTTTTTGGCGTCGGCGGCGTCGGAGTATGTGACGGGATATACGATTGCCGTAGACGGAGGCTGGTTGTCGCGGTGATTTTTTCGAAGGGTTGGGTTTTTCGCAAGAGGACGCAGACTTGGTCGTTTAGTCAATTCTTACTTATGGGCCTGTTATTTCAGTTCAGGGGATTTGCATGTCTCAAACCACTCCGCCACCGGCACTGGCCTCGGATTCCGGACCAAAACCGACCAATTTCCGCTGGGTAATTTGCGGCCTGCTCTTTTACGCAACCACGGTCAACTATATCGACCGTTCGACGCTCAACACGCTGGAACCCACGCTGCGCGATGCGATTCACTGGCGGCCCTATCAGTACGGCCTGATCAACGCGGTCTTTTCGCTGGCATATGGCATCGGCTTCCTGGTCATGGGCGCCTTGGTCGACAAGGTCGGGACGCGCCTGGGCTATGCCTTGGCGATGATAGGCTGGTCGCTCTCGGGCCTGTGTACGGCCTTCACGGCGACCCCCTTGCAGTTCGGACTCACGCGGTTTTTCCTGGGGTTGTTTGAGGCCGGCAACTTCCCGGCGGCGATCAAGACCACGGCCGAGTGGTTCCCGCAGAAGCAGCGGGCCACGGCGACGGGCATCTTCAATGCCGGTTCCAATGTCGGGGCGGTGTGCGCTCCGCTCATTGTGTTGTTCCTGGTGCCGTGGCTGGGCTGGCGTGCGGCATTCTTCGTGACTCCCTTCATGGTTCTCATCTGGCTGACGATGTGGTTCAGGTGGTATCGCAGTCCCGCCCTCCAACCCCGCGCCAATGACGCCGAACGGGCGCTCATCGAAGCCGACCCCATCGTCGCCCCGAAGCCCGCCAAGTGGCGCAACATTCTGCCGCACCGGCAGGCCTGGGCCTTTATGGGCGGCAAGTTTTTCACCGATCCGATCTGGTGGTTTTACCTGTTCTGGTCCGGGTCGTTTTTCTACGACAAGTTCGGGGTCAAACTCGAAAAGATCGCACTGCCGCTTATTTATATTTACATTCTGGCGGATGTAGGCTCCATCGCCGGCGGGTGGCTCTCCTCCTCGCTCATCAAGAAGGGTTTAACCCCCAACAAAGCCCGTAAAATCGCCATGTCCGTCTGCGCCCTGTTCGTCCTTCCGGTCATCTTCGCGCCGCTGGTTCCCAAGGACATGCCGCTGGGTCTCTGGATTGCCGCCACCCTGATCGGCAGCGCCGCGGCCGCGCATCAGGGTTTCTCGGCCAACATATTCACGACCACCTCCGACATGTTCCCCAAGCGTGCCGTCTCCTCCGTCACGGGCCTGGGCGGACTGGCCGGGGCGCTGGGCAGCGTGATCCTGCAATCGGTCGCGGGCGTGACCATCGAACTGACGGGCGGCGATTATCTGCCGCTGTTTATCACGGCCGCGTGCGCCTATCCGCTGGCCATCATATTCATTCACCTTTTTGCGCCGCGTCTGGAACCTGTCGGCGAGGCCCGGCTGGAAACCACCCCCATGCCCCGGGGTGTCACCGCGTTTATTTTCGCGATATTGGGCTTCGTCGTGGCGGTTCCGATGTCCTTTTATTTCCAGGGCGACAACCGCACCCAGTGCCGGCTGTATGACCGCAAGACTTTGGTGACGATGACCTTTACCGAGATGTCCGACGTGCTTCCGCGGTCGCTGGTGAATAAAGCGGAGATTGGCGGCGCGGCGGACAAGACCGACAAGGTCAACTTCAAGGTTACGCTCGATCTCAATGACAAAGTTGAGCCCACCCCCGAGCAGGCCACGCTGATCGCCACGCTCAAGAAATTCAGCGACGGCAATTTCGCCTACGACGCGTCCAAGGAACACTTCAAGCCGGGCTTCACGATGGGCGAGTATGTCGCCGCGGTGCTGCCGCCGGGCAATATCTATAAGAGCCCCGACCGCGGCAAGCTCCTAAAGCCGTTGCTCTGGACGCCGCTGGCGGGCGTCGGGATCGGCGCCTTGCTGGGCATGTTGCTGCATGGCGTTTTGTTCCGCTCCGCACGGAAAAAGATGTGATCTCACGGAAGCGATTCATGAAGCTGCCCCTTACCCGCCTTCTGTTGTGTACCATGGTCTCCAGCCTCAGTGCGTATGGTCAGGCCGCCGCACCCGCCCAGACCCCCGCCACCAAGGCCGAGATTCTTGCCGTTATGGAAAAAATGACCGACGCGCAGCTTGCCGTCGCCCCTTATGCCGGCGGCGGGGCGCCGGCGGACTGGGTGGCGGGGGCGTTTTATGTGGGGTTGGCGCGACTGACGCATGGGTCGGAAAATCCCAAGTATCTGGCGGCGGAAAAGGCCATTGCCGAGAAGAACGCATGGGAATTCAAGACCGCCGGCGGCGGGGCGAGCAACATCGCCTTCGCCGACAACGAGACCATCGGGCAGTTGTACATTGATCTGGCGGTGACGCAGAAGGACCTCGCCAAGCTTGACAAGATCAAGAAGCAATGGGACGAAGTGGTCGCGGGGTTTGACGATCCGGCGAACATCGCCAAGTGGAACAGCAGCCTGGCCCGCGACGGCAAGCCCATGCCGTGGTGGTGGTGCGACGCGCTGTTCATGGCCCCGGCGGGGATGGCGCGGCTGTCGCAGCTCACGTGGGACCGCAAATACCTGGATGCCATGGACAAGCAGTGGTGGGTTTGCTACGACAAGCTTTACGATCAGGATTCCCACCTGTTTTACCGCGACAGCAAGTACCTGACCCAGAAGACGGCCAACGGCAAGAAGGTGTTCTGGTCGCGGGGGAACGGGTGGGTCTACGCGGGGCTGGCCAATACGCTGCCGTACGTGCCGAAGGATTATCCCACGCGGGGCAAGTACGAGGTGGTGTTCAAGGAGATGGCGGCGAAGCTGGCGTCGGTGCAGCAGGCGGACGGGTATTGGCGCGGGAGTTTGGATGATGCGGCCCTGTCGAATTCGCCCGAGACCAGCGGCACGGCGTTTTTCTGCTATGGCACGGCGTGGGGCATCAACAATGGTTTTCTGGAGCGCTCCAAATATGAACCGGTGGTCGAAAAGGCCTGGGCCGCGTTGAACAAGGCGCTGCGTGCGGATGGTTTGATCGGGTGGGTGCAGGCGGTGGGGGAGCAACCGGGTTCCGCGACGGCGCAGAACACGCAGGCGTATGCGGTGGGGGGGTTTTTGCTGAGCGGGACGGAGATTATCAAGATGCATGAGAACAAGTGACGTGGGTGCGACGCGGGATTTGAGCGGTTATTCCGTGCGGCATGTTTTGCCGGGCATTGCCATGCCGGGCTAGAATGCGCCAATACAAGTCCCCTTTCCGCGTTATACTTTCGGCTTCTGGTCTTTTTAGGAGATGCTCATGGAGTGCTGTGGTAATTCGATGAAGTTCCTGGCCGCCGCCGTGATGGCGGTGGGCGCGGGTTTGTTCTTTGTCGCCCAACACAACCTGGCGCTGGGTCAGGCAACGGCCCCTGCCGCCACCGCACCGGCTGCCGACATCGACCCGGCCCTGGGCAAGGGCAAGGTCATCGGCCTGGACGCCTTCTACAACGAGGAGAAGAACGGCACGGGGTTCCATTACCACTGGGACGACACGGCCAATCCCGGTTATTCCAAGTTCGGCGAGGTGTGGAAGTCGTTTGGGGCCACGACGGCCAAGCTGGCCAAGGCGCCCACGCGGGCCGACCTCGACAAATTCTCCATCTACATGATCGCCAATCCCAGCCTGCCCACGAATGCCGTCAACGGCAAACAGAACGTTATCCAGCCCGCCGACGGCGACGCCATCGAGGCCTGGGTCAAGGACGGCGGCGTGCTGCTGATGTTCGGCAACGACAAGAACAACTGCGAGTTCGAGCACTACAACACCCTGGCGACGCGCTTCGGCATCAAGTTCAACGGCGACCGCCGCAACGAGGTTCCCAACGCCCGCGACCGCACCCCCGGCATGTTTGACGTCTCCAAGCTCGCCCCCGCAGAGCCCCTCTTCAAGGATGTCAAACAAATCTACATGAAAGAAATCATGACCTTCACCGTCAAGGACCCCGCCAAGCCCCTGCTGATCGCCGACAACGAACCGAAGACCGGCAAGGACGTCATCATGGCCACGGCCAAGGTGGGCAAGGGTTTTGTGTTTGCGGTGGGCGACGCGTGGGTTTACAACGAGTACATTGACGTGGCCTCGACGCCGGGGCTGACGCTGGAGAACCGCAAGGCGGCGGTGAATTTCGTGCGGTGGATATTGCCGCAGAGCGCGGCGCCGGCGGCCAAGTGACCCTGGCCCCCCGCGGGTTGTTGTGCGCACGCCGTGGCGCGTGATGTATGGTTTCCATAGTGCATGTCGGAGTTCAGCATGTTTTCATCCTCTTTCCTCAATAAGTTCAGTTGCGCCGCCGCCCTCCTGATGCTGGCCGTGGGCTGCCGCGCCGCCGACCCGATCGCGGTCAGTCCCTTCGGCATCACGTCCGAAGGCGCGCCGATCAATCAATACACGCTCACCAACGCCAAGGGGTCCACCCTCAAGGCCATCGAGTTCGGCGCCGGCATCACCAGCCTTTCGGTGGTCGATAAGGCGGGCAAGTTCGGCGATGTCGTCCTGGGATACGACACGCTCAAGGAATACGAATTATCGGTGCCCTCCATGGGCAATGTCGTCGGGCGCTTCGCCAATCGCATCTCCGGGGGTTCGTTTGCGATTGAGGGCAAGACCTACTACCTCCCCCAGAACAACGGCCTGAACACGCTCCACGGCGGCTTCAAAGGCATCGGCAAACGCGCCTGGAAAGGCGATGCCGGCGTGACGGGCGAAGGCCCCACCGTCCGCTTCACCCTGCTGGACCCCGACGGCGCCGAGGGCTTCCCGGGCAACGTCCGCTTCACCGTGCTGTATACGCTGACCAATGATGACGTGCTCAAGTGCCAGTTCTTCGCCACCACCGACAAGGCCACCCCCATCAACGTCAGCCAGCACGCCTATTTCAACCTCGGCGGCACGGGCAAGGGCGATGTGCTCAACAATGTGGTCAAGATTTACGCCTCCAAGTACCTGCCCGTCGATGCGGGCCTCGTGCCCACCGGCAAGATGGACCCGGTCGCCGGGACGCCCTTCGACTTCACCAAGCCCAAGACCATCACCCAGGACATCAAGCCGCTGCCGGGCATTCCCCCCGGCTATGACCACACGCTGGCGCTGGACGCCAACAAGGGCCAGCTCGCCAAGGCCGCGGAAGTGTACGATCCGGTCTCCGGCCGGCAGGTGGAATGCTGGACGACCGAGCCGGCGCTGCACTTTTCGTGCGCCCGCAATATCGACAAGCTGCCCGGGAAAAACGGCGCCACCTACATGGCCTATAGCGGCTTTGTGCTGGAGACCCAGCACTTCTCCGATTCGCCCAACAAGCCGGAGTTCCCCAGCACGATCCTGCGGCCCGGCGAGACGTATCACCAGTTGACGCTGTTCAAATTCGTGATCCCCGCCAAGGCGCCGGAGTGACCATTGTTTGTCCATTGAATCAATGGTTCAATGATTCAATTCTAAACGTTACCTCGTGGCGTACAGGCTGTTGTCCGCCGACAGAAATCCCGTCGTTGGCGTGATGATGCTGATGCCGGCGGTGTAGCGGTCGGTGCGCGTTTCGGCGTGGCCGTCGCCGAAGGCCGCGTTGGTGGCGGCCTTGCCGTGGCGGTAGGCCTGCGTGCCGGCGGCACGGGTCAGGGGGGCCAGGGCGTCGGGGGATTGGGGGAAGGGTTCGGGGGAGCGCATGAACTTGTCGGTGACGCCGCCGTAGTAGCCGCCATCGCCGAAGAGGGCGGTGGAGGCCGGGTGGGCCAGTTCGCTGATGCGCGCCGGGCGGGTGATGGTCTCGCCGGTGCCCTTGCCGATGAAGCTGGTGTTGTAGTTGTAGCCGGTGTAGGGATCGGAGAGGGTGGCGGAGCGGCCGGTGTAGCTGGGGCACTGCTGGATGCGCAGGGCCTGTCCCCCGGTGCCGGCGGATTGCCAGAGGATGCCGGGGGCGAGGGTCTGGTTGCCCGCCGCGTCGGTGGTGACGGCGAAATCCCAGTCGGCGGAGTTGTCGTGGGCCAGGGGGAAAAGCCCGTCGTAGGTGCCGGCATAGTTGAAGGCGGCGGTGGCCAACTGGCGCAGGTTGCTCAGGCAGACGGTGGTCTTGGCGCGCTGGCGCGCCGCGCCCAGGTTGGGCAGCAGGATGGCGATCAGCAGCGCCATGATGGCCACGACGACCAGCAGTTCAATGAGCGTGAATCCGCGTTGCCGCGGGCCGGTAATTGGTAATTGGTAATTGGTAATTGGGATGATGTGTTTATTTGTGTTCATCGGCGGCTCGCTTGCGTCGTCCGAGGATCAGGCCCCATGCGCCCAGCGCCAACACCGCCAGCGAAGAAGGCTCGGGCGCGGGCAAGCCCACGACGCCGTCGAGATAGAGCGCCGAGCCGGTGGGGACGGTGAACTGGATGTAGCTGATGGAAGGCAGGCCGGTGGCGGAGAGGTCCAGCCAGGTGCCGCCGGCGGAGCCATCGAGCGTGGCGAGGATTTGGGGCCAACTCTGGCCGTCAAAGCTGCTGACGCTGCCGAGGAAGGGCTTTTCGACATCCGCAAGGGTGCCGGCGGTGACGGAAAGCTGGTACGAGGGTGCGTCCACGCCCGTTGCGTAGTAGTTGGAGGGGTTGTTGAGGTCGAAGGTGCCGAGGGGGAACCAGAGTTCGCCGTCATCACTCACGGCCACGGCGGCGCGGCGCGGCGTGGAGAGGATCGTGGCGACACTGCCGGCATTGCCATTGGGATAGTCCGTTTCGGCCAGGGTCGTGCCGGTGTGGACGCCGATGGTGTAGCCGTCGGTGCGCACCGGGTGGGTGAATTGCAGTGTGATGGAGCCGCCCTGTCCGATGCCCAGGAGCGCGCCGGGCTGCCAGGCGCCATTGAAGGGCGTGAGCACGGAGGGATACGGCGTGCCGATGCCGGTGTCGGCGGTGAGGCCCGCGAGGGCGGCGGTGCTGGCCGTGGTGTAGGTCGCGTTGACGGCATCGGGGGGCGCGGGGGTCCAGTCGCCCGGGTCAGGTGCGGGGTAGGTCTTGCCGGCGGCATACGCCACCACGCCGGTGGCCCAATTGGCCGCCCGCCCCGCGGCGGCATCCGCCAGGGGCAGGCCCAACGCCAGCAGACACAGTAAACGGTGACGAAACATGAAGACTCCTCATGCCAGTGCGCGTGGCATGGTTGCAGGTGGACGGCGGCAACGGGCGAACAAACACCGGCACGCGCGGCAACAAGACGCGCGGCATGGAACGCGGACAAGCCCGGCAAAACGCAAAACACGGCTTGATTCGGCGTCCCATTTCGCGAGGGCCGACATCGGCGAGAGGCAGGTCTTCTGGCTGGGGGCTTCTGGGCCGCGTGGTCTTCCCAAGCGCGCCTGGCGACCCGCGGGAGCGGGCCCGGCTTCTGCAAGCCGGGGCCAGGAGGCTCAGTGACCGACACGGCGGGGGATGCCCGTTACAGCGGCGCGTCCGCGGCGGATTTTCACCGCCTTCCCTTTTCATCCGGCGATTGGACGCCGGACACCTGTCGCGTGAAACGAGATTAGCACGCCGGGCGCGAAATGCAAGGGGAAAAATGTTGGGGGGAGTATGCTTTACGCCACCACGGTGATCTGGCGCACCACCCGCGCGGCGTTCGCTTTCTGCGCGGCCTGCAGGTGCTTGAGATACCGGCGCGGATCGTGCCCGTAGCGTTTGCTGATGCGCATGGCCCGTGTACGCACGGCGTCTACGATGGGATTTTCAGATTGCCGTTTCATCAGGCGTCCTCGTGTCTACGGTGTAATGCGCACTGTCGCCGCCGACCATGGTGGCATCGTGAATTTCACGGTCCCGCCCTCGATGGTCGCCGTGCCCGCCGCCGGTTTAATTTTGTCCGGCTCGGTAATGGTGTTCTTCACGTTCTCCGCCCCGGGGGCGATGACCTGCATCACCGCGGCCTTGGGCGCAAGGTCGCCCTCCAGCCGCACCGCCGCCTCCACCGCCGTACTCTCCGGATTCACCACCTTCAGATACACCGTCTTCTTGTCCGCACTGCGCGCCGCCACAAAATTCAGCGGCCGCTCCGGCCCGTCCACCGCCAGCAGGTTGGGGGCGAAGGCTTCGCGCCACAGTTTCATCACCACGTAGTTGCCCGCCGGGAACCACCCCTTCTGGTCAAAGTTAATCAGCGCGTTGTCCCAACTGGTCGTCACCCCGATCTTCCGCATGAACAGCGCCGGGCACGACATCGTCACCAGATCCCCCTGCCGCTCGAAGGCGTTGAGAATGCCGCCGGCATACAGCCCCACGCGCCAGTCGTTGCCCCAGCGGCCATACGTCAGGTTCCACTCCGAAACGTAAATCTTGATGTCGGGGTTGGCCGACTTCTTGATCATCTCCCCTCGCCCCTTCAAAAACTCCTCGTACTTCCGCGGGTCTTCCTTGTAGTCGGCCGGATGTTCCGTCAGCAGGCCGTTGTAGTAGTGCGGCGAGAGCACGTCGAATTGCTTGGCGCATTGCTCGAGCAGTCGCGGGTCCCAGTTGCGATTGGCCGCCTGGTTGCCTTCGCCGGGGCCGGTGTCATACGCATAGCTGCCGCAGACGGACAGCTTCAAATCCGGATACTTCGCGCGGATGGGCGGGCAGAATTTGTTGACGATGTCCACGTACTGCGGGAACTGCATCAGCAGCCACGTCTCGTTGTCGATCTCCAGCGTCTTGAGCTTGTACGCGGCATGCCCGTTGGCGGCCCGCATCTTCCCATACTCCGTCGTGGCGTCCCCCATGCAATATTCCAGCCAGCGCAGCGCATCCTCCACACCCCGGGCCGTGTTCAGCACCAGGATCGGTTCGCTCCCGATCTTCTCGCACAACTGCAAAAACTCATCCGTCCCAAACTGATATGTGTCGCGGTCGTTCCACTGCTCCACCGGGTGCGGCAGCCGCTTCTCGCGCGGGCCGATGCCGTTCTGCCAGATGTACTTGTTGGCGAAGCTGCCGCCGGGCCAGCGGATGGTGGCGGGTTGGAGATCGGTGACGGCCTTGAGGAGATCGGGCCGATAGCCGCCGGTGGCCAGGGCGCTGGCGGAGAAGAGGGAGATTTGGTCGATGTTGATCAGTCCGAAGGAGGATGTCGTGATATTCAGGGTCGCGCTATCGACCGATTTGGACGCGGTGAAGTCGAAGGTGAACTTCTTCCATTCCTGCGCGACGCCGTTGATTGATTTGGAAACGACTGCGGCATTGCCGTCGCTGAAAGTGATGACGACATCGCCGCTCCCGCGGGCGTAAAGCGTGAACGTGTATTTTTCGCCTTCCTTCAGACAGATGTTTTTCTGCTTGATGCCCGACGGCATGCCAAGGTCGTTACCCGTCAAGCGGATGGAGCTATCGGCATTATACGGGTTGTCACGATCCACCTGCGCAAAGGAGAGGAATTCCCAGTAGCGCGGTGGCGTGGCAGGCTGGGTGGCGGGCGCGCTGGCGGCGGTGGGGGGGCGGCCGGGGGGGAGTTCCAGCGTGCCGTTGAGGATTTGATCCCCCCACAGCCCCCCATGCACCGAATTGAATATATGCTCCAGGAACTGCCCATAAATCCGATTGTCAATGGTCTTGGTCGTTTGGTCGGTGTGGACGGTGAGCGCGACGGGTTCGGCCCCGGCGGTGCTTGCCGTCAAGGCCAGAAGCGCCGCCGCCAGGGGAAGTCGGAATTTCATCACTGCTCCTTACAGGAATGGCCGCGCCGCCGAGCAATCGTGGCGCAGCGCCTCGATCGGATCCTTGTGTGCCGCCACATGCGCCGGATCCACGCGCGGCTTGGAGCCGCAGGCTTGGTCCGCGCCCTGTGCTTCATTTTATTCGCATTCACCAGATGAAGGCAATTCCAAGCCGGCGCACGGCGCACCATCGATTTGGTAAAAAGGGACGCCGCCGCCAGATGAAGTGCGTCGCGCACCGGCAGCAAGGGCCTCAGCTCATGCCTCCGGCAAATGGCCCCCGTGGGCGTTGGTGGTGACGCCTGCACCGGGGTTGCCGGGGGCGATTCCGGGGCCCGCGCGCCCGCGCTGACGCCCGCGCTGACGCCCGCGCTGACGCTACGGGTTCCGTTTGGCGGCCGCTGCTGTAGAATACCAGGGAACGTATGATTACGATGGAGTCCCATGGCAAACGACGCAACGAATTTCCGCTCCCTGGTGCAGGCGATTGTCGCCAGTTACCAGGAAGAGCCGCAGACCCGGCACATCGATGCGGGGCACCTGCCCAACCGCGACGCCATCGTCGAGCTCATCAAGCTGATCCGCGAGCTGCTGTTCCCCGGATACTTCGGCAAGCAGAACCTCACCGCCCGCACGCTGGAATACCACGTGGGCGAATTGATCAACGTGATCCACGACAAGCTCTACGAGCAGGTCAACAACGCCATCCGCCACCAGGCCACGCGGCGCGGGGCGGATTGCCCGAGCTGCGACACCACGGCCGAGGCGGTGGTGCAGGAGTTTCTGGGGGCGCTGCCGGCATTGCGGGCGACGCTGGCGACGGACGTGCAGGCGGCCTTTGAGGGCGATCCGGCGGCGGCGGACACCGATGAGATCATCTTCTCGTATCCGGGGCTGTTCGCCATCAGCGTGTATCGCATCGCCCACGAACTGCACAAGGCGCAGGTGCCGCTGATGCCGCGGATCATGACCGAGTACGCCCACAACCTCACGGGCATCGACATCCACCCCGGGGCGGCCATTGGGGATTACTTTTTCATCGACCACGGCACAGGCGTGGTGATCGGGGAGACGTCCCTCATCGGCCAGCGCGTGAAGCTCTACCAGGGCGTGACGCTCGGGGCGCTCTCCACGCGCGGCGGGCAAACGCTGCGCGGTTCCAAGCGCCATCCGACGCTGGAGGACGAGGTGACGGTGTATTCCGGGGCGACGATCCTGGGCGGGGAAACGGTGATCGGGCGGGGCGCGACGATCAACGGCAACGTGTTCATCACGCAGAGCGTGCCGGCGCATACGCGGGTGAGCGTGAAGAATCCGGAGTTGCAGTACCGGAACCGGCCGCCGAAGGAATTCAAGCAGGAGTTGGCGCCGGACTGGCAGATTTAGAAGCGGAGTTCCATGGAAAGGACGAAGGTGGCGCCGCGGGGGGTGTAGGTGTCGCGGAGCCACTGGCCGGCGACGTTGGCGCGGTTGTTGAGGCGGTTGTAGCCGGAGAGGTGGAGGTCCATGTTTTTGCCGAAGGCGTTGTTCCAGGTGAGGGTGGTGTCAAGGAGAAGCGGTTGCGCACGGTGACAAAGCTGTTGGCACTGTTATCGAAGCCGGCCTGCCCGGCGGTTTATTGCCCGGGATGGGAGTCGAACCCACACGGAGATTACTCTCCAGAGGATTTTAAGTCCTCAGCGTCTGCCGTTCCGCCACCCGGGCATGGGTGCTTATTCTGCCCTGCAAAGACCGGCAAGTCCACCGTTTTTCCCAATGAATAATAGGGTTTCTTCGCCCACACATCACCGCTATCCAGCGTGTCGGATTGTGCCAAGCGAAGACCCGCAATGGCACCCGTCACCCGTCTTCTTGGTGTTCCCACATCTTACGCATTGCCACCGTACCCGCCGACCCGCCGCTGGTCCTCCCGACTCCATGGAAGCATTCTGCATGGGACTATCCTTTCACCTTGATAGTTGTCTATCAATCATCACCGCTTGGCACAATATCGCGGCGATCATATTCGCATGAGCGACAACATTATTTCCATCATGCACTGACACCGTGACATCGTGTGCGTAATTGCCAGCCGGAGGTATTACGGCCATAATACCCGTCACATCTCCAGCTTCGCTTACACTCGTTCAGCTCTCAGGAATTTCCAGACGCATTTCGCGTCGATCTTTTTTTAAAGGAGTCATTATGAAGAAATACGTACTTGCGCTCGCAATGGCAGTCGCACTCGCCGGAACGGCAGTCTACGCCGGTGGCGGCGGTGGTGGCGGAGGAGGTGGCGGTGGGGGTGGCGGCGGTGGTGGCGGCGGCGGCGGACGGGGCGGCGCGGCCATGGCCAACCCCGCGACCACGATGCAGACGGTCATCACCGATCTGACCGCGGACCAAACGACGAAGCTGACGGCGGCCTCCACTGACTTGACCACGAAACTGACGGAATGGACAACCTCCAGCGGCGCGGTCCTTACGCCGTTGCAGCCCACGTTCACCCCCGGCACCCCGGTGGATCCGGTGGCGCAGCAGAAATACAACGACGCATTGTATCAGCAGAATTTGCTCCGGGAAGCCATCCTCAACGATGCCGAGATCAAGATGGTGGCCATTCTCAACCCGGCCCAGGCGGAAAAGTGGGAAGCCTCGCGCCTCAACACGCAGTTAGCCGCGCGAATGGGGACGCTGGGCTGGACGGCGGACCAGAAAGCCAAGATCGATCCGATCATCGCCGACTACGCCAAGAAACTGGCTGCCGTCAAGGATGCCGCCGCCCTGGTGAAGACCAAGGGTGAATTCTGGGCCAAGACCGCGGGCCTCCTCAATGACATTCAGGTCACGCAGGTGTTTGCCCCGACGTTCTCGGGCGGCCGCGGCGGCTTCGGCTTCGGCGGCGGCGGCGGTGGCGGTCCTGGTGGCGGTGGTGGCGGTGGTGCCCGTGGTGCCGGCGGTGCGGGTGGCGGTGGTGCCCGTGGTGCCGGCGGTGCGGGTGGTGCGG
>CAIPTQ010000033.1 GCA_903868035.1 uncultured Phycisphaerales bacterium
GGGATCTTACGGCGAAGTCGTTCCCTGATGACGGCGTTGCGGCGCAGGCTGAGCTTCGTTGCAACTTGCGCGTCGGCGACTTTGCCCAGAAGCGCCACGGCGCGCTTCGACCATTGGAACTTGTGCAGGCGCGAGGGCGCGATGCCCAGCGCCAGCCGCTTGGTTTCCACGCCGCGGATGCCGCGGCCGATCTTCTTGGCGATGGCAGAATCGGTGGCGGTTCCCAGTAGGGCGACTTCCTTCGCGGTCCAGGGCGGGGGCTTAGGCATGGGCCACCTCCAGCAGGCTGGCGGGGTCGATGCCCAGGCTCCGCAGGGCCTCGGCCCGGCCGGGAGTGGGGTGGCGCTTGTAGGCGGCGGTGACGCCGGTGATGTGGCTCTGGCGCTCGGCCTGGTACATGGCGGCGGCGAGTTCGTCGCGAGCCGATTGGCCGGCGGCGATCTCGGCGGCCTCGCGGTTGCGCGTCACGGCCAGCGCCTGGGCGATCTCGCGGGATGTTCGAGCGTCGGCGGCGGCCTGCCAGGACTGGCGCGTCCAGCGCCGCAGCAAAGCGGCACGCTCGGCGGCCGTGGTGACACGGGCGGCAATGCGGATGGCGCGGTGGATTTCGTAATAGTCGGTGACGTTGGCGTACTTGGAGACGTGGTGCCACTCGCAGGGGCCTATAGCCGCCAACACGCGGCGGGCCACGGGGGCCGGGCACACGGCGGCGACGCTGACGGCGGCGATGGCGCGGGTGAGGGGCAGCTTGCCCTCGCGCTCGGCGGTGGCCGCGCCAATGCTTCGAGAGAAATCAACGTATCCGCGCTGGTCAAAATGAACTTTTCCCATAAACGCTCCTGTTCTTCCTATAGTGTATCACACCCCGGCATGAATGCAAATGGAAAAACCTGGGAAATTTATAAGCGGAAACATGGGCTGGTAGCCCATGCCACGGAAAAGCGACGGATGAATGCTGAATGATGAATGGGATTCATCACTCATCATTCCGCATTCATCATTTTCTTAAATGACCATTCCTTTTGAGAAATTCCACGAGCCGGGGAGCGGGAAGATCGTGCGCCGGTTCACTGTGGTGGGGCGGGAGTTTAAGGACGTGGGGGTGTACCTCAAATGTCTGCCGGGGGACATCTACCAATTCACGCGCTGCAACTGGATTGACTGCGACGGGCGGGAGGAAGCGCATATGCTCCAGTTCAATGGCCTGGGCGGGGAGGCGGGCGATGAGCCGGCCGTCTGCCCCATCCAGGTGCGGGTCGATCAGTGCCGGTTTGTGAGCGGGCGCGGGATCGTCGAGGATATGCTCTCGTTCATCAGCGTGCAGGGGAGCAAGGCCCGGCCGCTGCTCGTGCGCCGCTGCGTCTTCTCTGGGCCGACGCGGGAGACGGGCACGGGGCTGATCGCGGATCGGGCGTGCGACTGGCTGCTCGCCCAGGACAATCGGTTCACCGACACCACCAACTGGGCGGCGGCGATCGCCGGCGGGTCGCACAACCGATTCGAGCGGAACGTGGTCAAGACGCAGAGCGGCGGGGGAATCTACTGCAATGGGTTCTGCTATCCCGACGATCCGTTCGTGGGGAACGTGGTGGTGCGGAGCGGGAAGAATCGGAACCGCGTGCAGGCGCCGGAGCCTTATTGGTTCGGGTGATGGGAGGGTGGGAAGATGGGAGGGTGGGGAAGAGGGGGAGAATGGAAAAGAACATGGGCAGGATGCACCATGCCACGTTAGTGCTGCCCAATCAGCAGGGGAAGCCGCGGGCGGAGCAGTTTGCCGCGCCGTATGCCGTCAGCGCCGTGCCGGACGCCGGGGATGTGGAGTTTGCGGCGACAGTGGCGGAGTTTCGGCGAATCAATCATGTCCACTTCCCCTCGCTGAGCCAGTACCGGTGGGTGCTGATGCAACTCGGTTATTCCAAACCGATGAAAAGGAGATGAGGAATGGCATGGAAATGCTACATGGTCGAGTTTTGCCCGCAGGAACCCTCCTTCTGGCGATTGCTCAACCCGGATAATCCGCCCTGGTTCGAGGTGTCCGGCGTGAAGCCCCTGCAATGGGCGGACCTCGCGCCGGGCGCGATGTGGTGGGACGGCGGGGATCTGAACGTCAAGTTGCCCAGTGGCAGTGAATGGAACATCGATCGCGGTCGCATTCACAACGCGACTAATCCGGCCAATAGACTGCCGGCGTGGACGCGCACCGGCGAGCCGCCGCTCGTCACGGCGAATCCTTCGATCAATCACGTCGGCCAATATCACGGCTTGCTCCGCGACGGCATGCTGACCGATGACTGTGAAGGGCGAACATTCTGAAGGAATTTGTCGGCCAGGCCGGGTGAAGAAGAACATGGGCGGGCCGCCCATGCTACGGGAATCAATCCTTGAAGGTGACGCGAAATTCACCGCGATCGGTAAGGATGTCCACGAAAAGCACGTCCCGTGCGTAGGGGCCGCCCCCGCTCTGGCGGTGCAGGGCATAAAGGCACTCGCCAATAGACAGCTTGACGGGATAGGCCTGAGGAGACTCGACCCATCCAGTGCGGTCATCGAGCAACTTGCACAGCGGTGCGGAATATTCTCCATTGAGCTGAATGCGCTGGATGACGATGGGCTGGGCGCTGTTGTTGCGAACGCGACAGACGCTGGGACTGACGTAATGATCCTTGCCGACCACGGCCTGGTCATGCCGCTCCATCCACACGGTCAGATCGGGACGCTGGGGGACGGGCACTTCCAGAAGAGTGGCGTCGGAATGTGATGAACGGTTGAAGATCGCCACGGCCCCAACGGTCGCCAGCAGGAGAATGAAGCCCACGACCACGCCGATGGCGATGCGCTTGTAGCTGGGATTGCGGCCGGGCTGGGAGATCTCGGTGGACATGAAGTGACTCCTCGCCCCCGTTGTAAAGAGCGGGGGCATTTTCGTCAATTCGCATTACCAGGGCGTCCCCGCGCAGCGGGGGCCGGGATTTGCTCATCCATACGTAGATCGACTGCTCGTCGCGATCCACGGCCTCGGCGAGCTGGCGGGCACTGACGCCCAGCTCCACCATCAGGTCCTTGAGGAATTTTCCGAAATTCACGCTCATGTCGCGGATGGTAATCACCACAACCCACGCCGCCGCCATGCATTTATAAGAATCTGTAGACATGGGGAAGATTTCTCTTGATTTTATCTAATTTGGATTCATAATAGGTCCGATGAAGACAGTACGACCCAAATCGTGCTACTTCACGGATGAGGAGCGGAGAAACGTGGAACGGATCGCGGCGGCCTGCGAGCGGCCGTTTACCCAGTTGGTGCAGCGGGCCGTGCGGGCCTATGTGCGGAGATGGACGAGGAAACATGAATTTTCTGGAACGAACCCGGCGCGAGCTTGAGCTGACCCAGGCACAACTGGCGGAGAAGGCCAGCGAGATCCTCAGCCGCAAGTCCGGATACAAGGTCTCGGTGAGCGGGTCCACCGTCAGCGCGTGGGAAACCGAGAAGAGCCTGCCGGGGCCATTGGTCATCGCGGCCGTGGCCGAGGCGCTGGGACTGAGCCCTGGGAAACTCACCAGCGAGATCGAGAAGATGCTGGCGGCGTAGATAGAACTCCGCGGCCGGCCTGCCTCCATTGCGACGCCCGGAGCAGCAGGCCGGCCGCATTTTGATGAGATCTGGCTTCGGTCCCGCGGGCACATCCCTGCGCCGGATGCGCGGGGCCGAAGCACTTTTGAAGACATGGGCAGGATGCCCATGCCACGGAAGACATGGGCAGGTTGCCCATGCCACGCTGGGGACGGGCAGATTCGGGCTTTTGGGAAGGACGGGCAACATGTCACAGGCACTGGTGGACGCTCAGGGCGTCATCTCCGACGGAGAGCGGAATGTCTTCCGCTTCTCATTCCATCAAACACTGATCAAGCACCGCAACACTGTGCGCTGGTGGTTCCGCGACGCGCGCGGCGAGCTGCACTCGGGCGTGGCGGTGGACCTGCGCCGCGCCGAAGAGACGGCGGCGGCGTTTGGGTATCGGAGGAAGTTGCCAGTTGCCAGTTGTTAGTTGCCAGTAGAGCGGCAGAGGAGTTGAGTTATGAAGCTGGGACACATCACGCTTCGCACCGCGCCGCTGCTGGCCTGGGTTATCGACCGCATGCGCCTCGAGCTGCGCGTGCCGGCGGCGGCGGAAGTGGCGGCGGTGAATGTATACCGGCGCTGGCAAATGGGCATCATCGGGCACAACGTCTGCTTCGGCGTGGCCATCGCCCTCCGCGTGGGGGACTGGACGGCGCTGGTGATGGAGAAGAACGCCCGCGCGGCGATCGAGACGATCGGGGGGGCGTGGGTGGAGCAGGGACGGACGCAAAACATGGGCAAGTTGCCCATGCCACAACAGGACAACATGGGCAAGCCGCCCATGCTACGAAAGGAGACACATGAGAACGAAGTGGATGATGGCGGCGGATTCTCCACCTGCGACTGAGGATGAGGAGCCGGAACGATGGGATGGGATGGGACTGGCAAAGAGAGAAGGAACGGGCGGTTGAGTGGATGGTGGGCGAGTACACCCACCCTACATTAAGACTGGCAACTATGCGAATGGCAGAAACAGTCCGGGCTGGTTTGGCGGTGCGACGGGCCTGCGGCGCCCTCTTCTTTCCCAGTCTGTGCAAGGGCGCGGATGCGAGCCGGGATGCATCTCGCCTCCTCGGTGGAGGCGACCGGACTTTATCATAAATACAGGGAGCTGCGATGTCTCAAAATGTGAAACTGGGGTTAGATGCGTTGATGCTGCTGGACAAGGGCGTGCTGGCGGTTGTCTTTGAGCGCGAAGTGGCGCACGTGGTGCGAGACTGCGACGATCGTCCGCTGGATGACCGGCCGAGGAAAATCTCCATCGAGTTCTCCTTCATCCCCGTGGTGGATAAGAGCGGCACGGGCACGGTGGGACTGGAGAGCGTAGTCGTGGACGCGCAGATCCAGAGCAGTTTGCCCAAGCGGCGCAGCAAGCAGTTCCACATGACCGCGCACCAGGATGGCTCGCTCTCCTTCCACCCCGAGCTGCCCGAGGACCCCGAGGGCGATGCCCTGTACGACCAGGATGTCATCGACCGGGAGACTGGCGAGGTGAAACCTGGCCAGTGACCCGGCGGCGCGGATGTGTTTACGAGTAGAGCTTTTGAAGGAAAGGATTGTCATGAGCAAGGAAGAAGCGATTGCAACGCCGGGCAAGTACCCAGGCGACGGGATCGGCGCTGCGGTGGCGCAGATCGTGGAGGTGGCCCAGGAGGCCCTGGTCAACCGCGTGCGCTTGGTGACGGATACGCCGGA